>JBEKXC010000130.1:0-13880 GCA_049512435.1 Terriglobales bacterium | reverse complement strand
AGTGTTGTACTCCTTCACCGGCGGCACCGACGGTGCGCAACCTTTTCAAGCGGGCGTAATCTTTAACCAGGCAGGCGATCTCTACGGAGTTACCCAATATGGCGGCGCTTATGGCCAGGGGACGGTGTTTGAGCTTTCCCCTTCCCCAGACGGCACCTGGACCGAAACCGTTATATACAGCTTCACCGGAGGGTCGGACGGAAGCCAACCCCAAGGTGGCCTGGCCACCGACGGGCTAAATATTTACGGCACCACCGCCTATGGCGGCGAGGACAACGACTCGTGCGGCACGTTTTTCATCGTCAACAAAGGGGCCGAGGGGCAATTACAAGTCCTTCATACCTTTAATGACCTCACGTTGGATGGCTGTCAGCCCGAATCCGACTTGAGCTTCGACGGGTACGCTACTTGGGGAACGACCGCCTACGGCGGTGGTAACAAGGAACCGGGAACCGTCTTCGTTTGGGCCCCCGGCGGGGATTATGGGATCCAGAGTGCCCCGGGAAACAGCTTTGGTTCGTATCCGACCGGCCTGACTCTGTTCGGAAACTCGATCTACGCCACCGCCTACTCCGGAGGACCGAAACAACTCGGCAGCGTCTTCGAACGTTTCAGTTCCCGGAAAGCAAAAGCAAAGCATACCTTCATTACCTGTAAAGATGGCTGCTTTCCTGTAGGCGACTTGGCCACGCAGGTTAATGCGAATGGGGCGCGGATCATGTACGGCACCAACTCAGCTGGAGGTGACGCTGACCGGGGCACCGTTTACCAGCTCACGGACAAAAAAGACGACGACAAATGGGCTGCCTCCTTGCTGCACAGTTTTTCCGGTTCCGATGGGGCGTACCCGTGGGGCGGCGTCATCCTGGACCCTGCAGGGAACCTCTACGGCACGGCTAGTGCAGGGGGCACAGAAAATTCCGGGACCGTTTTCGAGCTGACGCCGGGTGCAAAGAACACGTGGACCTACACCCTGCTCTATAGCTTCAGCGGCGGGACTGACGGGAACTCTCCCACAGGCAGCCTTGTGCTCGACAGTGCTGGGAACCTCTACGGCACGACAAATTATGGCGGGGCTTATGGTCAGGGCGTCGTCTACGAGATCACGCCGTAGCAAAAGTACGGAGTCTGGGATGACGCGGCCCTGAGAGGCCGCTTCTTCCCCGGCTGGTCATGCCTTGATGACGGGGGCAAGTTCTGCCTGTTTCAGGCTCAGAGTCCCATTTTCGCCCGCTCCCGCGATAGACTCTCCTGATGACCACCGGCCCGCATAATTCCCTCGCCCGCGCTTCTTCTTCCTATCTTCGATCAGCGATGCACCAGCCCATCCAGTGGCATGAATTTGGGGAGGAGGCTTTTGCCGCGGCTCGCGCGGCTGACAAACCTGTGCTTTTGGATATTGGGGCCGTCTGGTGTCATTGGTGTCATGTGATGGATCGCGAGTCGTATGACGATCCGGAAGTTGCGGCCATTGTTAACGAGCATTACATCGCGGTGAAGGTGGATCGGGACGAGCGTCCCGATATTGACAGCCGGTACCAGGTGGCGGTGGCCTCGCTCACGGGGCAGGGTGGATGGCCGCTGACGGCGTTTCTCACTCCCGATGGCAAGCCGTTTTATGGCGGGACCTACTTCCCTCCGGCGGATGCTTATGGGCGGCCTAGTTTCAAGCGCGTACTGCTTTCGATTGCTGCGGCTTATCGCGAGAAGAACGGCGAGGTGCTGGAACAGGCGCAGTTGGTCGAGAGCGCAATCTCGCGCGCAGAATCTTTTTCGGCGGGCGGCGGGAAGGTCTCGGCTACGGTGATTGACGCGATTCTGGAATCGGCGCGGAAGATGTTTGACGGGGTCAACGGCGGATTTGGCAGCGCTCCCAAGTTTCCGCATCCGGCGGCGCTCGACCTGGTGATGGATCAGTACGCGCGCTCGAGTCTCTCTACAAACGACCGCAGTGCACGTGGCGCAAACGATGAAGACCTGCGAATTATTTTCACGCACTCGCTGGAGAAAATGGCGCGGGGCGGCGTCTATGACCAGTTGGCGGGTGGTTTCCATCGCTACTCCGTCGATGAGCGCTGGATCGTGCCGCACTTCGAGAAGATGTGTTACGACAACTCGGAATTGCTGAAGAACTATGTGCACGCTTACCAGGCGACGGGAGATGAGTTCTTCGCGGCGGTGGCGCGCGACATCATTCGCTGGATGGACGAATGGCTGAGCGACCGCAGGCATGGCGGATTCTACGCTTCGCAGGATGCCGATTATTCGATGGACGATGATGGTGACTATTTCACCTGGACTTTGGACGAGGTGAAAGCAGTGCTGACCCCGGATGAGGCGGCGGTGGCGGCGCTCTACTATGACATTCAGAGAGCCGGAGACATGCATCACAATCCGGCTAAGAATGTCTTGCACATCTCTGGTTCAGACCCGCAGAACTCATGGCAGGAAATTGCGCGGCGGTTGAATCTTGCGCAGGAGGACGCGCGAACGCTGCTGGCTGCGGCTCAGAAGAAGATGTATGCGGCGCGCTTGCTGCGTCCGACGCCGTATGTGGACAAAACGGTTTACGCGGGCTGGAACGCGATGTGCGTTTCGGCTTATCTGGAGGCGGCCAAGGTGCTGGATCTGGGCGAGGAACGCCACTTTGCTTTGCGCTCGCTCGATCGACTGCTTTCCGAGGGATGGAATGCGGAGCGCGGGATGCGGCACGTGATTGCTTACTCGGATCCGAAAGCGGAGCGGCGGGCAATTTCCGGAGTGCTGGATGACTATGCTTTCGCAGTGATTGCTTGTCTCGACGCTTATGAAGCGACGGCGGATTTGAGCTATTTTCGTTTTGCAAGGTCGATCGCGGATCGGATGGTGGCAGAGTTCTTCGATCCCGTCGATGGCGGATTCTTTGATACCCCCGCCGGGTCGAGGGAAGAAAATGCGCTTGGAATCTTGGGGACGCGGCGCAAGCCGTTTCAGGATTCTCCAACTCCGGCGGGAAATTCGGCGGCGGCGATTGCGCTGCTGCGTCTGCATGGTTATGTGGGCGATGTATCCGATGGCGATGTATCGGAAAAAGATGCGTCGTACCGCGACCAGGCGGAGCGAACGCTGGAGGTCTATGCCGAGGTCGCGGGACAGCACGGAATTTTCGCCGCGACTTATGGCCTGGCGGTGGTTCGGTTCCTCCAGCCGCACACGCAAGTGGTGGTGGTCGGGCGGGATGACGCGGCAGCGGAACTGTATCACGCGGCAGTGCGGCCGCTGCGCCTGAGTACGGCGGTGCTGCGTTTGGATGCAGATAAGGCGGTCGCGCAGAATCTGCCGCCGGCTTTGGCGGAGACGATTCCAAATCTTCCAGCGCTCGGAGACGGAAGATCGTTTGCTGTGGTGTGCTCGGAGTTCGCGTGCCAGCCTCCGATTTTCGATGCGGAGAAATTGGCGCGGGCTTTGGCGGCGAAGGCGCGTCCGGCGGCGTGAATTGGGCGACGGATCTTGACCCGAGTCGGTTAATGTTGCGCCCTGGCCATGCCCCCCGTCCCTGAAGTTCCCGCCCCGGCTGCCGATGAAACTAGAAGGCGGCGTGTCCAACCATGTCTTCTAACCCTCTCGATGACTCGAAACTGTTCCGGCACGTGGTGGAAGATTTGCCGGCGGGAATTTACCTCGTGGACCGGGACCGGAAGATCCGTTTTTGGAACCATGGCGCGGAACACATCACCGGGTATCTGGCACACGAAGTGGTGGGGCATGTCCTGGAAGATGTGGTGCAGGCCTGCGACCGGCACGGCAACAGCTTTAGCGGCGAGCAACGTCCGGTAACGGTGACCCTTACTGAGCGGCGGCCGCAGCAGTGCACTGCTTTCTTTCTTCACAAAAGTGGGCACCGTGTGCCGGTGGATGTTCGCACCCTGCCGATCCGCGCTTTGTCCGTCTCCGAGCAGGGGGGTGCGATCGACGGTGCGACGGTCCTGTTCGAAGAAGTGTTCGCCTACCGCGAGGAGTCCTCCGGGCCGGCGATGTATGGATGTTTGGACGCAACCACGAGAATCCCTTCGCGGCGTCTGACACAAGCCTTGCTGAACGAATGCATGGCGGTCATGGAGGAATCGAACGCCGGCTTTGGTCTGCTGCGGATACGGGTGCTGGGGCTGGAGGAATTTCGCGCGAAACACGGTGCGCAGTCCGTCGTGCCTTTTCTGCGCACTGCGGCGCGGACGTTACGACACAGTCTCGACACGGAATACTTTCTGGGATGCTGGGGCGAGAACGAATTTCTGGCAGTGCTGCCCTCGGCGAGTCCGGTGACGGTGGCGACGACGGCGGAAACCTTATTCAATTTGCTGAGCCATTCGGAAATTTTGTGGTGGGGCGACCGCTTCCTGGTTAAGTCCGAAGTGGCCTACACGCTCGCCAGCGCAGGCAAGAATCTGGAAGGTCTGCTGCGGGAAATGAAACCTGCGCATTCGAGTGCGACAACGAAAGCGGCAGCAGCGGGCGCTGCCAATGATTCCGTACGCTCGCGAGGATGATGCTCCATGTTTTCGATCATTGGGATCGTAGTCGTTTTCGGCTGCATTCTGGCGGGCTACCTGATGGAGCACGGCCCCCTGAAAGTGCTGATGCAGCCCGCCGAACTGATCATCATCGGCGGGGCGGCGCTCGGCACGGTGCTGATCTCGAATCCGCTGCACACCATCAAGCAAATGATCAGCGGGCTGCTGGCGGCGTTTGGGTCCACCAAGTACGGCACGAAACGCTACATCGAGACCTTGAAGTTGATGTATGAATTGCTGCAAAAGGCGCGCAAGGAAGGCCTCGTAGCGCTGGAGACCGACATCGAAGATCCGCACCAGAGCGCGCTTTTTTCCAATTACAAGGATTTCGTGAAAGATCACCACGCCGTGGATTTCGTCTGCGACACGATGCGCATGGCGGTCAGCGGCGGGGTGGAGGTATTCGACCTGGATCAGATGCTGGACGCAGACATGGAAGTCCATCATCGCGAGGCCAGCGAACCGGTGACCGGCTTGGCGACGATGGCGGACTCGCTGCCCGGGCTGGGCATTGTGGCAGCGGTGCTGGGCGTAGTGATCACGATGGGCGCACTCGGCGGACCTCCGGAAGAAATTGGGAAAAAGGTGGCGGCGGCACTGGTGGGCACTTTTCTGGGCATTTTGCTGTGCTATGGATTGGTCGGGCCATTGGCGGTGCGCATAGGCAAGATGGTGGAAGAGCAACATGCCTACTTGATGGTGCTGCGGGTAACGATGATCGCGTTTCTGAAAGGCGTGGCGCCGATCCTGGCGGTTGAGATCGGGCGGCGGACGGTGCCGGGGAACGTGCGGCCTTCATTCAAAGAGGTCGAAGAAGCTTGCCGCGGCGCGAAAGAAGCGCCAGCTGCGGCAGAAGCAGCGGCCGCAGGATAACCACGGTCATGCCCACACCACCCATTATCATCATCAAGAAAAAAGGCGGCCATGGCGGCCATCATGGCGGCGCCTGGAAGGTCGCCTACGCCGACTTCGTCACCGCCATGATGGCACTGTTCATCGTGTTGTGGTTGATGAACAGCAGCAAGCCGGTTCAGGAGGCAATTAGCGGTTACTTCAAAGATCCCAGTGGAACCGGGAAGCTGATGGGAAGCAGTCTGGCCGGAACCGGCGACAAGGCTCAGCTGCCCAAGCAGGACATGGCTAAGCTCAAAGAAGAACTGGAAAAGAGTATTGAGAGCGTCATCGACCTGGGTAAGCTGAAAAAAAATGTCGAGATGACGGTGACCCCGGAAGGTCTGCGTATCGAACTGCTGGAATCCGAGGGAGGAACGTTCTTCGACAGTGGAAATGCCGGCCTCAACCAGAGTGGGCAGGAGCTGCTGACGCTGTTGGCGGTGGAACTGGGAAAAATTCCCAATCATATTCTGATTGAGGGACACACCGACGCCAAGCCTTTTGCCGGCAAGAGCAGCTACAGCAACTGGGAACTCTCGGCCGACCGCGGGAATGCGGCGCGGCGGTTAATGCAGCAATCGGGATTAGGCAGCGATCAGGTTTCGCAAGTGCGGGGCTTTGCCGACCAGCAGCTGCGCGATGCCAAAGATCCGCTGGATCCGTCGAACCGGCGCATTTCGATCATCGTGCAGTACATCAGCAACAACGCCGGCCAGGCGGAATCTCCCGGGAAGGATGCGAAAGAATTGGAAGAGGGGAAACTGTCGGCAGAAGGCGCGAAGGCGAAAACTGAAACCCCGGACAAAAAATAAAGAGAAGAAAAAAAGGAGGCCAGCCACAGTGGGCCGGCCCGGAAAATTGCTTCGTGATGCAAGTACTTTCATCCTGCTTAAGCGATTGTATAAGCCATGCGACTACGCGCCGCACAGCGGATGACTGGGAGGACAAAGCGGCGCCGGCCCATCGTGAGTAGGAACTCTCGGGATGCCCGCGTACGCAAATGTACCTACCAGACCTACCAACAGGAGTAACGCCCTGAGCGAACGTTTCATGGTCTACTTTCTCCTTAGGGTCTGCCGGAGGCTGGCGTCGAACTGCCGACCTCCAGCGTCATGCATTATACACAACCCTGCAACTTTCTGATTCATTAGAGGTTACTTCAGGCGTCCCGATCTATGTGACGAACTGACGGGCATGCCGAAAATCGACGGAGCCGTCCGGCAGGCAATATGAACCGTGTTTACGCTGGTTTTCTAAGGCAATGGTTTGCCTAGAATCGAGCGAGTTACGGCCTCCAGCAAGGGGATTGCAGTGCCCACAAAAAACCTCTTGACAAGGTTTTTGTGCAGAGCCGTTCTCGGTCAGCCCAAGGTCAGCTGAGGTTATGGTCGGGTCTTGGAACCGGCTGCTGCGGAGTTGGCTTTGGGAGCGGTTCCAGCGCTCTTGAGCGGGATATCTTCAATATGCTCCATACTCGAGCTTCGTGAGAATGCGCGCTCCACCATGCCTTCGAACATCGGGATCAGCGAATCGGGGGGCACCGGGTGTTGAATATCCGCCAGGCCCTGCTCCCATCGCTGGGTCTGCAAGCGATTGACGGCGGTCTCAAGCACGGCTTTGCGCGAGAACGAGTAACCGAACCAAACAGAAACCGCAAGAATATAAGCGATCATGTTGGTCAGGTTAAGGATGCCCTCCCTGGCGAATCCCCCCGAATTCAACGCATACATCAGTAATTCCACGCCGGCTAGAAGCCCAAAGCCGAGAGATATGCCAAAACTGACTCGCTTCCGGGACACTCCCAGAAAGCGCGAAAACAGGAGCAAGAAAAGAATAAGGCCAAGTTGCACGACCCGAACCGAGCGATGAAGAGTGGTGACGGCGTGTACCAGCGGACTCTGCTCGAGAGAATTCGAAAGGGCGACCACTACTGAAACCAGCAACATCACCACGCCCGCCCACTTGAACACCAGAGTTCCCAAGTCTTTCAGGGTGTGATAGGGGCGGAACACGTCAACGAAAATCTCATGAATTACCTTGAAGCCGAGGACCGCGTTGACCGCCTCACCCAGCCAGAAAAGCCAGAAATATGGGGTGGCCTTGCCCGTGAGCCAAAGCGGAAAGAGGACGGCAAAATTCACGTTCTCTGCCAGGAGGAACAGGAAAAATGCCGGGAACTGCTTGTGTAGCTTACGGCGCCAGAAGATCACTGCCACCACCGATTGCAGGATCGGTTGCGCGCACCACAAGTAAAGGAAGATGCTATGGCCGTGCCAAGTCATACGACGATTTGGGGAAGAGCGCGACCCACCGCAGAAACCGCCGCCTCCACCCTTCCCCAACATCCTCACGCACAGAGCCCTGCGGGGTCAATCTACTTAGGTAACCTTAGTAACCATTACCCTCTGGCTAGCTACTAAAAGGGCCCGTCTGTCGGTGGGAGACCGACAAGCCCCGTCTCTACGGGCGGAAATACGTACACTATCCGGCGTCCGGCGTGGAATGCAGGTAGGCGCGCATCATGCGCACTTCGTCGTCCTTCTCGTCGAGATTCTGGAGAAGGATGTCGCGCAAGGAAATGACACCCCGCAGTTCGCGTCCCGCGCAGACGGGCAGATGCCGGAAACTATGCCGCTTCATCAGGGTCATGCAAGTTTCCACGGGATCGTTCGGCGCGACGGTCAGAGGATCTTCCGTCATGACCTGGCTGACCGGAGTGCGGGCCGGATCCTTGCCGCCGACCACGACACGGGTCATCAGGTCGCGTTCGGAGAAGATGCCGGCCAGTTGGCCTTCCTGCAGAACCGGAACTGCGCCGATGTTGTGCTCCACCATCATGCGGGCGACTTCGAGCACGGTCTGGTGGACTTCGGCGGATATGGTGACTTGATTCCCGATCAGATCACAGATCAACATTTGCACCTCCCGTGATTTGCAACTCCCGTGGATTTAGAAAGCGAAAGCGCCCGGTGAACGGCGCTAAATTCATCTCGAACGAAGGAAGCAAGGCAGGCCGTTTGATGTCTCGACCCGCGGCGGAGTAGGAGTATATGTCGAAAAGCGCGAGGTGAGAAGAAAAAAATGAGCCCCCGGCTGCAGCCGGCAGCGCTTTCTTCCCCAAAAGACTTGTCATCCCGAGCTGCTCTCATGAGGGATCCGCAGTTTCGCGGCGTCAAGAAACCGCAGACCCTTCGCTTCGCTCGGGACGACAAGTCTTGCTCTTTTTCTTACTCTCTTAAGACTACGATTCGCTCCGCGTTCAACGAAATGACGTAGGATCTGGCCGCCAAAGCGGATGGAATTCCGGCAGCGTCGCGAGCTGTCACGATCAGGTTGTAATCTTCACTGGCGCGCAGACGACTGAAGACCGGGGTCGCGTCCTGCGGTTCGACCAGCGCCAGGTATCGCAGGAAAGCGAAGACGTCTTCGGTAGGCTCCAAGCCCGGCGCGACGAAGGAGACTTCGACATCTTCGTGGTGGAAGTGCCATCCGAGTGAAGCCGCCAGTCGCACCGCTCGCTCGTACACGTCGGGCTGCAGGATTCCCGGTGCGGGGTTGTCGAACACGATGCGGAGCTTGCGTTCATCTTCGCGGCTGAACTCGCGGACCTTGAGGGCGCCAGTGCGTGCTGTGGCTTTCCAGTCCACGTGGCGGGCGGAGTCATCGGGCATGTACTCGCGGATGAGGTAAAGATCGTTGCCGCGTCCCCTGACAAAGGTTTCAAACTCTCCAGTGAACATGGGCAGAACTTCAAGGAACTGTTCGGTGGGCTCCACTCCGGGATAGACAATCAGTTCGCGGGCCAGATTAATCCGTCGGGTTTTCATCAGGAAGGCGAAGGGAAAGCGCGTAGCCAGGCCGAAGTTTTTTTCCGAGTAGCGGCCGCGGGCTGGGAAGCTTATTTCGAGGTCGGCGCGGAGTGCCTGCCCGGGAGCGAGAAAGGGAAAATAAACGGATTCTTGCAGGATTGGCTTTTCTGATTCCTCGCGCACGCGCCGCAGGCGGCGGTCGGGCAGGTGGAACCACTGTTTCTGAGGCGCGCGTTTGGGGGGCCAGCCGAAGGTCGAGGCTTCCCAACGCCAATGGGCTTGGGATTTCGATTTGCGCTTGGCGGGAACCACGCGTACGGAAAATGACGCCAGCCACGAACTGGCGTTACGCAGGAACAAACGTGCCAGCATTGGACGTCCGGCAAAAACGTGTTCGGGCAAGTGGACATCGAGCGTCAGACTGCGGAGCACCAGCGCCGAGGCGATGCCAGAAACGAGAATCGCGGAGAGCAGTGTGGCGACAACAACGTAAAGCAGGTTATTGCCGGTGTTGATGGCGGCGATCGCGATCACAACGCTGATCAGGATGTAGATCATGCCGGCGCGCGTGACGTCGTAGTCCATGGCCTCGCGCATGCGAGCCGCGACCACCCGCCGCGCCAGGTAGGGCACGGTGGTCAGGCCAACGAAGGCGGCCAGCAACAGCGCCGCCGAGGCCAGGATGATGGTCTCCCAGACACTGCCCGACTCCCGGGCTATGGTTGAAAAAAGAGCAGTACCGAAAGCCAGCATCAGGCCGACGATGGCCAGCAGGAATCGCACCCAGACTTGGGATAGTCCCAGCTGCGGAAAGCGGGACGCAGATGACGGTTGCGAGATATTCTGCGCGCTTGCGGAAATCGCTTTGCTAGTCAGGCTGCTCTCCATTGCCGAGCGATGCTTCTACCAGCATATGACGGCGCAGGATCGAGGGGAAGTGACGGAAGATATTTTGACCGGAGGCGCTCTGACGGAAGTTTTTTCGCTGCGGGCTGGGAGGATAGATTTCAATCATTTTCCGGAACCCCGCTTTTCTGAGAACTGAGAACTGGGAGCGCCAGTGAGGAAATCAACGAGCGCGCGGTTAAAGTCTTCGGACGCCTCCTCGTAGGGCAGGTGGCCGACGCCATCGAACGCCACCAGTCGCACATCACGAAAATTCCGGCGCAGCGGCTCGGCAGATCGGAAATCAACCGCGCGGTCTTTCGTTCCCCAGATGAGGAGAGTTGGGTAATCGCGAATTTTTGGGAGCGCGGCTTCCAGTTCTGCGAGGTCTGCAGTCCAATTCTTTATGATGCGCGCAGCATGACGGAAGGCGCGATTCTTGAATACGGGCTGGCGGTAGCCTTCGAGCGAATCGGGCGGAATTTTTGCTCCGTCGCCGAACAGGCGGCGCAGCCACAGGTAATCTAGCGAGCGCCAGCGCTCAATCGTGTTGCGGAAGACTAAGGAACCGGCAGCGCTGCCGAGGAAGGGCGCAAGCCGCTTGCCATGGGGCGACCAGGGATTGACGGGCGCCACGAGGACGAGGCGCCTTAGCCGTGGTTGGTCTCGCTGAGCGCGTCTTTCTTCACAAACCGCCGCCACCATAATGGCGACGCCACCGCCGTGCGAGGTGCCCAGCAAGTCGAAATCTTTGATGCCGAGCGCCTCCACGAACTGCAGCACACGCTCGGCGGTCGCGCGTACGGTCGAGTCCATGCCTTCTCTAGCGGTTGAGAACCCAGCTCCCAGATTGTCGATGGCATAAACGGTCGCATGGGTTGCTACAGCGGGGATGGTGAATCTCCACGAGAAGGAATAGCCCATCAGCCCGTGAACCAGGATGAGCGCCGGGCCTGCCCCGGCCTTGAGATAGCGCATGCGCCCGTCGGGGAGATCGAGCCAATGCTCTCCAACTACAGCTGCATTTGGAGTTGGAGTTTCAACAAGCGTGCCGCCCGGGTCGGAGTTGTGCTGGCCGGTGCGGATAAATTTTTCTTCAGGATTTTGCGTTTCTGTGGGCAACGAAATCCTCGCAGACAGGTTCTTATTAAGTGATATCGCCTCTAATACCTTATGGGGAGCTGAATTCTGGCTCCCCTCCTTTTTGTTGGTCCGAGTTAGCGCGCTCCAGAGATGCAGCAACTTCCGAAAGTGCGTTCTGCGCTTTCTTCCGCCTTTTGCCCAGCAGCTTCTTCAGCACTCGGATGCCTTTATCCACGTGCTTTTCTTCGAGCACGAACGGCGGCAGGAAGCGCAGGACGGTGTCCTGGGTCGCGTTGAAGAGCATGCCCTCCGCCAGACCCTGCTCCACTAATGGGCGCGCAGGAATGTCGAGCACCAAGCCCTGGATGAATCCGCGGCCGCGGGCTTCGCGAGTCGCGGCGTACTTGTCCACCAGTTCCTGGAGTTGCTGATGCAGGTAGCCGCCAACTTTCACCACATTTTCGAGCAGGCGCTCCTGTTCGACAATGGCCAGATATTCGAGGCCGACGCGGCACGCCAGTGGACCTCCGCCAAAGGTAGTGCCGTGCTGTCCGGGCGAGATCGCGGAGGCGAAATGTTCCTTCGATAAGAACGCGCCGAGCGGCAATCCAGCGGCGATCGGCTTGGCGATGGTGACGATGTCGGGAACTACGCCGAAGCTTTGGAAGGCGAAGATCTTGCCGGCGCGTCCGAGGCCGCACTGAATCTCGTCGAAAATGAGCGCGGCGTGATGATGATCGGCAAGCGTCCGGCAGGCAAGCAGGAATTCTTCCGAACACTCCAGGATTCCGCCTTCGCCAAAGATGGGCTCGAGCACGATGGCACAGGTGTTGGCATTGACGGCAGCGTCCAATGCTGCAACGTTGTTCTGCGACACAAAGGCCACGTTCTCAAGAAGAGGCTCAAAACCCTTGCGATACTTATCCTGGCCGGTTAGGGACAGGGCGCCAAAGGTCCGTCCGTGATACGAACCCTGCAACGCCACGAGTTGCGACTTGGCATCGCCGCCGGCTCTGTGTCCAGCGAGACGCGCCAGTTTGATGGCGCCTTCCATCGCCTCGGTGCCGCTGTTTGAGAAGAAGACGCGGTCAAAATTAGAGCCCGAAAGCTGGCACAGGCGCTCGGCTAGCTGTCCCTGATATTCGTTGTAATAGAGATTCGAAATGTGAATCACCCGGGCCGCCTGCTCGCGGATGGTCCTCACGATGCGCGGATGCGCATACCCCAGCGCGTTCACACCCAGCCCGGCCACGAAGTCGAGATATCTCTTGCCCTCGAAGTCATAGAGGTAAACTCCTTTCCCGCGCTCAAAGCCCACGGGATAGCGGTTGTAGGTGGGGAGGAGAAAACGCTTTTCAAGATCGGCAATTTGATCGAGGCGGGACATGGATTTAATTGTAGAGGATTAATTCTAGAACGAACCATGCCCGGACACACTCCGCAGCGGGAGACGGGTCAGGCCCCATCCCTACTCTAGAGTAGAGACGCGGCTTGCCGCGTCTCCGCGTGCGTCGCCTCGGTATTGTCGGGATCTTCCACCCAGTTTTGCGGGTTGTGATCGATGTACTCCCGGACCGCGTTCACGGCGGCGTTCGATCGCAGAATGTGGTCGTGAAAGCGAGGCTGCCATTGAAGATACAGGAGGCCCCGAAGCCGACACGTCCGGCTTACTCCCGCCTTGTAACTTCCAATCACGGCGGAGAGCGAAGGGGCGGCGGGACGCTGTGGACGAATTTGGACGGATGTGGGGCCAATCGCTGTCAATCTGGGAGAATACCGATGCAGCCCGTCGATCGCAACTATCGCATGGACGTGATTGGGCATTACCACGTATCGGTCGATGGTCACCTTCGAGTAGTGGCTCGAAACGGTTTTCATTTCGATTTCAGCAATGACGCCCGCGTCCGAGAGAACTATTTCTCCATCGACCGCGTGGCCGAGAGAACATTTTTTGTCCTTGGTGCAGAGCGTGACAAAGTACCAGCCGCGCGAGGAGTAATCCCAATCCTCCAAACGCGTGGACTCAACCCGATATCGATTTTGAAACAGCACCATTGACGGATCGTATACAAATCAGAAATCTCAAACAGTGAGCGTCATCACGGCGAGTCGGGTCGGTTCTGGCGCACGCGGAGACGGGGCAAGCCCCGTCTCTACGACAAAGCGGTTTAGACGTGCAGCACCTTCAGACGTCGCCTCGAGTCTTCGGATCTGCTCTTGGATTTTCCGGATCTAATCCGGCGGCGGTCATGATGGCGCGTCCCAGTTCTTCGGCGGAAACGGTGAATCCTTCTGGCTGGCCACTGGCATCTTCTTTGGCGGTGGGCGCGACGAAGCGATAGCCTCTACCGACTACCGTCTGCAGGTACTGCGGTTCGTCGGCGTCGTCCGACAACGCCCGGCGGATTTTGCGCACGGCCGTATTGATTCCCTGTTCGACGTCGACGAACACATCCTTGCTCCACAACTCGCTGGCGATCTGCTCGCGCGTGACCATTTCCCCCCGCTTTTCGACCAGGAACATGAGCAATTGCAACGGCAAGCCTTCCAGACGAACCGGGCGGCCGCGCCGGCTGAGCTGAAAGCGACCGTAATCAAGCTCGAAATCGTCGAAGCGGATCTTCTTCTCCGGCAAAGACAAAGCTCCTATCCATCTATC
>JBEKXC010000129.1:0-13965 GCA_049512435.1 Terriglobales bacterium | reverse complement strand
ACCAACGCACCGATCATGCGCGGTGCGCGAAATTGGAAAACGCCGATGCTGGCTCATTCGAGCGCGCCTTAGTTCGCTCGGGCGCGGTCCCTTAATTATCACAATCGTATTGTGTGCGCCATCACAGACATCCCTCGTGCGCGTCGGCGACAATAGCTGACCTCCGAGTGAGGGTGTGCCCGTCTCCCAGGAGACGGCAATTTAGCCACGTCCACTGGCTAGTTTACTCTTTGATAATAATTTGAGTGGAAAAGTTACCTTCCGAAAGAGCCGCAAAACCTACGGAATCCAATAGAATCTGGCGAAAATCGAGCTAAGTCCTTATTTCAGAACACTTTAATATAAGTCCTTTGCCTTCAAAGACCTTTTCCATTTCTCGCAGCCCGACCCGCATTTTCATTGACAAAGGGGGGAGGGGGGTAGGGGTAATTGGGATTAATACCCGTAGAGTAAACTTGCCGCCGATAGTCAAGCAAGGACCCGCTTCAACGGGTGCCCCACACATTCGTGCCTTTTGCGAATGTGTGGGTGTGTGCAGCGCCCCACTCTTTAGAAGTGCTCCGCCTAATCTCTACTTCTCCAGCAGCGCAGCGATTTCCGCGTGGCCTTTTTCTCTAGCGACCGTGGCCGGAGTTTTGCCCGCGTCGTTGGCTAGTTTGGGATCGGCGTGCTGCTTGAGCAATAGTTCCACCATGGGCCGGTCTCCGTTCTGGGCGGCGGCGTGAATCGGAACCCAGCCTGCTTGCTGGCGGGCGTTCACAGGTGCTCCGTGTTCGAGCAAAAGGCGGGCGGCCTCCAGATTGCGGGCGGATGCGGCGGAGTGCAGCGGCATAACCTGGGTTGGATTCGCGGCCACGGCATCGACCGATGCTCCGGCCTCGATCAGCAGGCGGGCGGCTTCGGGTTGTCCAAAAAAACAGGCAAAGTGGAGAGCTGTGAAACCGTCGCCGGAACGCGAGTCGAGCGAGCGGGAGTTGACGGCTTCGGCATCGCGGAGGTGCTCCTTGAGGCGATCCAGACGGCCGAGCGAGGTGGCTTCGAAAATATCGAGCGCTTTCTTTTTGCTTGCGATCAGTTCCGCCAGGTCGCGGTGGCCGCGATAGATGGCTTGCATCAGCAGGCTTACGCCATTCGCATCACGCTCCTCGGCGGCAGCAGGGTCTTGTTCGAGCAGGCGGCGGAGGTCATCGGCGTCGCCTGCCTGCAAGAGTTCCAAAGCGCGCTCGGAATCTTTCATGGCGCTCCCTCCCAAAGTTAATCTGAAAGTTAATTAGCACTGCTAACGAATTATAGGGTGAACATTTCTCTTGTCAAGAAAAAAGTTAGCAATGCTAAGCGATCGCGATGCTAAGCTTGTGTCGTATGCCGGGTTCGAAGGAGTCATTCCGGTTGGATGTGGCCGATCGTCTGCATTCGGCGGCCATTCATCTTCTGCGCCATGCCCGCAAGCAGGATGTTCTCGCCCACGTCGGTCCGGCGCGGCTGTCGGCGCTCTCTGTGCTCGTGTTCGGAGGCCCGATGGCGCTCGGGCAACTGGCGGCCGCGGAGCAGGTGAAGGCTCCGACGATGAGCCGCATCGTGGCGGGATTGAAGCGCTCCGGGCTGGCGAAGATCGAGACCGATGCGAAAGATGCGCGTCGGATTCGGGTGACGGCAACGGCCAAAGGGGAACGGTTATTGCAGCAGGCTCGACTGCGGAGAGTCCAGCTTGTGGCGGAGACTCTTGGCGGCCTGCGGGACCCGGAATTGGATACTCTGCGCAGGGCGGCGGAACTCATGGAGCGAGCCGTGAGGCAGGCTGCCGGGACGAAGTAACAGTTGGTACGCGAGGCCGAGCTGCGCTCGGCTTGGACGGGCGGGGCGCCCGTCCCCACATTAGCCAGCCCGGCTTGCTAGGGTTGATCCGCTACGGCATTGCGCAACTGGCCGATGCCTTCGATCGAAACCTCGATTACATCTCCGGCAACTACCGGGGCTACACCCTCAGGTGTGCCGGTGGCGATCAGGTCGCCGGGTTCGAGGGTCATGATCTGCGAAATGTAACGGATGACGACGTCGAGCGGGAAAATAAAATCTCGCGTGTTGCCGGACTGCCGCAGGTTGCCATTTACGCGGGTTTCTACCTGTACGCCTGCCCAGGGATCGATGTTGAGGCCGTCGGCGACCACGGGTCCGACGGGGCAGAAGGTGTTGAAGCCTTTGGCGCGGACCCACTGACTGTCTTTTTTCTGCAGATCTCGGGCAGTGAAATCGTTGACGCAGGTGTAGCCGAGGATGTAGGGGCGCACGTCGTCGCTCGCGGTAAGTTGGTGGCAGCGCCGCGCGATCACGACTCCCAGTTCACCCTCGTAGTCGGTGCGCTCGGAAACCCTGGGGCGAAGAATCGTTCCACCTGGCGGCAGCAAGGAAGAGGGCGGCTTGAAAAATAGCATCGGCTCCTGCGGAACATCGTGGCCGAGTTCGGCAGCGTGCGCCCGATAGTTGCGGCCGACGCAGACGATCTTCGTCGGCTCGACGGGCGGGAGCAGAGATGCCTCGGCGAGCGGGATGCGGTCCATGCGGCGGCTGGGAAGGCCCTCGACGTCGCCGTCGCTCCCGTGCGGGGGCTGGAGGAGCAGGCGCGTGATTTCTTCGTTCCCGGCGACAGACTCGATCAGGCCGTAGTGGGCGGAACCGTTGAGCTCGAATCGGCAGTATTTCATCAGAGATCATTCAAACACAAACGACCGGAGGATCACGAAGGAAAAAATCTACGACCGTGCGGGGGCGAGAATCTTCGAGGCGCTTACTGCTGAGGACGAGGCCGAGCTTCTCCACCCCGGTGCGCTCGGCTTGGACGGGCGAGGCGCCCGTCCCCACACTTGCCGTTTCGCTACGGGACGGATTCGCTGGTTGGCTCGGAGCGCTGGCTTTCGTTTCCGCGGACGTCCACTGCCGAGACCGCGTAGGTGTAGGTCTTTCCGGAGGCGACCGCGTTGTCGCGGTACGATGGCGACTTTACGAGTTCGTTATTCAGCTTGAAAGCGACTGCATTCCCTTCGCTGCGATAGACGTTGTATCCCGCGAGATCGGCGTTGGTGACCGGCGCCCAGATGAGATCGATAAATGGCTTTTGCCCTTCGCCAGAATATGCCGCCTGCAACCCGGCGGGTATGGAGGGCGGGAAGGTGTCATGGGCGATGACGCGCACCTGTGGAGTGTCGTCTCCTTCAACCTGCACTTCGGTGTTGCTGTCGAGGCGTTTGATGATGCTTACGACGGTGACGCGATAGAGGTAGGTCTTTTCCCATTCGAAGCCCGAGTCGGTGAAGTGCATGGGGCCAAGTTCGGTCGTTGGAGTTGGAATTGGAATTGAAACGTCGCCGGCAATTGTGTCTTTGCCGGAGCCTTCGTCGCCAAGACCTTCCTGGCGACGATAAATCCGATAGCGGAGTTGAACGCCGGGGGGACTTGCAGGGACACGCTGTGATTCGCCTGCGCTGGTCCATGTCAGCACGACGCCATCTCCGGTTAGTTCGGCAGACAGGTCGGCGGGAGGAGGTTCGGTTACGAGGGCGGGCACGTGCACTCGATTCGATAATCCCGCGCCGCGGGCGTTGCGGTTCAAGACCTCGACAGCGTAGGTGACTTCGGCGGCTGGGTCTTGCTGTTGCAGGAGAGCGGGAAGGGTGTCGGTGTAGGTCTGCGGCGCGGGCGGCGAGGCGGACTTCTGCGCAGTTCCCCGTGAAGCTTTCGGTTTCTGCGGCACGACGGGTGGCGCGGGTAACGTGGCGACGGGAGTTCCGCATGTCGTGATTTCAGATTCCGGGCTGCGGCATACTTCGGTTGGGCCGATATAACGTATGCTCTGGCGGTCGGTGGTGAGGGTGGGTTCGCTCCAACTGAGGGTGACGCGATTGCCTTTGCGGCTGGCGCGCAGATCCGACGGCGGCTTGGGGAGTTCGAGCGACGGCGGCAGCGGCGGTCCGAGCTGGGCGCAACTGGCCAGCAAGAGGCAGAGTGCGGTGAGGGCGATTTGCTTTCTGGAATCTCGGTTCATGCGGGAAAAGGACAGAGTAACAGAGGCGGAGCGCGTGGACGAGGCGCAGACACCCATGGCTTGTCTCTGGTGTCCACACGCGGACAGGAGTGTCCGCGCTACAGGATGTAGCGGGACAGATCCTGATCTTTCACGATCTCGCTCAGCATCTTTTGCACGTAGGCTGCGTCCACTTTGAACTCCTGCCCCTTTTTTTCTGGCGCCTCGAAGCTGATCTCGTCGAGCACGCGCTCCATGATGGTGTGCAAACGACGGGCGCCGATGTTTTCCGTGCCTTCATTTACGCGGAAGGCGAAGCGCGCTACTTCTTCGAGCGCGTCTGGAGTGAACTCCAGCTTTACGCCTTCGGTTTCGAGCAACGCTATGTATTGCCTGGTCAGCGAAGACTTCGGTTCGGTCAGGATGCGGACGAAGTCCTCCATGGTCAGGGACTGCAGTTCCACACGAATGGGAAAACGGCCTTGCAGTTCCGGGATCAGGTCGCTCGGCTTCGAAACGTGGAACGCGCCCGCGGCTATGAACAGGATGTGATCGGTGCGGACCATGCCGTAGCGCGTGTTGACGGTAGTGCCTTCGACGATGGGCAGGATGTCGCGCTGCACGCCTTCGCGCGAAACGTCGGGACCATGGCCACTTTCACGGCCGGCGATCTTGTCGATTTCATCAAGGAAAATGATGCCGGAGTTTTCCACGCGATCGATGGCGACGCGCGTGACCTGCTCCATATCGATCAGGCGCTGCTCTTCTTCCTGGATCAGGTACTCGAAGGCCTCGTTGACCTTCATCTTGCGCTTCTTGGTGCGCTGGCCGAAGATGTTGGGCAACATGTCCTTGAGATTGACGTCCATCTCCTCGACGCCCTGGTTGGAGATGATTTCGAACGACGGAAAATTGCGCTCGCGGGTCTCGATTTCTACCGTGCGGTCGTCGAGTTTGCCTTCGCGCAATTGCTGCCGCAGTTTCTCGCGAGTGCGGCTGGAAGATTCGGCCAGGCTGGTGCTGGCGTCGATGACTACGCCACCGGAACTGGAATCCGACGGACGCGGCGAGGTCGGGGGCAGAAGAATATCGAGCAGCCGTTCTTCGGCGTTGAGTTCCGCTTTATCCGCGACGTCTTCGAGTTTTTCTTCGCGGATCATTTCGATGGCGATCTCGACCAGGTCGCGGATCATGGATTCGACATCGCGTCCGACGTAGCCGACCTCCGTGAACTTCGAGGCCTCGACCTTCAGAAAGGGCGAGTTGGCCAGTTTTGCGAGGCGGCGGGCGATTTCGGTTTTGCCAACGCCGGTGGGGCCGATCATGATGATGTTCTTGGGAATGACCTCTTCGGCCATTTCGGGCGCGAGCTTCTGACGCCGCATGCGGTTGCGCAGAGCGATGGAGACGGCGCGCTTCGCGTCTTTTTGCCCGACAACGTACTTGTCGAGCTCGGTGACGATTTCGCGCGGCGTCAGTTCGTCGAGCGTGACTTGTTCTTCTTCGGCGGTTCCGGGTAAATAAATAGCCATAATGAAGTTCTCAGTTCTCAGTTCTCGGTTCTCAGAAAAGCCCAAGAACCGTCCGGTTCTCACTGTGAACTGAGAACCGGGAACTGAGAACTACTTTACAGTTCCTCAATCGTAACCCTGTCATTGGTATAGATGCACATGCGGCTGGCAATCTTCATTGCTTCTTCGGCGATTTCGCGCGACGAGAGTTTGGTGTGATCGGCCAACGCCTGGGCTGCCGCCTGGGCGAATGGGCCGCCCGAGCCGATCGCCGCTATGCCGGTATCGGGCTCGATTACGTCTCCCTGGCCGCTCAGAAGAAACGTAGCTTCTTTATCGGAAACCAGCAGCAGGGCTTCCAGGTGACGCAGAAATTTGTCGGTGCGCCAGTCCTTCGCCAGTTCTACGGCGGAGCGGCCGAGGTTGCCGTGATACTGCTCCAGCTTGGCCTCGAAACGGCTGAAGAGAGTGAAAGCGTCGGCGGTGGAGCCGGCGAATCCAGCTAGGATTTTATCTTGATAGAGACGGCGAATCTTCTTGGCTCCGTGCTTGATAACGGATTCGCCTAGCGTGACTTGGCCGTCGCCGGCCATGACTACCTTGTTGTCGCGGCGCACGCAGAGGACCGTGGTGGAACGGATTCTGCAGGGGGTTGGTTCTTCGGCGGCGCTTTCGGCGGCCGTAGCTGCTAGTGTGTTCTTCTTCATGAGCGCAATCCTTAATTATACAACCCGTCGCGATGGAGAGAGCGCCCGTCTCACCACCGACAGTAGGTTGTGTAGAATTCAGATACTGGAGCTATTCTCTTTTGTCGTTTCTGGATGAGTTAAATCCGCAACAACGCGAAGCCGTCGAAACTACCGAGGGGCCGGTGCTTATTCTGGCTGGGGCGGGCAGCGGGAAGACTCGCGTCATCACGTTTCGCATTGCTTATCTGATCGAGAAGATGGGCGTGATGCCGGAATCGATTCTGGCCATGACTTTCACGAATAAGGCCGCGTCCGAGATGGCGGAGCGGGTGGAAAAGCTGGTGGGCGGTCTTAGTATCGCCAAGCCGGTGATTTCTACGTTTCACTCTTTTTGCGTGCGCGTGTTGCGGCGGGATGTTGAGGCTTTGCGGATTCCTGCTACCGTACCGGGACAGCCGCCGATTGGGCTCACGAAGAATTTTGTTATCTATGACGAGAGCGATCAGCAGCAAGTGGTCAAGGGCGTCATGCGTCGACTGGGGCTGGACGACAAACAACTGACGCCTCGCACCGTACTATCGCGGATCTCCTGGGCTAAGAATCATATGCTCGATCCGCAGGAAATTTATCTGCAGTCGGCGGATCCGAAGACTGAGCGCATTGCGCATATTTTCGAGGAGTATCGCAAAGAATTGCTCAAGGCGAATGCGATGGACTTCGACGATCTTCTGCTCGAAGCCATGCGCCTGCTTAAGTCGGTGGCGGCGGTGCGCGAATACTACAACCG
This sequence comes from Terriglobales bacterium, assembly GCA_049512435.1. Classification (GTDB taxonomy): domain Bacteria; phylum Acidobacteriota; class Terriglobia; order Terriglobales; family Acidobacteriaceae; genus Acidiflorens. The sequence goes on along the minus strand of JBEKXC010000129.1, from coordinate 6,960 downwards.
TCGATTCCAATATTTATTGGTCGATGAGTATCAGGACACGAATCGTCCCCAGTATGAATTGATGCGGCTGCTAGCGGGGGACGGGCACAACGTCTGCGCGGTAGGCGATGAAGATCAGTCGATCTACTCGTGGCGCGGGGCCGACATTCGCAACATTCTGGAGTTTGAACACGACTTTCCGGAAGCGAAGATTGTGCGGCTGGAGGAGAACTATCGCTCGACGCAGAATATTCTGGGCGCGGCGTCGGCAGTGGTTGCGAATAACGTCCGGCGTAAGGGCAAGAATTTGTGGACGTCACGGCAAGGCGGGGCGAAGATCGGATATTACGAGGCTCCGGATGGCGAGAACGAAGCGCTGTTTGCGGCCGATACGATCAACCGCTACGTGCGGGCGGCGGGCGAGAACGGCGAGACGGCGCGGGCGGCCGTGCTCTACCGGACCAACTCGCAATCACGATTGTTCGAAGAGGCGATGCGGCGCTATCAGTTGAAGTACCACGTGGTGGGCGGCTTCTCGTTCTACGAGCGGGCTGAGATCAAGGATTTGATCTCGTATTTGAAGGTCATCCAAAATCCGGATGATTCGGTCTCGCTGCTGCGCGTGATCAATACGCCGGTGCGCGGGATCGGTAAGACGACAATCGAGATGATCGAACGGCTCGCGCTTGAGACTGGATTGTCGATGTGGGGCGCGGTTGGTGAGGCGATTACGCGGCAGTTGTTGCCGGCCCGGGGGGTAGCGGCGCTGAAGAGCTTCCGGGTGCTGATTGAGGATGGGCGGGCGCTGCTGGCGGGAACTTTTGTGGAGCGAGTGGAGGAGACGGCTGGGTTGGTGTCCGACGAGAGAGTTGCCGAGCTGCGCTCGGCTTGGACGGGCGAGACGCCCGTCCCCACACCACCAGATCAGGACACCGATTTCGATCCCGGCAACTTTAGCTTTGATTTCGGTGCCCATAATTCCGCGAACGAGGATGCCACTTCCGTTGATGAAGAGAACGACGCCGAAACCGTCGAAGGCTTTCGTGCTCCCGGCGCAGCGGCGAATACCGCCGAGATTCTCAAATTCCTGATTGACCGCACGGGATATATCAAGCAACTGGAAGAGGAAGATACGCCGGAGTCCTACTCGCGGATCGAGAACCTGCGCGAACTAGTGAACGCGGCGATGGACTCGCGCGATCGCGGGGAGACGCTCGATGAGTTCCTCGATCACGCCGCGCTCGTCAGCGATGCCGACCAGTACGACGAGCACGCGCAGATCACGCTGATGACGCTACATGCGGCCAAGGGGTTGGAGTTTCCTCTGGTGGTTCTGGCGGGAATGGAGGAAGGCCTGTTTCCGCATTCGCGCACCATGCTTGAGCCCGATTCGATCGAAGAAGAGCGGCGATTGTGTTATGTCGGCATGACGCGCGCTATGGACACGCTGATTTTGTCGCGGGCTGTCTATCGCCGGCGCTATGGGACGGATATGCCGGAGGCTAGCGTGCCGTCGCGGTTTCTGGAAGAAGTTCCGCCGCAGTTGGTGGAAGAGTTGGGCGGATCGCGGCGACGCGGACCTTCGGCCGCTGGTGCCACTTCTACTTTTTCCTCTTCTGCTGGCAGTTCGCGGACAAGAGTGTCCGCGCCACACGAGCAGAGGCCGCACTACTCCTACGAAGACGAAGACCAGAGCGCCGTTTGGGCCCCGGCGCGGGTCAAGCCGAAGCCGGCGACTCCGCTCGCGAGCTACAATTCGATCGACAACATTGCCGAGTTTTTTGCCTCACGCGGCAAGAAGTTTAATGTACCGAAAATGCCTACGGAAGAGCCTAAGGGGAGGCGGGGATTTCGTCCCGGGCAGAAGGTCAAGCACCCGAAATATGGTGAAGGGACGGTGTATCAGCGCGAAGGGGATGGGGAAGACGCCAAGATTACGGTACAATTCCCTCGCTTCGGTTTGAAGAAGTTGGTCGAAAGGTACGCGCAGTTGGAGAAGGCTTAGGGCAGCGTTAGATGCATCTCGAGGTAGGCATTCGGGACAGTAACTGCAGATCCCTCGCTTCCCCACCCCAACGCGCCAAAAGCGGGCGCGCCGGGGACCCCGGTTCGCTCGGGATGACAAACAAATTGAAGAGTTCGAAATTAAACTACAAGAAGAGAGAAGAGAAACGCACTGATGGCAAATACAAAGAAGCTGACCAAGGAAGAACGCAAGAAAAGCAAGCGAGCCGCCCGCAAGAAAATCAAAGCGGAAAAGCCGAAGAAGCCCCGCGACTACGCGCGCGGATCGAAGAAGCGCAAGGTGAAAAAGCTGGCACGCGGTCAGGCGAAACGGTAAGGCGGTCGCCTGAGCCGTGAGTAGTTCCGGGCATGGGCTAGCGCCCATGCCCGACTCCCGCTGTGAGGAGACAACGAACTCTTGTCGCAATCATCCACTGAGCCAGCGGCTGGTGTCGGCGTCATTCGTACTTCCAACAGCCAGGCCTTCTGTTGCAAGTCCATCGACAAATTAATCTCGGAGTCGGAGAACCCGGCGAATCGGCTCAGCAAAACGCTGGGCCCGTGGTCGCTGACAGCGCTCGGCATCGGCGCCATTATCGGTTCGGGGATATTTGTTCTTACGGGAACGGCGGCGGCGGGAGAATATTTCCGGGCGCCCTCCCTTCTGCATGCGCAGGCGCTCGACGTGATGCTGAACCTTCTGCGTACCGGCAGTACCGCGGGAGCACTGATGCACGGCCGTCCGCCCGCGGGACCTTCGATTGCCATTTCATTTTTCCTGGTGGCGATTGCGTGCAGTTTTGCCGGATTGTGCTATGCCGAATTGGCGTCGATGATCCCCATCGCCGGCAGCGCCTATACCTACTCGTACGCGACGCTCGGCGAAATTTTTGCCTGGATCATCGGCTGGGACCTGATTCTCGAATACGTGGTCAGCAACGTGGCGGTGGCGGTGGGTTTTGCTGGGTATACAAAAGCGCAACTGGCGGCGTTCGGTCTCAACCTGCCGGACAAATGGGCGAGTCCCGTGTGGGCTTCGGGACAGTGGACGGGCGCTTACTTTAATCTGCCGGGATTTCTGATTGTATTTATTCTCACGTTGCTGCTGGTGCGCGGCGTGAAGGAATCAGCCGAGACCAATAACATCATGGTCGCGATCAAGATCGGTGCGATTCTGACGTTCTTAGTTGTTGGTGGAATGCTGGTGAAGCCCGCGAACTGGATACCCTTTGCACCATCCGGCTTCGCCGGAATCGTCACCGGCGGCGCGATCGTTTTCTTTACCTACATCGGATTCGATTCGGTCTCAACCGCCGCGGAAGAGTCGCGCAATCCGCAAAAAGACTTGCCCTTTGGCATAATCATGTCGCTGATTGTCTGCACCCTGCTGTATGTCGGAGTCGCCATCGTGCTGCTCGGCATGATGAAATACACGACCTTCGTCTCCGGTGAAGCCGCCGAAGCACCGGTCGCCTATGCGATGAAATATCTGGGCGTACACCCGTTCTTCCGGTCGGTGATCGTAATTGGCGCGCTGACGGGGATGATTTCCTCGTTGCTGGTGTTTCAGTACGGGCAGGCGCGCATTTGGTACGCGATGTCGCGCGACGGCTTGCTGCCGAAATTGTTCTCGGCTGTGCATCCGAAATATAAGACGCCGTACTGGTCCACCTGGATCGCCTGTTTTGCCGTGGGAATTCCTGCCGGGCTCGTGGATATTGGCGACGCGGCCGATCTCGCAAATATTGGGACGCTGTTTGCGTTCGTGCTGGTTTCGCTGGGGGTGATTCTTTTGCGACGCAATCAGCCCGATCGCAAGCGCGCGTTCCGGGTGCCATTTGTGCCGTGGTTCCCGTTGATCTCAGTTGTTCTGTGCGGTGGACTGATGTTAGGCCTGACGCTGATTACCTGGCTGCGATTCGTGATTTGGCTGGCGATTGGTTTAGTGATCTACATTTTCTACAGCCGGCATCACAGCGAGTTCTGCAAGAAGGATCGGATCATCGGGTGATCGGATTTTGTGGCGACGGAGCCCGCCCTATGCCGGCGGGGCAACGCCCCGCCACCACGCGACCCGATCCTTTAGAATCGCTTTATGACTTCGGAGCCCTCAGGGGTTTTTTTCTCGCTCCCGAAGGCCGAGCTCCATCTGCATCTGGAAGGTTCGATTGAGCCGGCCACGCTGCTCGAACTGCGCCAGCGTCACGGGATGGAAGGCGCCTCGCTCGCTGAAGTGGAGCAACTTTACAACTACAAGGACTTCAAGGGCTTCCTCAGCGCTTTCAAGGATGTGACCGGACACTTGCGGACGCCTGAAGACTACGAGTTGATTACCTACCGGCTAATGGAACGGCTGAAAGCGCAGAACATTCTGCATGCGGAAGTGATTGTTTCGGTCGGTGTGTGCCTCTGGCGCAAGCAGGATTTCCCGGCAATTTTCGAGGGACTGGAACGCGGCCGCGCGCGGGGAGAAAAAGACTTCGGCCTATCGCTCGTGTGGACATTCGATGCCATCCGGCAGTTCGGTGCCGAGAAAGCGCAGAGCGTGCTCGATCTCGCCCTCCAATTTCACGACCGCAACGTGGCTGCGTTCGGCATTGGAGGGGACGAGCGCGCGGGGCCTCCGGAGTGGTTTGCGGGAGTTTACTCGCGCGCAGCCGAGCACGGTCTTCATCTCACCGCGCACGCCGGTGAAAGCGCTGGGCCGGAGTCGATCTGGGGCGCGCTGAATCTCAAAGCGGAACGCATCGGCCACGGCCTTACCGCGGAACAGGATCCGGAATTGATTGAAGAGTTGGCCGAGCGCCAGGTGCCGATTGAGATCTGCGTGACGAGTAATCTACGGACTGGCTGCTGCGCCGAACTCGCGAAACATCCGGTGCGACGCTACTTCGACCAGGGGCTGATGCTGACCCTCAACAGTGACGATCCTGCTATGTTTCGTACCTCGTTGGCTGAAGAGTACGCGCTGGCTCAGGAGGCGTTCGGGTTCACCGATGAACACCTGCGAGAATTGGCGCGCAATTCCTTCGAGGCATCTTTTTTGCCGCCGGAGAAGAAAATAGAATTTCTGAATTTGTTTGACTCCGCAGCCCTGCGGTCGTAAGTCCCGGCCTGGCATCACACAGGCTTGTGGCAGCCGTCACACTCTGAATGTTTTGCTGCTCGCCTATAATGTCTGCCTATGAAACTCGACGAGAAGATAGCTGAACTCAAGAAACGAGACCAGTTGGCCCAGGAAGGCGGCGGCGCGCAGCGGCGCGAGCGTCAACACAAAGAGGGCAAGATGTCGGCCCGCGAGCGCGTGGAGTTTCTGCTCGATGAGGGCACTTTCGAGGAGACCGATAAGCTCGTCACGCACCGCTGCCACAACTTTGGCATGGAGGAGCATAAGTTTTACGGCGACGGTTTCATTACTGGCTACGGTCGCGTCGAGGGACGGGTGGTTTTTGTTTTCGCGCAGGATTTTACTGTATTCGGCGGCTCGCTCTCCGAGGCCAACGCCTTGAAGATCGTCAAGATCATGGATCTGGCGGCCAAGATGGGCGCTCCGGTGATCGGACTGAATGATTCGGGCGGCGCGCGCATTCAGGAAGGCGTGATGTCGCTGGCTGGCTACGCCGATATTTTTTTGCGCAACACGCTTTATAGCGGAGTCGTGCCGCAGATCTCCGCCATCATGGGGCCGTGTGCGGGTGGCGCCGTTTACTCGCCCGCTATCACAGATTTCATTCTGATGGTGGACCAGACTTCGTACATGTTCATCACTGGTCCGGACGTGATCAAGCTGGTCACTCATGAGGAGGTCACCAAAGACCAGCTTGGCGGCGCGCACACGCACAACGAAACTTCCGGCGTGGCGCACTTCATGTGCCGCGATGATGCCGAGTGTTTGTCGATGATCCGCGAGCTGTTGAGTTTTATTCCGTCGAACAATCTGGAAGACCCTCCGCGCAAGGCTTGCACCGATCCGATCGATCGGGTGGATGAGAAGCTCGACACTCTGATCCCCGATCAATCGAACATGCCATACGACATGAAAGACGTGATTCACACGGTCGTCGATGACAGCTATTTTTTTGAAATTCACGAGCACTATGCGAAGAACATCGTCGTGGGATTTGCGCGCTTCAATGGGAAGCCGGTTGGGATCGTGGCCAACCAGCCGGCGATGCTTGCTGGGACGCTTGATATCAATGCGTCGGTGAAGGGCGCGCGCTTTGTTCGCTTCTGCGACTGCTTCAACATTCCTCTGGTCACGTTTGAAGACGTTCCGGGCTTCTTGCCCGGCACGCAGCAGGAGTATGGGGGAATCATCCGGCATGGCGCCAAATTGCTGTATGCGTTTGCGGAAGCTACCGTGCCGAAAGTGACGGTGATCACGCGCAAGGCGTATGGCGGAGCTTATTGCGTCATGGCTTCAAAACATATTCGCACGGACGTGAACTACGCCTGGCCTAGCGCCGAGATCGCGGTGATGGGGCCGGAAGGCGCGGTGGATATCGTCTACAAGCGTGAACTCGATCACGCCGAGAACCGCGAAGAAATGCGTCAGCACAAGATCGAAGAATTCCGCGACCGGTTGGCGAATCCCTACGTGGCGGCTGACCGCGGGTTTGTGGATGCTGTTATCCAGCCGCGCGAGACTCGCAAGAAGCTGATTCAGGCGCTGGAAATGCTGGAGACCAAGCGGGATAAGAACCCGAGTAAGAAGCATGGGAATATTCCGCTGTAGATAGTCGTCAGCTGTCGGCTCTCAGCAAGAACGCTGGGCTGTGTCGGAAGCTGGCCACGGGCGTCATTTGATTGAGCTGATAGGCTGCGGTGCTGGGGAGCAAAGCCTTGATTCTACCTTGCGCAGTAACTCTATCGGATGTCGCTGTCCCTTCGTTTTTTCCTTGGGTCTATAGATCTCTCAGGTTCCAAACAGCGCCCATTCGTTGTCCTTTTCCACTTTCCTCGACCCAACAGTTCCGG
>JBEKXC010000128.1:0-14022 GCA_049512435.1 Terriglobales bacterium | reverse complement strand
GACGACGGCCTGGCAGGTGGTGACGTTCTGATGCAGAGAGACGGAATCTTTGGGCGCGTTCATCAGGGCGCCGAGTTCGTTGCCGACTTCGAGGGCGAGCATCCACCAGCGCTCTTCCCAGGCGCGAACTCCGCGGGTTGCCCAGATGTCGGCGTAGGCGTGGAGCGCGTCGTAAACGGCGCGCGGCATGGCTCCCAGGGAGTTGGAGATCATGTAGTTGGTGCGCTCAAGGATGGGAAACTCGGAGCGGTAACGCAGAAGATCGTCGCGCAGAAGATCGGGCATGTGGGACATTGTAATTGGAGCGTTGATTCGGCTGTTGATTTCAGCAGCTCTCGTTCCCGACATTCTGCGGGGGAATATACCGCCCGTACCGCTTTTTTGGGGGGTACCCCCCTCCCCCCTATTTCCCCTAAACTATTCAAAAATAATACTTTAACTTCAAAGTATTCATAAATAATGACTTAGCTTCGAAATCGCTCGATTGGCGTAGACTTGGGGACAGGTGACGACTGCGCTGAAGTGTCAAAATTCCTCGATTTTGTGGACACTTCACATTCGCTAAACATTCGCTTCGCTGAGGATTCCGGCAGCGGGATTCCGCCCGCTAAATTCGCTTCAAGTTATCAAAGAACTCTGAGATCCGTCGCTGGCGACGGGCACACGCTCGCTGGTGCAATCCGAGAATCATTTTTGCATTTGTGAGATTTGAACGTCTGTGATGAGTGTACGGAAATTTTGTGATGAAAAATGGCCGGAGTTTTTCGAGTTTGAGAACCCACTCATTCGCAAAGAGCGCGAATGAGTGGGGCACCCGGCTGGCAAGTGTTTTTGCGGCGAAGTTGCGGCGTGGTTACCCCGATACAAGAATCCAAATCGGTTCCCCCTGGAATTCTCAATGAGCGCTAACGCCTGATTACGACAGTTACTGTCGGACCTGATCGGGGTCTGGAAACCTCGCTGGGAGCAAGACTAAGCGGGCAGCGAAGTCCTTGGCATCATTAATCAGTGCATTAATTTCGTCGTCAATGCGCGGATAGAACTTGTTGTAATCAGCTCGTTCTCTTTTTTCTTTTAGACGATTGGCGATGACTGCGAGCTGTTTGCAACCATATTCGGGGCTTTCACTGTAGTTCCGCCACAGTTGCTTGTGAGTTGCCTCTCCAGCAATCATCTGGAAGCCGTTGTCAACGGCCCTCGTTAGGGCCAGATGGTAGATGTAGTAATAGGCTCGACTAATGGCACTGCGACGGGAGGCTTCATCCGCCTGTGCCGCCAGTTCATTGGCCAGTCTGTAGTACTCAATCCAGTCGAAAGGTGCTGCTGCCATTTAGACAAGCTCGTATGTGAAGGTGAGGTCGCCTGATGCCTGGTGTGAGTTAGCAATCCACCACTGCTCGTCAAAATGGTCAAGAGCGATCCGTACGTCACGGACACTCCCCGGCCACATCGCGACGGCATAAAGGGTCTGCGCTCCATATTCGTCGGTCATCGCGCGGAGGTCGAACACAGTGCCAGCACCAAAATCCTGCCGTAGGTGGGGCACAGCTTCGAGGAGCAATTGCGGCGCGGTTCTGTGGCTTTTGAAAAACCCCCTTATTGCCTGATCGTTCAGAAAAACGTAACACCTCTGCAATTCAGCCACAGCTGCTTCATGATCGGCCTCAAACCGAGCCATCTGCTGTTCAATTTGCTCCTGAATTCGCTGGGCGTATTGCCTATCGAGCCATGGTTGCGGCTCGGGGACATGGGTGGGAACGACATACTGAACGAGTTGATAGAGCATCTCAGACGGCGGGGTGGTCCAGTCGTTTCCTGATACTTGGCTATAAGACAGTCCGTTCATGGCCGATCTTCCTTCACATCGAGCATGGCGAACAAGGCCTCTTCATCGGCCCGCAATTGTTCGGCAATTTGTTGATAGGCAGCGGTCCCGTCGAATTCGCGCTCAAACCGAAGAAATAATGCGTTCGCTATTTGCGCTGACCCGTCAATGATGACCTTCCGCTTGTCCCATTTTACGATGCTTGCCATCGTCTTAACTTCTCCGTCCAAAGCAGCAAGTTGGGCCGGGACAAACTGCCCCAAGATTTTCATGAATGGCAGCGCCTTTGGTTGCATGTGAAGAGCGATGACCGTCTCTATCTTTGCAGCCTCGATCTTGCCGGATCTTGCCAGCGTAGAAAATGCTACGTCCATAATCGCGATCGTTTCCTCAGCCGATTCCCAATCAGCGTTGTCCTTCGAAAATCTGCACAATGTCGGACTAAAAAAGAAAGCAATCTGTTTCTCGGGAAGCTTGAATTTGAGGCCCTGCTCCGACGGCTTACCGGTGGTAATAATTTCTACATTATCGACATCGATGTGCCACGGCTTTAAAGCTGTAAAAAGGTCCTGGACCACGGTCGCCCGGTCAAGCCAGAGCCTGACGTTTGGCTCTTTGTATGGGAACGTCGCCTCGAAAAACGAAAGCGGTATGGAAATAAGCTCGGGCATGCAATATGAATTCTATCGGTTGCATCGGCACTTGGGTAGGTCCGTTTGGTCATGATCGAACGAACGGCGAAACCAACTACATAGCGCTGTGACTGGGCCAAATTCGTTGAACGACTAGTCCTTATCCGGACCATCTTGCTTATGTTGGCTTGAGGGATTGGCAGCGGGATGGTCGCGCAATTGGCGTTAAATCCCGGTTACACTCATTGACCTCGACCGGCCAATTCTCAATGAGTAGCCGGAATTGTGAATTTGCGAGATTCAAAACCCCTAAGAGGGATGCTGGTGTGTAATCCCACCCTAACGTCGAAAGGCACGACGTTAGGATGGGGCACCCTCGGGCACGGGTTCTTCCGAAAAAAGCAAAAGCAAAAGCAACGGCAGCGGACAGGGGTGTCCGCTCTACACGAATATTGGGGGCGAGCGCGGCTCGCCCCCGGTTTGGTTTAGGCTGCGGATTCTTTGGATCGGCGAGACTTCACGGATGACGCGTGGATGGTGGGTGCTCCGGTGAGCGCTGCTTCTAACGGCACTCCGTCGGGACTGCCGAGGCCGGTGCATGCATCCCATCCCGGACCTGCGCTGAAGGCGCCGTTGTTGCCTTGGGTTATGTCGTGGAATCCCTCGGCTTCGACGGCTTGGGTGTAGAGCAACGGGTTCAGGTAACCGATCGTTTTTCCGGTGGCTTTTCCGGTCGCCTGATTGATGCGCGCCACCAGCCCAGCCCATAGAGGAGCTACCGCACTGGTGCCGCCGACAACGGCACTCTCGCCATCGACGAGAATGTTATAGCCGGTGTTGGGGTCGGCATCGCCGGAGACGTCGGGCACGCCTCGCCCGCCACCTTGAACGGTTGGCGACGGGACATCGAAGCCCTCCTGCCAGGTTGGAAGGGGGAACATGTCGCTCACTCCGCCGCCGGTTGCTCCTCCATTCGGCAGGTCGTTCCAGACGGTCTCGTTGACAATCTGGTCGTTCGAAGCTTGCAGCGAGGTTCCGCCACAGCCCAGGACGAACGGGTCGGAGGCCGGAAAATCAACGTGGTTATTGCCGTCATTGTCTCCGTCCGCCGAACCATTGTCACCCGCGGCGACGCAGACGGTTACGCCCATGGCGGCGGCCGCCTGGAAGGCCTCGTCGAAGTTGGTCATCGCTTGGGTGGTCCAGTTGGCTTCTGCCGAGCCCCAGCTGATGGAAATGACCGAGGGTTGATTGGTGCTGTCGTGTACGGCGGTGGTGATCGCGTCCAGAAAACCCTGATCTGTATTCGGAGTAAAGTAGACGACGATCTTGGCTGCGGGGGCAATCGCGCCCGCCACTTCGATGTCGAGCATCACTTCGTCATCGGCGCTTTCAGGATTGCTCGGACTATTTTGGCCTCCATCGACGGACACGGAGATGACTTGCGGCTGGTTGAGATTGAGCGAACTGAAATAGTTCTTCAGGTCGTCCAGACGAAAGCCGCCACCAAGCTCAATGATCCCGATGCACTGGCCGGTTCCGTCTCCTGCCGGGTAGTCATAGATTTGGGCCACTACGTTGGGATCATATGAGGTGGCGGAAGTGTGGGTCTTACGCTTGTCGGGCTGCGCCGCGAGTCTGAAATGCGGTTCCGCCTGCGGACGGTTGTCGAGCCCAAACACTCCCGTGATGATGTCCGCATACTCGGTTGGCACGCTGAGGGCGCCGACGCGGCCGCGGAAATTTCCCTTCGGGTGGCTGTACTCTTTGAGTTCGACGTTGAAGGCTTTTTGGAGATTGGCTACGGTTCCTGACAGCATCACGGTGCGGCGGGTGAGTTCGGTTCCAGTTTCGAGCACCTTCAGGCCGAATTCATGGGCGAACTTCTTAATTTGGTTGAGATCGGCAGGATCGGCGCCGTAGGTATTTTCGAAGTCGGCGCGCGACATGTGCTTAAAGCCGGGCTGTTCCAGAGAGCTCTTCAACTCTTTGCGCTTGGCCTCTGCTTTCGATCGAAGTCGGATGGAGACCTCGATGGTTTGGTCGGGATGCGAATTGTGGATCAGGCGCGCACCACGGACGGGTTTACGTTCACTGCCTGAAATTAAGGTAAGTCTTTTACTGGAAGTCACAAAATGCTCCTTCGTTCGGGGGAACAGAACGGCCGGGAACTAGTCGCGACTGGGAGTCGCATGGTAGGGAAGGTCCAGGAATCGTCCCGCCGTTCAGATGGACCCGAAACGGCTTGAGCATATCAAGAAAAAAAGCATGATCTCAATATAAATGAGGTCAATAATTCCGAATAAGCGGGGCGATCCTTCCCGATTTGGGACGGTTAGGCGCCGGCTAGGAGTCGTTTTGCAGCCGGTTGGGGCGGAGCAGGAAGTAGAGAACGGTCAGGGCGATCAGGAAAGTCAGGCCGACGATCAGGTTGATGCGGGAATCCCACCAGGTTTTGGCGGTCGAGGCCAAGACTGCGACTAAGCCGATGATGGAACCCCATTTGCCGAGAGGCGAGCGAGCAGAAATCTCGACGGCCTGGGCGGCGGTGAGCCGGCGGCGGAAGTTGATGTGGGCGGCGAGGGAGACGATCCAGGAGAGCATCATGCCGAAGAAGGCGCCGCGGAGAATGTATTCGAAGGCTTTGGCGGGGGCCCAGCGCTCGAGCACGAGGGCGACGACGATTCCGTAGGAAGAGGCGAGCAGGGCCAGGGTTGGAGTGCCTTTTGCGCTGAGGCGGCCGAGCGCGCGGGGAGCCCAACCGGTACGGGCGAGCGAGAAGAGCATGCGCGAAGAGATGTAGAGAGCGGCATTGGCTCCGGAGAGGGCGGCGGTCAGGACTACGAAATTCATGAAATGAGCGGCGCCAGGAAGGCTCACGGAACGGAAGACGGTGACGAACGGGCTTTCGGTGACGCCGGCGCGGTTCCAGGGCATGACCCCGACCAGAACGACGATGGCGCCTAGATAAAGGATGGCTAGAGTGAGAAAAGTCATGCGCGCGGCCTTCGCAACGGCCTTGGCGGAAGTGGACTCGCCGGAGGTTACGGCTACGAATTCCACGCCGCCAAAGGTGTAGATGGCGAAAGTCATGGCGAGAAGCGGGGCGGCAGTTCCGAGCGGGAAGAATCCGCCGTGGGCAGTGTATTGGGGAGCGACTCGTCCAGTGAGGAGCAGGGCGGCGCCGAGCATGATGAAAGTGGCGATGACGGCGGCCTTGATCATGGCAAACCAGAATTCGAAGCGTCCGTAGGCGTGGACGGCGAGAAAGTTGATGGCGAGAAGGAACGCGGAAAAGGCGAAGACCCAGAGAAGAGCAGGAACGCGCGGAAACCAAAGCTGCATGTAGGTGGCGGAGGCGACCATCTCGGCTCCGATGGAGACGGCGATGGCGAGCCAGTAGCCGGCGCGGGAGATGAACCCGGCCCAGTGGTTGAGATAAAGGTCTCCATAGACGCCGAAGGAACCGGCGGCGGGATGAGTGCTGGCGAGTTCACCTAAGGCGAGCGCGACTGTCCAACTGATGAAGGCGGCGAGAATGAAAGTAAGGATGACGGCGGGTCCGGCGAGTTCGATGGCGGCGGCAGTGCCGAGGAGGAGTCCGGTGCCGATGGAGCCACCGACGGCGACCATGGTCATCTGTCCGGCGGTGAGTTGGTGGCGGAGGCCGGATTCGAGGTTGGGAGATGGCATGAGGGCTCGTACTCGTATATCAGAAGCCGGAGCGAAGTGGCGGGGAAAAGATTGAGGGCTCGCACGTTGCGGCTCGAGCCGAACTGCCCCACCCTGTCCGGTTTGACGGGAGCCCGGTGCGCTCGGCTGGGACGGGGCAAAGGCCATAAGCGCAACCTAAGCCGTTGGGCTTGAAGTGGCCCGCCAACTTCCTCGAAGCCCCGTTTCTGGCCCGTTTCCGAGTGGCCAACCACTCAGGAGTTTACGCGATAATCGTAAACAGGCGTGGTGATCGAGCGCCACCGCTGTTGATCCTTATGGGGATCTCCTGATCGCAGACGAAGTGCATTAACGTGCGTAACGGGTGAAGACGTAGTCATGATCTTTGGCAGGCACGTGGCAGGGAAAGCAGGCCTCGTGCAGGGCCTTGTCGCCCGGCTTTCCATCCGTAAAGTCAGCGAACCCCCAGCCGCCCGTGGCGGCGTACTTCCTTGAGTCCTTGACCATGAACTGCACATTCACCCGGGACCCGATCACGAACGATTGAGTGCCGGGGAATGCGCCATCAAGCACCTTATTGTTGTCTTCCGACGAGACACGAGTCCAATGAATCGCGGCAATGATGGCACCGTCCGGGAACGGGAGCGTCCCTTCCTTGAAGGCCTTGATCGCTATATCGTTGCCGAGTTGAGCGCGCAATTGCTCGCCCATGCCGGCGAAATGGAGCTGTTTCACGGCGATCAATTGCCAGTCGCGGTATCCGGCGGGGATCTTGACGCCATAGATCGGGGAGGAGTCCCCATCAGACTGTCCAGACGCGTGCGCCATGTGGGCGACAATGCCGGCCACGGTTACAACTGCAAGCAGTAAGAAACCGATCCGTTTCATATTGCTCCTCCCCCTAAAATCGCGTTCCAAACGCTCTGCCAGCTTGCGAATTCCAGAAACCGGTCTCCGGATTGCCGACGAATCGAGAATTGGAGAGCGCCCGATGGAGCTTACCTTTTAGGGTATGCCGTAAAAATGTAATCCTTTGACTTCGCTATCTCGTGACATGCGGCGCCGCACTTGGCGTCGTTATTCACCGGAGGCTTGCTGGCCTTGGTGGCCGGGGCGAACGTTCCGGAGGCGGTGTCGTAGACGAACATCGCATATCCCCATCCGTGCGTGTCGGAAAATCTCTTGCTGTCCTTCACGATGAATTCGACCTGCTCCAGGTCGCCGGGCACTGTGTCCGGCGTGCTCGCCGAAAAAGGAGGATCCGTTATCTTTTTCGGTCTCCACTCCAGCTTCACAATCTTGGAGCCGTCGGGGAAGGGCTTGCCATTGCCGGGAACGCCCTCCTGGTAGGCTTTGATCATCACCGGATTGGCGACGATCGCCCGGATCACGTTTGCGGCTTCGGTGAGGCTGGGGCCAACTACCTGCCATTGTTCGTATCCCCTGATCTCAGAGAACGCGAGCCCGCCCGGTATCTGCAGCGTGTACTTGTCCTGCTTGTCTTTGTCCTGCGCAGAGCTGGACCTGCCGCCCACCACGGCGATCACCAGCGCGACGATCGCGGCCACTCCGTATAGAGTTGTCTTCATGGCTTGTTCCTCCGCAGACCTGTTTAGAAGTTTGGGATTCGCTCCCCGATTCCGGGGATGAATCTTAGGTCACTGCAACCCCGTAGTCAAGGTTTCTGGTGCCTGATTACGAGCAAACCGGAAACTGGGCCTCCACTGGAAAAGGGTGGGGAGTGAGCGGATCGCGTGACTTTGGTAATCGCGGAGTGGGGGAAGCGCGTTGCTGGTGCGGGGGGTGAATCCTAGAATCAAGGAGGAATTCTCTCGCTCGTAAGACCGCCCATGCCGGAAACTCCGAATCGTACCGAGATCGCCCGCCGCGTCGAAAAGGCGGAGAAGCTGTTGCAGAAGGGAAAGACAGCCGACGCGCTGGCGGAATACCTGCTAATCCTGGAAAGCGATCCGCAAAATGACAATGTACGGCAGATGGCGGCGGACCTGTGTCTCTCCTTAAACAAGGGGCCGCAGGCGGTGCGGCTCATGGGAGAGTTGTTCGAGCGGCAGGTCGGGGCGGCGGACGCGACGCGAGCCAGCCTGACCTACAAAAAGCTAGCGCGGTACGCCAACCCAACCTGGGAACAGAAAGTGCGCTTTGGGCAGCTGCTGGAGAACTCGAACAAAAAACTCGCGATTGGGACGTATGAAAATGCGCTGGAGGATTTACGGAAGCAAGGGAAGCAGGAAGAGGGATTGCTGGTTTTGCGGCGGATTGTGAGTCTGGAGCCATCGCAGGCCAATCACCTGCGGGCGGCGGAATTGGCGGCGGAACTGGGCGAGCACGTGATGGCGGCGCAGTCATTCCTGCAATTGGCGGACCTGGCGGAAGCCGCCGGGGGCAACGCCGGCCAGTGGTTCGAGCGGGCGTACACGGAGAATCCGGCGGATGCGAAGATGGCCTTGGCCTATGGCAAGAGCCTGCTGTCGCGGGGCGAGGCCGGGGCAGCGATTTTTATCTTAGAGCCGCTAGTGCATGCAGGAGACGCGCATGCCGGAGACGCACATGCCGGAGGGGCAAATGCCGGGGAGGCAGCACTTGATCTCCGCAGCCTGTATGCGCAGGCGCTCTTGTCAGCGGACCGGTGCCTGGACTGCGAGCCGTTGATCTGGCAGATGTTCGAGCAGAATCCGGCACGCATGCACCAGGTAGTGAGCCTGATCGGAAAGATGATCGACTCCGAACTGGATGCGGAGGCGGTCGCGCTGGCGCGGAAGTTGGAAGCTTTCCAGCGGCGGCGAGGGGAGCGGCGGTCGTTCATCGCGACCATGCAGGAATTATTGGCATCGCATCGTCCATCGACTGAAATGCTGGAATTTCTGGCGGAACTGTTCAATGCGTCCAACCGTGAAACGGACTATGCCCAGGCGCTGCTGAAGCTGTTTGATCTGTATTGCACGAAGCACAATTACCAGAAGGCGGGTGAATGTCTGGACCGGGCGGCAGAAGTGGATCCGTACGAGCCCGGACATCAGAAGCGGCTGGAGGCGCTGCGGGGCAAGATCGACGATCAGCGCTTCACGGTAATCGCGTCGCGGTTCTCGGCGGTAAAGAAAAAAGAAGAACAGGAAATTAAGGTTCCAGAACCGACGCTGGGAGCGGCCGCGCTGCAGGATCTGATGCTGCAAGCCGAGATCCTGGTGCAATACGGGATGCGGTCGAAAGCCATCGAGCGTTTGCAGCGCATTCAGGAACTGTTTCCGGGGGAGGAAGAGCGCAACCAGGAACTGCAGAAGTTGTACATGGCGGCCGGCATCGAATCGCATTATGCGATGCAGTCCGCGCCCGCTGTACCGGCGGCAGGGACAATGACAACGACAACGACGGGGACAGGGACGACGACCGGCGATCAGGCCGCGTCGGCCGCCGCGGCGGCGAGGAGCGACGCGGCCGACGTCAGCAGTCTGGCGAAAGTGGCTGAAATTACCCGCAAGCTTTACCACCAGGGGAACGCGGAAGGAGTTTTGAAAACGGCAGCCAGCGAAATCGGCGCGAACTGGCGGACGGCGCGCTGCATTGTGGCGTTGCGCAAACCGGGTCTGCCGCCGTCAAGCGTGCAGGAATATCACATGGAGGGGCTGATTCCGGCAAGTTCGGGGGCGCTGATCAGTCTGGTGGAAACGCTGCAGGATCTGGCCGTGGCGCGAGGCACGGTGACCATCGGCGATGCCAAAAACGTTCCGGAGTTGATCCACATGCGCGGCGCCGTAGAAGAGTTGCAAGTCGAATCGTTGCTGGCTCTGCCGCTGACCGAGGGCAATAACAATGACGATCACAAAGACCAGATCGGAGTGCTGATCCTGACCCAGAACACGGGCCGGGTGTGGCAGGCTTCCGAGGTGCTGGTGATCCGGACGCTGAGCGACCAGGTGCTGATTGCGCTCAACAACGCCGGGCTGCGGCGGCTGGTGAAAAATCTTTCGGTGACGGACGAGAAATCGGGCCTGCTGAAGCGGGCATCGTATCTGGATCTGCTGCAGGCGGAAACCCGGCGCGGGTTGCAGCAGGGGACGGCGGTGACGGTGTTGCTGATGCAATTTGGACGCCGCGGCGCGCTCATCCGGGAGTATGGCGAGCAGGCAGTGACGGCGGTGATGGAGCAGATCGGGCAGCTGTTTTCGGCGAACATCCGGACCAACGATTTGGCCTTCCGCTATGAAGCGACTACGGTCGCGCTCGTGCTTGGCGACACCGGCGAAAAAGAAGCGCTGCTGGCGCTGGAAAAATTGCGGCGTCTGCTTGGGGAAGTGCGTTTCCCAGGCAAGGACAACGACAAGAACAATGACAAGGCCGTCGAGTTCAGCGCCGGCCTGGCGCAGGCAGTGATGCGTCAGCATTTCGATCCGGTGGATATTGTGACCGAAGTGGCCAACCGCGCCGACCATGCGCTGGAGCTCGCGGTGACGCAGGGCGCGGGGAAAATTGTATGTCAGGTGCCGCAATTCGCGGCATCGGCGGCCGTGGCGTAGGAAAATTTGTAATTTGTGACTTGTAATTTGTAATTGAAGGTCAAACCCACCCGGAAACCCAAGCGATCCGCAAAATTACAAATTACAAATCGCAAATTACAAATCCATCCTTCCTGTTAAACTCACAGGTTGGCCTCAGGCCAGCGCACTCTTCTATACAAGTTGGTACTCATGTTGAAGCCTGGAGACATTGCCATTGTCAGCGGGGCGCGCACGCCCTTTGGACGCTATTGCGGAAAAATCAAAGACTACACGGCGCAGCAACTGGGCGCAGTGGCGGCGAAGGCTGCCATCGAGCGGGCGGGGATCGAGCCGAAAGAGTTCGATCACGTCGTTTTTGGAAATGCCCAGCAGACTTCAGGCGACGCGTTGTATGGAGCGCGGCATGTTGGATTGCGGGCGGGCTTGCCGATTGAGACTCCGGCGATGACCGTGAATCGGTTGTGCGGGTCGGGGATGCAGGCCATTGTCAGCGCAGCGCAGATGATCCAGACGGATGAAGCAAAGATAGTGCTGGCCGGTGGGATGGAATCGATGTCGCAGGCGCCGTTTGTGCTCCGCGGACGCGACGGATTTACGCTGGCTGCGGGCGGGAAGCTCGAAGATTCGCTGATGACGGCGCTGCTCGATACGTATTGCGGACTGTACATGGCGAGTACGGCAGAGTTGTATGCCGAACAGCAGGGCATCACGCGGCAGGCGCAGGATGAATTCGCGCTGCGCTCGCAACAGGCGGCCGACGCGGCTTACACGGCGGGACGCATGCAGGAAGAGCTGACGCCGGTGCCGTTGCGGAATTCGAAAGGCGAGGCGACGGGAGAAATGCTGACGGAGGATGATCATCGGCGTCCGCAAACTACGCTGGAGGGGCTGGCTAAGCTGCGGGCGTCGTTTGGGAAGAATGGGACGGTCACGGCGGGGAATGCCAGCGGGATTGTCGATGGCGCGGCGGCGGTTGTGGTGATGTCGCTGGAGCAGGCGCAGAAAAGAAATCTGAGTCCGCTCGGACGAATCGTAAATTGGGGAATCGCGGGCGTCGATCCGAAGATCATGGGGAGCGGTCCGGTTCCGGCGACGAAGGTCGCGCTGCAGCGCGCCGGGCTGACTTTGGATTACATCGATTTGATTGAAGTGAACGAGGCCTTCGCGGCGCAGTATCTGGCGGTGGAAAAAGAGTTGGGACTCGATCGCGAGAAAGTGAACGTGAACGGTGGAGCGATTGCGTTGGGGCATCCGCTGGGAGCGACCGGAACGCGGCTCGTGATTACGCTGCTGTATGAGTTGCGGCGGCGGAAGAAGAAGTACGGGCTGGCTACGGCGTGCATTGGCGGCGGGCAGGGGATTGCTATGGTGGTGGAGAGCTTTCAGTAAATTTGATGGTACAAATCCACTTTGTCATCCTGAGCGAAGCGAAGGACCTATGCATTCCGTTGGCGCCGGCAGAATGCATAGGTTCTTCGCTTCGCTCAGAATGAAAGAGTATTTTTCGTCAGCACGAAGGAAGCAACTATGGAAATCAAAAAAGTTGGTGTTCTAGGTTGTGGTTTGATGGGGTCCGGCATTGCGCAGGTCTGCGCTACGGCTGGGTTTGATGTCACTGTGCTTGAAGTTGAGCAGAAGTATCTCGACAAGGGCTTTGCCGGGATTGAGAAGTCGCTCGCGAAGTTTGCCGAGCGCGGCCCTGAGAAAGGTGGGATCACTCCGCAGCAGAAGGACGAGATTCGGGCTCGGCTTAAGGGGACTACTAACAAAGCGGACCTTGCCGATTGCGACATCGTCATCGAGGCCATCATCGAGAACGTTGAGGAAAAGAAGAAGATGTATGCGTCGCTCGATTCCATAGTCAAAAAGGAAGCGATCTTTGCCTCGAATACTTCTTCCATCTCGGTGACTGAGCTGTTGACAGCGGTGCAGCGTCCGGAACGATTTATTGGGCTGCATTTCTTTAATCCTGTTCCTTTGATGAAGCTGGTCGAAGTCGTGAAGACTATTGCTACTTCTCCTGAGGTTTATGAAGCGGCTTACTTGTTTGCTCAGCGGCTGGGGAAGGTTCCGGTGCGCACGTCGGATAAGACGGGATTCATCGTAAACCGGCTGCTGGTGCCTTATTTGCTCGATGCGATCCGGGCATATGAAGAGGGCGTGGGGTCGATTGAGGATATCGATAATGCTATGAAGCTGGGGTGCGGGTATCCGATGGGTCCGTTTACTTTGCTGGATTTTGTTGGGCTCGATACTACTTATTACATTACTCACGTGATGTATGACGAGTTCAAGGAGCGGCGCTTTGCATCGCCTCCGCTGTTGAAGCGGCTGGTGATGGCGGGTTGGTACGGGAAGAAAACTGGTAAAGGTTTCTACGATTATTCCGACGCGAACAATCCAAAGGCGAATAAACTCTAGACCAAGCATGGAGGGACGGAGAAAAACCGATCAGCCGCCTGAGGATGCCGGACCGCAGGATATGGAAAGGTATCGCCGGGCATGGAGCAGCTACGTAGTAAGGCGGAATCTGGTCGTGGCGCTGTTTGTCAGCTTTCTGTTCCTGGGCGCGATGATCGCAAGGCTGCGCCTTGGCGAAGTGAAGGACTTCGCGATTTTATTGGGTTGGATCTTGGTTTACCTGGCGGGAGCATGGTGGCTCACCGAATGGAAATGTCCGCGGTGCGGCAAAGTTTTCGCCAACCGGTTGTGGACCCAGCGCTGCATCAGTTGTGGGTTGAGCAAGGATGAAGTGGAGTCGTCGGTGCGAGCGAAGAGCTAGAGGCGCAAAATCTTTTTGCACGGGTTTGGCGGGTCAATGCGGAACTAGAATCCCTCGCCAGAGAAACACGGGAGGATTCGCAGCAAGCTGGAGGACGCCTTACGTATCCGGAAGTTGCCAGCAAGGTGCACAGGTTCTGCGCTTGACACGGAATCACCATGCTTTTACTTTGCAGGACGTTGTGAAATCCGCATCGATCGGTGAAAATCCGTGGCGGAGTTAGAAATTATGAACTTCGAAAATATACTTCTCGAAAAGAAAAACGCGATTGCTTACGTCACGGTCAACCGGCCGAAAGTTCTCAACGCGCTGAACATGGCCACCATGGAAGAATTGCGGGCGGCATTTCATGACATCAAAAATGATGCCGCCATTCGCGTCGTCATTTTTACCGGCTCGGGCGAGAAGGCATTTATTGCGGGCGCCGACATTGCGGAACTCGCCAAGCACGATGCGGTCCGCGGAAAAGAGTATACCCACCGCGGGCAGAACGTTCTGAACTTGATAGAAAATCTTGGTAAGCCGGTGATCGCGTGCATCAATGGATTTGCTCTCGGCGGCGGATGCGAGATCGCGCTGGCATGCACGATGCGGCTG
>JBEKXC010000127.1:0-14027 GCA_049512435.1 Terriglobales bacterium | reverse complement strand
CTGGCCCAGTTTTCCGAGCGCTTTGCTCCCATCGCCCGCGACTTCCAGATGGACTGGCGACTCGCCCACTCCACGGACCGCCCTCGCATCGCCATCTTCGCTTCGAAGTACGACCATTGCCTGCAAGACCTGCTTTACCGCCATCACAGCGGCGAACTGCGCTGCGAAATTCCGCTGATCATTTCCAACCATCCCGATAACCAGCGTATCGCCGACTTTTACCGCGTCCCTTACTTCGTCGTGCCGGTCACGAAAGAAAACAAGCGGGAAGCGGAACAACGGCAGATTGCGTTGATCCGTAATCACAAGTGCAGTCTCGTCGTCCTGGCTCGCTACATGCAGGTGCTTTCGAACGAGTTCATCGCGGCGCTCGGCTCCGAGAATCTCATCAACATTCACCACTCTTTCCTGCCTGCGTTCGTCGGCTCCAAACCCTACCACCAGGCGTTCCAGCGCGGGGTCAAGCTGATCGGCGCCACTGCTCACTACGTTACTCAAGTACTCGACGATGGCCCCATTATTGACCAGGATGTCGTCCGCATCCACCACCGCGATACCATCGACGATCTGGTGCAGAAGGGCCGCGACATCGAAAAAGTCGTCTTGTCGCGTGCCGTTCGCTGGCACGTGGAAAACCGCATCCTG
The DNA here is from genome assembly GCA_049512435.1 of Terriglobales bacterium. Taxonomy (GTDB): domain Bacteria; phylum Acidobacteriota; class Terriglobia; order Terriglobales; family Acidobacteriaceae; genus Acidiflorens. Next base: position 13,382 of record JBEKXC010000127.1, on the reverse strand, counting down.
CTGTATGGAAATAAAACCGTGGTTTTTCAATAGCCGGCTCCCGAAACCTTGGTAGTGCCATCACTTCCGTAACCAAGTAACCAATTGCGCTGCTGTTGCCTTTCGGTTTTACTGAAAGATACCCCATTGCGAACATTACTGCGCGATCTCGAAGGAGCTGACTTTGCTTGAGGATCCCAAATGGGAGCTGGCGTTGTTGGCTACCGTGCAAAGCTTTTACCAGCGGCTGCTGAGTGACCAACTCGGCGGTGAGCTGCCCGCGCCCGACGAACTCGCTCCCGACGTGATCAGCCACGCCGACGATGTGCGCTCCACTCTCGATAAGATGCACCTCTGGATTCAGCTGCTCGACATGGCGATCACTCCCGCCATGCTGCGCCTGGCCGTGCAACCTGACCTTGATCCCGAGGTCGCCGAAGCGCTGCTGCGCTACTTCGCGCGCCACCGCGACGATTCCGGCGCCAATCGCGATAAGACCGATCTGGTCGCAACCTTTCTGTTTCGCCATCCCCGTGTGGCTGGCCAGTGGGAGCGGCGCGGCTACGGCCTGGACGGCTCGATTCCTTTGTCTCCTTTTGAAATTGCGCTGCTGGAAATTCTGTCCGAATCCGACGTGCCCGTACTCTCGGATGCCGATGTGCAGCTGTTGCGCGAATTCAGCCCTTTGCTAGACCAGGCCAACCGCTTCCAGGATTTCAGCGCGCTCATGGACTCCGGCATCATCCAGCGGGTTCGGGAGTTGAAAGCCGCGCTCGGCGAATCGATTTATCATCCCGGAGTATTGGCCACTCTGGCGCCCTATAATGCGGCATTCGGCGATCGTTTCCATATGCTGTTCGCCGCCGCCGCGCACGAGATCAAGGGCTTTGCCAAACGTCTGGAAGAACTCGGCGGCAGCATCCTCAGTACCGTCGACGGCGTTGAAGTTACCGTCGAGCATGTCAACGGCCTGAACCAGGAAGCATTGCTGAAAGTCGACTACAGCGCAGCGCTGGAAAAATTCCGGCGTGTCTCCCGGCTGAAAAAAGAATTGGAGCGCCGGCCGCCAGTCGCGCACTCCCATCCCGGCCTCACGCTTTCTGCCCGCGCGGTGGGCGCTGGCGGCGCGGCCGTGGCTCCGGCGCTCGCTCCGAAGTATGTGCCGTCCGCCATCACAGCGCAGGCGCTCTCGGTCGAGGAAGCAAAGCTGGGACGAGTGGAGGAATCGATCCGCGTCTTCGTGCGCGTTGCCGATCCCAACTTCCGCCAGATCGTGCCCATGCGCTATTTCAACCTTATGCTCAGTCCCGCCGAGGTTGAGGCTTACACCGCCGACTATCTGGAAGAAACGGGCACGCGGGCGGACGCTGCCCGAATGCTGCTCCGCATCGTAGCCGTAACCGCGCGCATCACCACCGAGATCGAGGAACTCAAGCGCTCGAAGAATTCCCGCTCCGTCTGGAAGCTGCACGCCGATTCTCTGGTGGTCCTCCTCGACATGGCCAAGCACGTTGCCGAAGCCGTAGACCGCCTCGCCTTGGTCATCGCCCAGCAACCCATTGGCCAGCGGTCGGACGCACAGGCAAATGGTGAGCGCCTCCGCAGTTCGCTCGAAAAGCTGCGCGAGCGCAGCACCGAGGCCGCAAAGCTAATCGCCGAAGCGTGATCCACAAAGTGAAAAGGGACAGGCTGTTCACCCGTCCCTTATTGTCGAAATGGAGATCCAAGCCGCCGCTAGCGCCTAGTGAATATCGAACTGCTCCTGGTGCAGCGCCGGATCCGACTTCACGATGATCGTTTTCTTGGTGAGTTCTTCCATCTCGTTCAGAAGCTTCGCGTTGTTGGCCTTCAGCGCTTTCGCCACCTCCGGGTTCACTCGCAACATCACGTCGCTGTGCTCCAGATGATTCGCTATCTTGCGCATCTCGACATACACCTCGTTGCAGATGGTGCTCACCGATTTCACGAAGCCCGTGGACTGGCAATAAGGACAAGGCGATCCAATCGTCCGTTCCAGCGACTGCTTCACCCGTTTGCGCGTGATCGCCACCAGACCGAAATCATTGAACTGCAGCACCTTCGACGGCGCCCGATCGAGGCGCAGCGCCTCTTCCAGCGCCTGCATCACTTTCTGCCGGTTGCGGCGCTCGTCCATGTCGATGAAGTCGATGATGATGATGCCGCCCAGATCGCGTAGCCTCACCTGGCGCACGATTTCCTTGATCGCATCGACGTTCGTCTTCACGATCGTGTCTTCAAGGCGGGCGGTTTTGCCAACGTACTTGCCGGTGTTCACGTCGATCGCGACCAGCGCCTCGGTCTGGTTGATCACGATGTAGCCACCGCTCTTCAGCCAGACTTTCGATTTCAGCGCCTTGCTGATTTCCTCGTTGAGCCCGAACTGATCGTAGAGCGGTGTTTCTTTCGTGTAGAGCTTGACGCGCTTGACCAGACCCGGCTGAAAGCGATTTGCAAACCGCACAATACGCTCGTATTCCTGCTCCGTGTCAACCCAGATCGCCGAAAACTCCGAACTCACCTGATCGCGCAGCACCCGCTCCACCACATTCAAGTCGTGATAGATCAGCGCCGGAGCCTTACTGCTTTCAGAGCGCGTCTTGATCTCGCTCCACAGGTTTTTCAGAAAACGAATGTCGGCTCGCAGTTCTTCGTCCGTCGCGCCCGCCGCCGCGGTGCGCACAATGAAGCCGCCGCCGCCATTTTCGCGCTCGCTCTGGATGATTCGCTTCAGCCGCTGCCGCTCTTCTTCGGACGAGATCTTGCGCGACACGCCCGTGTGATTCACCGTCGGCATGAATACCAGAAAACGTCCTGGTAACGCGATGTGACTGGTGATGCGCGCGCCTTTCTTCGCAATCGGCTCCTTCGCAATCTGGATCAGCACTTCCTGCCCTTCTTTGAGCAGTTCGCTGATCTGCGGCACCACCGTATTTTCACGGCTGCGAAAGCGCCGTCCACCACGCCGTCCGCGCCCGCGATCGAACCCGCGCTCCGGACCGCGACGCTGCGTGCGCTGCAACAACCTCGCCTCGGGAGCGGGACCGCGAACTACCGCGCTTGCATCTACGGTACCGTCGCCAATTGCCTCGGCCTCAAGCAGCGCCTCGGCTTCCGCTTGCGCCTCTTCGAGTTCCAACTCCTCTGCTTCTCGCTCTTCGGCTTCGACTTCAGCTTCTAAGATAGCCTCGGGAACTGCTTCGCCGTTCGCCGCCGGCTCGCCGCCGGCTGCCACCCCCAGACCGGTGTCTCCGACTCCTGATCCCAACAACTGTCCACCGGCCGCGCGCGTCTCTTCTTCCAGTTCCTCGAAGCCCTCATCGTCACCCGGTTCTTCACCGTAGGACGTGAGGTCGGCTTCTTCTTCCTCGATCTCCTGTTCTTCGACAGCGCCGTGCGCAACCTCGTGTGCAGCCTGCGGAGCTTCCGCGAAGTCCGATTCCTGTGCCTTCTCATGCACCATCTCCGGCGCCGAAAAGGTCTCCGCTGTCGCCCGCACCTCGTGCCTGGCTTCCGCTATTTCCGGCACTGCGCCGGCAGCGGCCCCGTGCACCTCTTCCTCGACCTCGACTTCCGCGTTGGGCACGTGATCATGCTGCTCGTGAAGTGGCTCGGCAACTTCCGCCGCGAAAATAGGCTCATCCTCGGGAAAGCTTGCAATGATCGCGGCCGACGGCAGTGGCAGACCCGCTGCGCTCTCCGCCGGCGAAGCCGCAAGTTCGCTCTGCCTCCTGCCGCCACTCGCACTTTCACTCGCAGTCTCACTCGCACTCTGGCCCAGACCCTGGCGCTGGTACTTCGAGATCGATTCGCCGGGGAGCAGGATCGGTTGATATCCCGGCGGCGGTCCGTAATCGTAGTCGCGACCGGCACGAGCGGTCGTCGCCGTCCGCTGGAATCGCGAGTCCGACCCGCTCCGTCCCGGACGGTCGCCGCGGCTAAAGCGGTCATTCCTTGATTCGCCCCTTGTTTCGCCCCTTGAAGTCCCGTCCCTTGACGATTCGCCGCGTGGTTCGCTGCCGGTTTGGCTGCGGACTTCACTGCTCGGTTCGCTGCGTATCTCAGTACGAGGTTCACTTCGAATTTCGCCGCGCTGCGGACGCTCGCCGCGCCCGCCCCTGTCTCCGTTCTCTCCACGACGTCCACGACGACGACGTCGTCCGCGAAAATCACGCGCAACGCCGGTAGCATTGCCCGGCGTTTCCGCAGCAGCCGTCTCCGGTTCTTCGGTCTCGCCCGCTGAGCTGCCGACTTCGGCAAATTGCCCTTCGGCTGTAGCATCCGCTTCCAAAGCAAGGGGCGGACGCGTCTCCATGACTGGACGATTCGCTGGGATCGCTTCATCCAGGTCCTCGTCCTGCTGTTCCAGATCCATGAAATCGGAGACGTACAGAAAGGCGTCACGTTCTAACCCAATGTCCACAAAGGCCGACTGCATGCCTGGCAGCACGCGGGTTACTCGGCCCTTATAAATCGAGCCTGCTAAGGTGTATTCGTTTTCCCGTTCGAGGTAAATTTCCGCTAGTTGATCGTCTTCCGTGATCCCCACTTTGGTTTCGTGGGGGGTGGCCGATACGTACAATTCCTTGTTCATTTCTACTCCGGTTTTTCTTCACCGGACCAGAAGCGCAAGGCGGACCAACAGATCGATAGCGTTCAGCGCCGCTCCACGGGGTCCCCAGACAGCGCGGTTTTGGCTGGCTGGGGTGCGGGGTAGGAGCGGGCGCGGCCCCCAAGAACAAGTACTTCCCGGGACCTACACTGCAGCTGTGAATTGTTCTTACTCGTCTGCACTGATCGCGTTAAGCCTTTCGTCAGGTCTGTGGCCACTCTCTCGCGTTCACGCTGAGGGGGCCGTTCCCCGCCTGACTGGCTTCAATCCTGTCCGGCTTTGACTTCTGCCGGCATTCTGCCCTCCTTTTTCGCGAGGGCCTTCGTAATCTTGTTTCGTACTGATCTTTATTCTGAATTCTGATTCTGCTCAATCCTGTTTCGTGGCGCCGTTCTCGTTTTTAAGAGGGGGCGCCCCAACTTCTGCCGGCCGTCTCAGTTCACGAAGCGGCGCATCCTGACGTTCATTACCATCCCCAGCGCCAAAAACATGAAAAGAACGGAAGACCCACCGTAACTCATGAGCGGCAGAGGTATTCCCGTGACTGGCATAAAGCCAACCACCATGCCGACGTTGACCAGAATGTGAAAGCTAAGCACAGCCACCACACCCATTACCAAAAATGCTCCGGCGCGGTCGGGCGCCGTTTGCGCATTTTGGGTCAACCGCATCAGCACTATAAAGTATAACAGCAGAACCGCCAGAGCTCCTACAAACCCATGTTCCTCGGCAAACGCGGCGAAAATGAAGTCGGTCTGCGGCACTGGAAGAAACGCCAGATGCGTCTGCGATCCCTGGCTGCTGCCGAAGATTCCACCCGATCCCACCGCAATCAGCGACTGGTTCACTTGATACCCCGACCCCTGCCGGTCCGCGTCCGGGTTGATAAAACTCGTCAGCCGTTCCTTCTGATACGACTTCAAAACCTTCATCCACGCGATCGGGACCAGCAACCCCGCGATCATCACCACAATCAGCGCCTGCTTCCAGCGCAGCCCGCCTAGAAACAGACCCATGATCGCCACCGGCAGATAGGTCAACGCCGTCCCCAGGTCCGGTTGTGCGAGCACCATCAGCATCGGAAAACCGACGATCGCTCCCGCCTTCAGAAAGTCCGGCCACGACAGTTCCCGCTCATGCAAATCCGCAAAGTACTTCGCCACCGCCAGAATTAGGATCAGCTTCACCCACTCCGACGGCTGAAAATGTCCGCCCCCCGGCATCTTGATCCAGCGCCGTGCGCCCAGATACTTCTGCCCAAACAGAATCACCGCGATCAAAGACGCAAGCGATGCGACGTACATCCAGTGGATTTGTTCGAGCAGAGCCTGATAGTTGAGCAGGCTGACCAGGAACATCGCGGCCACGCCCGCTACAATCCAGTAGATTTGCTTGATGTGGGATCCGGCAAATTTCGTGTGCTCGGTCGCGCTGTGAATCTCTAGCACACCTAGTGTGCAGATCACCAGTACGAAGCCCAACAGGACCCAGTCGAAATCTCGGTAGGAAACGTAGCGCGACATGAATTCAGTCGCCCACCCCAGAACGCATTCGGAAGAACGAACAGCAATTACGCACTTGTAAGAAAATCACTGACAAGGAGTCGTCGGGCACGCCGGACTCACCGGGGACGGCTCCCGTGTCCATATCCATATTGCAGCGCCACCTATGGCAACCAATCCGCCATAGACCACCGGAGTAGAACTCATGATTCCTCCGCCCGCGGCCGGTGCCGCCCCAGCTGCTTTCCGGCGCTTCTTCTTCTTTTTCTCGGTATCTTTCGTGTCATCGCGAGTGGTCTGCTGCCCTTGCGTCACGGTGGTCGTTCCCTTGTCGTCTTGCACCGTCACGTCGCCCTTGTCGGCCGCGATCTGCACCCGCCCATCGACATCGGTCACCTGAAACTCGGTCCAGGTATCGGCCGCTGGCTTGATGGTGACGTCGCCAGCCCGCGCCGCCAGTCCGCGCAAAGTCGTCACCCGAACTCCGCCATGCTCAAGCTCCACTGCCGGTCCCTCATACTTCACCAGCGAGTCCGCCAGCACCATCACATTCGATCCGTTGGATTGAATACTGGCCGTTGAATCGGGACGCGTCTGCAACAAGTCTCCCGAGAACACGGCCACCGATTTCGGGACCTCGCTCCCGTTCAACCAAGCCGCGCCGTTCGTATACAGCATGGCCGTCGCCGTTTCTCCCGCCAGCATTACTTGCGCCGGAAATAGGATCGCCAGCAAACAGCACAGCGCAGACCGGAACCTGGACTCTGACATGGGTTCGGATCACTCCCGCATTTCTGGATTTTAGTTATCGTAAGCTGGCAAGGGGTTACGGGTCAATGCGTTTGTTCCCTTTCCGTACACTTCCGAGTTACTACCTGGCTGGGGCTACGGGTTTGTCCGTGGAGCTCCGGGCGCCCCCGCCCGGCCTAAACCTCACTAGGGGACAGCAAGGCGTCCGTCGCCCGATCTCCATCGACGAGAAGTTTCGGGTCGCCGCCGGTCGCATCCAGCGTCGGATCCAACGCCGGCTTCCCCAGCAGCATCTCGCCGTCCAGACCTTCGATGTCCATAGCCCTCCAGCGGTTGGCCTCATGATGCCCTGCAATCTTCATCTTCAGATAATTTTCCGTGAGTGCTTCGGTAAATTCCGCTCCGCCCGATTGCAGCGTGATCGCCTCGACCACCGTCCCAACCAATGAGTGCATAAAGGCCTTTTTCTTCTGGGATGCAATCTCCCGCAGCACGCGGTTCCGTTCCCGGGCCACGGCTACCGGAACCTGCCCGGGCTGCTCCGCCGCCGGAGTTGCCGGACGCGCCGAATAGGTGAACACATGCAGATAAGTCAATGGCAGTTCCTCGATCATGCGCCGCGTCTCGCCAAATTCCGCTTCCGTCTCGCCCGGAAATCCCACCATCACGTCGGCGCCAATCGCCGCGGTGGGCATGGCCGCTCGAATCTTGAGCATCTTTTCCCGGTAATGCCAAGGCCGGTACTTGCGATGCATGCGCCGCAAAACGGCATCGCTCCCCGACTGCATGGGCACATGCGCATGCTTGGCGATCCGCCCAGACGAGGCCACCAGCCCGATCAGTTCGTCACTCCAATCCATAGGCTCGACCGAACTGATGCGCAATTTCTCAAGCGACGTCCGCTCAAGAATGGCGCGAATCAGGTCGACAAGTCGCCGGTCGTTAGCGGTTAGCTTTAACTGAGAACCGAGAACTGAGAACTGAGAACTGCCTTCCAAGTCTCTTCCCCATCGCCCCAGATTAATCCCCGAGATCACCACCTCGCGATAACCCGCCTCGACCAGCGTCCGCACCTCCACGATGACGCGCTCCATGGGCAGCGAGCGGCTCTGTCCCCGAACATACGGAATCACGCAGAACGAACAGCGGTTGTCGCATCCATCCTGCACCTTCAGGTTCGGACGAGTCCGCTCGTTAGCCGCTTCAAATACCGGGGCGGCCAGCAGCTCAGTGTGCGCGAAAATATCCCCCACAATTACAGCCGGGTGCCCCACTCTTTCGCGTTCTGTGCGAAAGAGTGGATTTCTCCCCTCGCCTGAAAGCTGCGCCACCGAAACGAACCCCGACGAAGAGGATGAGAATGAAGAAGACGAGGAAGTCGCAATCTCCGCCGCCTGGTGCTTGTGCGAATTACCCACGACCCACGTCACGCCCGGCAGCGCTGCCAGCTCTTCCGGCGCCCGCTGCGCGTAACAGCCGGTCACCAGAATGCGGCAATCCGGATTCACCCGATGCAGTCGCCGTATCGATGCGCGCGCATCCTTATCCGCGCTCTCGGTCACCGTGCAGGTATTCAGCACAACAATTTCGGCGTCGCGAGCCGTTCCGGCGCGCTCCAGTCCGCGCCCCAGAAATTGCCGTTCCAGCGCCGCCCCATCCGCCTGGGTAGCGCGGCAGCCAAAATTTTCTATGTAGAAGCCAGCCACACTCCTATACTAAACGAGATGCCGCAAATGAACAGAGTGCCGGGTAGTGGCTCAATTTGAATTTGTTTTGCAGGGGTGCGGCTTCAGCCCGCGCCGTAAACCTCGATATTTCAGTCCGGCTTTAGCCGCTGAGCGTGAATGCGGCGCTCGCCACGAGTTCTTCAGCAATCTGTGAAGCCGCCCTGGTCGCCGCATCGTGATTGCCACGTGCAGATTGTCCTTGAAGGAGGTGCACATGAAACGCCGCATTCTTCTAGTCGACGACAATCTCGCCGTCCTGCTGACCCTCAAAGCGGTTCTCGAACTCCATGGATTTGAAGTGGAAACCGCTGGCAGTTCCGCCGAGGCTTTTGCCCGCATGGAGTCTGGCGTTTACCAGATGGTCATCAGTGACTTGCGCATGGAAACTGACGAAGCCGGCCTGGAAGTCCTGCGCATGGCGCGCCGACAAGTTTACGATCCCGCGACCGCTCTGCTCACCGCCTATCCACCCTCCGGCAGACATTCGGACGCGGAACATTGGACGGGAGAGAACTCCGAATCGGTATTTATCAAGCCGCTCGGCACTGCGGATCTGCTGCGTCAGGTGGAAGCCCGGCTCGTTCGCCACGCTGACAAGCAGTTCCTCCAGCGCAACCCCGCCTCCAAGGCATAAGAAAGCCGCCGCCCCGCAGGATGCAGACCCCGAGGGCCACGCTTCACATTAAGAGAATAATCAGGCGCTCGCGATCTGTCGCTGTTGCTGATAGCACTCGCGACACAGCACCGGCCGTCCTTGCGTCGGCCGGAACGGCACCGTGGTCTCTTTCCCGCACTGTGAGCAGTTTGTCCGGGTCTCCATCTTCGCGTAAGAATGCCCGCGCGACGGTCCGTGTGACGGAGCCCCAACCACTGTCACTCGCTTGCCCTTGCAGTTCTTGCAGCGTTTGGGTTCATTTTTGAACTGCTTATCGTGGAAGAACAGTTGTTCACCCGCCGTGAACACGAAATCCGTGCCACAATCCACACACTTCAACATCTTGTCCTGGTATTCCATTGAAGAGGCGCTCCCAGCGCGTCCTGCTCTGCACGGGAGACCCGAATAGGGAAGGATCCGGTTCACATCGTGGGCAGGAGATTTACATCCCCCTCATGCTGACCCATTGGACTCGGCCCGCCACGCAGTGTGCACCGCATGGTTACTGACTTACTCTTAAGACATCGACTACTGGGGAAGTCAACCAACTTACATCCACACACTCGGTTGAGACGCAGCTTGCCGCGTCTCCCTACAAATTTCAAGTACAAGTTTGACGAACGGGCCGTTCCCACCAGCGAACGGCCCGTTTTTGCTTAGTCCTGTTCCTTGCGTGCTTTTTTGCGGCTGCGCTTGCGAGCCAGCGCCTCTTTCACTCGCTTCCTCTCGCCGGGCTTCAGGTAAAACGAGTGACGTTTTACTTCCTTGATAATGTCCTCAGTCTGTACCTTCCGCTTGAACCGCCGAAGGGCGTTTTCGAGGGATTCACCCTCTTGAAGTCGAACTTCCGCCAACGGACTACACCCCCCTGCTCGTCCTGACTGGACTCGTTAGTTATGGCAAGCATTGCCCACATAAGTCAAGTGGAATGTGCAGAAATCTTCACTTAACTCAGAAATTCAACCGCATCGAGAGTTGCATTTGTCGCGGAGCAAACGCGCTCGTCGGCTTCATAAAACTCGCAGGTTGCTGATAATAAGCCGGATAAAAGGTGCTTCCCACGTATTGCGGGTACTTAATGAACTGGCCTGCTGTACTCTGGAAGCCATTGTCGGTTATTACCAACCTCTGGTTGTCGCGATTGAAAAGATTAAACGAGTCCGCCGCCAACTCGAGATGATATCGGGGGCTCAAATTCATCTGCCTTCCTAACTTCATATCCATGCTGGCATAATCAGGACCGGTAAATGAATTGCGTCCATACCCCGGCAGACGGTCGTTGTCCGGGTTCCCATCCTGGTTCGGATCGCCCGACACCGTCGCATTTGCCGGCCGCCCACTGCCATACGTCATAATCCCGGAGACCCTCCAGTGATCGAACATGGTCGCCAGAACTTTCTGTCCCGCCGCAAACGGATTCGGCTCCTCGATCGCTGCAATCGTGAGTCGTTGCCGCTGATCGGTCACACTCGGCCCGCGTTCACTCTTCGCTGCGTATGAGTTCTGCACCGTCACCGGCTGTCCCGCCACTAGCGCGTCCTGCCCATCGTCGATCGCGTGCGCCCAGGTGTACGCCAGGCTGAAATACATCCCCCCGGACATCCGCTTGTGCAGCGATACCGTCATGCCGTTGTACACGCTCGTGGCCGCACTCTCAAATTGGTCGATTGCTCCGAGTTGCGAGATCGGACGATTCAATGTATTGATGCACGGCGGATACGGACAACTAATGCTGTAACTCGTCTGCCAAGTCGCAAATGACTCCACGTTATAAAACGAATTTTGAAAAGTACTGCCCGTCGGGTCAAAGATCGGATAACTGTAATAAGTCGGCGGCGGCAGATTCACATCTCGCGCCCGGATCATATCCACTCCATGCACAAACAGATAGGACACTGTCCCGATGAGCCCGCCAGGCAGTTCCCGCTCCAGGCTCAGACTCCCCTGTTGCACGCGCGGTGTCTTAAAGCCCGGCTCAAACGCCGACACTTCGCTGGTCGCATACTGCTGCCACGCAGCCGGTATCGTGCACGAGACCGGGCCCCGCGGACAATTCACCGCCGCATTCGGATGCGTCGGAAACACCAGTTGCTGGTAGTAATTCGTATTGTCGAGAGAAATGAAGTTATCGCTAAGCCCATTCTCATTGGTGACCGCCGACTGATAAATCTGCGGAATGCGGGTAAAGAAAATTCCAAATCCCGCCCGCACCATCACCGGCCGAGCGTTGCCGAACGAATACCCAATTCCCACTCGCGGCGCAAAATTCATCCCGTTCAGTGGCATCTTCCCCGCCTGCGCCCACAGCGGATTGCTCATCATTCCCTTCTTTGAAAACGTCTGCAGATCGTAGCGCGCTCCCAGACTCAGGCTGAAGTGCGGCGTCACCCGCGCCGTGTCCTGCACGAAGCCCGCGTAGTCGTTGCTGTCCGGATGCGACACCGGGTTCCCGAAATTCTGCTCGTAATACCGCGCTAAGTTAGCGGGAGGCCCAGTCCAGCTACCAGCATCCCAATTCCAGCTAGGCATGATGGTGTGCGCGTACGCCCGCAGCGGCGTTAACTGCAACCCCTCCTCCATCGGAACAAACGTAAACGGATTCACCGAAATGTCGTCGAAGAAGTACTCTCCACCGAACAGCGACGGAAAGTAACTGTAGTCCCAGGTCAACATTCCGTCGACTCCAAACTTCCACTGATTTCGACCGCGGCTCCAACTCAAAGTCTCCGCCATATGCAGCCGGTGTTCCCGGGTTTCCCGCGGCAAGGTTGACGACTGCCCAAAATCCTCCATCCAGCTGTAAATATTTCCCTGGGTCCCGGTTGTATTGGGAAACTGCTGCTCCAGATCGCGCGAAAACTGCACCCGCAGATGGCTCGTCAGCCGCGGCGAAATACCGCTCAGCAAAGTGAGCGACGCGCTTTCCGTCGCCACGTCTTCTTCTCCATTCGCGCTCATCGAATCAAAGGTAATCGGACTCCCCGGATCGAAATAGACGTTGTTCGCACCGTACGACCGGGCTATGCTCAGCCGCGCCGTAAGAAACTGGTGCCCGCCTAATGTCCGGTCCAGCTTCAGAAATCCCGTTTGCCCCAGTAGCTTCGCATGAAACGTCCCGCCCAAAGTCGATAGCTGCGCCGCCGCCGGGTACCCGCTTGCCGGAACACAGGGCGGCTCGCCTGCACTGGGAGGAGGGCAACCAGGCACAATCGCCTGATCACAAGCCGACCCACCAATTGCGGGATTGCAAATCTCGTAATCACCCGGAGTCGGGTAAAGGCCCACCAGCGGCACCACCGAGGTCGAACCGTTGTAGAACTCCACTACCGCCGGCACATTAAAAATGTGCTGATCGTAGCCCGCAAACAAAAACGTCTTGCTGCGCTGGATCGGACCCCCGAGCGTCGCGCCAAACTGATGCTGATCATTGCTGGGGTTGAACCCCAAAAAAGGCGGCGCCGCCCCCCCCAGCTCACTGTCGCGCAAACGATAAAAGGTGCTCCCGTGCCAATGGTTCGTGCCCGACTTCGTCACTACATTCACCACCGCGCCCCCAGCTCGCCCCGACTCCGCTCCATAACCGCTCGACTGCACGCGGAACTCCTGTATCACCTCGTCGGAAAATTGGTAAGGCGCGCGGTACCGTCCCGACGCCTGCGCAAAGAAGCCGTTATTGTTGTCCCCTCCATCCACCAGGAAGCTTGTGTTGTATCCCCGAATCCCGCCATAAGAGAGATCCCCGTTCGATCCCGAAGTCAGCCCTCGCGGATCCTGCGTCACCCCCGGCGACAGCAACAACAGATCCGTGAACCGGCGCCCGTTGAGCGGCAGATCTTTGATTGCCCGCTCATCTACCAGCGCCGATATTGAACTCGGATCCGTATCCGCTTCATGCGGAGCGTCCGACACCGTGATCGTTTCCTTCGGCCCGGCCACCTTCAATCTGAAAGTCAACTCCGACGCCAGTCCCACGTCCACACGAATCGGCGGCGAAATCTGCGGCGACATCCCTTCCGCCTCCGCCCGCGCCGAATACTGCCCCGGCGGCAACAGGTCCACCACGAAACGTCCCGCCGAATCGGTGGCCGAGTAGTAACGGATTCCGGTCTCGACGCGAATCGCTACGATGTCCGCGTTGG
>JBEKXC010000126.1:0-14079 GCA_049512435.1 Terriglobales bacterium | reverse complement strand
CGATTTTGCCGGCTGAAGTTTCTCCAGTTCATTGCGTGCCTTAGCCAGGGCGCGCTCGTCGCGGGCGGTGACGATCAGATTGCAGCCTTCACGCGCCAGCGCGCGGGCGATGGCGAGACCGATGCCGCGACTGGCGCCGGTGATGAGGGCAAGGCGGCCGGAGAGGTTTGGTTGGCGCGACTTGGGATTGCGGGTTGACATGCTGTAGTTCTCAGCTTATTCCAAGCGCCGCGCGGTTGCGAGCGGGAGAGTCCGCGACTTCCGGGGTGGCTGCCGAGCTGTGCTCGGCTTGGACGGGCGAGGACGCCCGTCCCCACACGAACCGTCCTCACACTCCAGTCCCTACACAATCTCTACACGCCATTCGTCCTTTGGCGGATCAGGGACAGGAATTCGGTTCTTGTTTCCTCTTCGTTGCGGAAGCAGCCGAGCATGGAGGAAGTGACCGCCGAAGAATGCTGTTTTTCGACGCCACGCATCATCATGCAGAGATGCCGAGCCTCGATGACGACGCCGACACCCTGCGGTTCGATGGTGTTCTGGATGGCCTCCGCAATTTGCGTGGTTAGACGCTCCTGGATCTGCAAGCGGCGCGCGAAGGCTTCGATGAGGCGGGGTATTTTGCTTAGGCCGATTACCTTTCCATTCGGGATGTAGGCTACGTGCACCTTGCCAAAAAACGGCAGCAGGTGATGCTCGCACAGGCTGAACATTTCTATGTCTTTCACTATCACCATCTCGTCGTAGCTGACCGTGAACAGCGCCTTGCGCAAAAGCGCTTCGGGATCGTCCTTGTAGCCCTTGACCAGAAATTGCATGGCTTTTTCGACGCGCGCGGGGGTGCGCGCAAGGCCTTCGCGGTCGGGATCTTCCCCGAGGCGCACAATCATTTCGCGCACCAGTTCTTCGTAGGTGGCGCTGGTCAGGGTGGCGGGTAAGTCGGTGGGCGTTTTCATAAGGCAGAAGGCGATTTGTGATTTGTAATTGGTAATTTGAACACGATTACAAACTGCAAATTGCCAATTACGAATCCCCCCAATATTCGAACGAGTTCATCATCGTCTCTTCAATTCGTACCTTGTCTAGATGAGCCATCTGGAAGCCGCGCTTCAGAATATCGTAGATCGCGATGCATAGGTTTTCCGTGGTTGGAACCTTCTCCGCGAATTCCGGGAGCTGGTTCAGATTCTGATGGTCGTAGCGTTCAAGAATCTCGTTGTGCACAAAACCATCCAGATCGACCAAGTTACAGACCATGCCCGTCTCGTCGTCCACCGGTCCACTGACGGTGACTTCGACCACGTAGTTGTGCCCATGTCCATAGGGATTATTGCACTTGCCGTAGGTTGCTTGATTTTCTTCGTCCGACATTTCGTCGCTGTGCAGGCGATGCGAGGCGGAAAACATGTAGCGGCGTGTCAGGTGTGCCTTCATGCTTCTCGTTTTCCTGCGTCCCCATGCGAATCCTCGCCGTAAAAATCCTCGCCGTAAAAATCAACGAACAGGTCGGGAGTTTCATAAACGCGCACACGATGCAACTGCGCCGTGTTGAGTTTCGGCGCCAGGCGCTGCCAGATGACGATGGCAAGGTTTTCGGTCGTCGGGATCCTGGTGAGGAACTCGGGTACTTCTTTGTTCAGGAAGCGATGGTCGAACGCGTCGAGCACTTCCCTGCTCATAACTTCCTTTAATTGCTTCAGGTCGACGACGAATCCCGACTTGGGATTAACCGCGCCCTTCACGGTGACTTCCAGAGTGTAATTATGGCCGTGTCCGTTGGGATTATTGCACTTGCCGAAGACGCGTTGGTTCTCTTCGGGAGTAAATCTCGGATTGTGATAAAAGTGCGACGCGGAAAACTCCGCTTTGCGTGTGAGGTAAACCATAAAAATCAGTTCTCGGTTCTCAGTTCCCAGTTCTCAGTTTTTCGCCCTCAAATCTTGGAATCCCGTCTGCTGCTCCGCCAGGTGAACTCCTTAGAGGGCAGACATGGTAAGCACGGCCCTTCCACGTTACTTGGCCATACCCGTAGGCCTGTTTCGAGCGGCGCAACAGATAGGCGAACATCGGCAGGCCGAAAGCGATGGCGATCAGGTTATTTGCGGTTTTGAAACGTGCCATGCGAATTCTGCGATAGACCAGCAGCCAGAAGGCGGCGGACAAAATCCAGACAAAATGCTGTGTGAGCACGCCTGACACGGCTACGCCAAGCGACGACCATGCCACGAGCCACAGCAACAAACTCACCAACGCCAGCCGTTCGGGTTGAGGGAACAGCAGCGCCAGATTCTTCGTCCAGCCTTCGCGAAGCTGCGCCCAGTTGCGATACATGCGGGTGCACACGGCATCTCCGCCGTAGCGGAAGTACACGCGCTTGCCGGCCTTGCGGAACAGGCGAGCCAGCGCGACGTCCTCAAGTATTTCCGTGGCCACCGCCGCGTGCCCGCCCACGGCATCGTATGTTGCGCGGCGGACGAGGATGTACTGCCCGTTCGCAGCTACCACTCCCGAATTTTTTTCCGAACTCTGTTCGCGCACTTTACGGGGTGGGTACTGCGCCGCGAGTTCCGCAAAGATTACTGGCATCACGGCCCTCTCGGAGAAGGTGACAACCAGTTGCTCGGGAGAGTACGACAACAAATCGGCCCGCTCTTTCCTGGCTTCCGCCAAGGCCCGCGCTAGCGATCCCGGCCGATGCACGGTGTCGGCATCGGTGAACAACAGCCACTGCGCACGCGCTTTTGTCGCCCCGGCGACGACTGCATTGTTCTTTCCCGTCCAACCTTCATGCACGGTCCCCGCGGAGATCACCCGTACTCCGGCAAACGTCTGCGCGATCTCGCGCGTACAGTCGGTGGATGCGTCGTCGACCACGATGATCTCGAAAGCTACGCCGGACTGGGAGGTCAGCGATTGGAGACAGTCGTCGAGGTTGGCTTCTTCGTTCCGGGCCGGAATGATTATGGAGACATCGGGACGAGGAGAAGCGGGAGCGAGTGTACGAATGGCGGTTCGGGGGCTCACAATCTTGCGCAGCGGCAGCGAGGGCGCAAGTGGCGGAAGGGGGAGTGAAGGACGCATTGCTTTTCGCTATTATAGCGGTGTGAGACGAATGCTTCGTGTTACACCGCTTGTCACGATACTAGCTATTGGATTGCTGGCTGCCCTGATCGGATGCTACGGCAGTGGCCACCCCGCGCGCATTGGGTCGAATGCCCCAGACTTCACCGTGCAGGATTCGGACCATAAAGTCACGCTCAGCCAGTTTCGCGGGCAAGTTGTGCTGCTGAATTTCTGGGCGACGTGGTGTCCGCCGTGTGTCGAGGAAACCCCGTCGCTGGTTCGAATGCAGGCGCGTTTCAAAGATAAGGGCGTAGTGGTGCTGGCCGTCAGTATTGACGCGGACGACGCGGCGTACCATAAATTCCTCAAGGAATACAGCGTCAACATGGTCACCGTGCGGGATGAATCGCAGAAAGCGGCCAGGCTCTACGGTACGTTTGGCTGGCCCGAAACCTATGTCATCGACCGCAGCGGAGTTATTCGCCGCAAGTTTATAGGACCTGTGGATTGGACCAGCCCGGAAGTTACGGATTACCTGAGCAAACTGTAGCTTTTCTTCTTCCATGAATTGTCATCCCGAGCGACCGGGGTCCCCAGCCGGCCGCATTTGCCGGATGGGGTGGAGAGCGAGGGATCTGCATTTTGCGGCGAACTGCAGTTCCCTCGCTTCGCTCGGGATGACAAATTCTAGTAGGACAAATTTTAGTGGGATCTACAGCTTCACATTCCGCAATCTTAGCGAGTTCGTGATTACTGACACTGAACTGAAGCTCATGGCGGCTGCGGCTAGAACCGGGCTTAGCAGCAGTCCGAAAACCGGATACAACACGCCTGCCGCGATCGGCACTCCAATCGAGTTGTAGAGAAACGCGAAGAACAGGTTCTGCCGGATGTTGCGCATGGTTGCCTGGCTCAGCTTGCGGGCGCGCAGAATTCCTTCAAGGTCTCCTTTAAGCAGAGTGATGCCGGCACTTTCGATGGCGATGTCGGTTCCGGTCCCCATGGCGATTCCAACCTGCGCTTGCGCCAGTGCGGGCGCATCGTTGACGCCGTCGCCCGCCATGGCGACCACGCGGCCTTCGTTCTGTAGACTCCTTACGATCTCGGCTTTTTGCGCTGGCAGAACCTCGGCTTTGAAGTCTTGGATTCCGAGGGTACGTGCAATCTCCCGGGCTATCGCCTGGTTGTCGCCAGTGAGCATCACCAGTCGGACTCCCTCGGCTTTCAGCCCTTGCAGCGCGTTTTCGGTGGATCGCTTTACGGGGTCGGCAATGGCGATCGACCCCACGTAACGGTCGTTGATGGCCACGAAAATTGAAGTGGATCTGCCAGGCCGGAGCACACCAATCGCTTTTTGCTCTCCGAACGCTCCGACCTGTTTCATCAGAGAGATGCTGCCGACCGCTACGCTCATCCCGTCTACGGTCCCGGTTACGCCCTTGCCCGTCAGGGATTGAAAATTGGCGGGCTCGCTTAAACTCAGGTTCAGCTCATTCGCCTTCAGGACGATTGCCGCGCCCAGGGGATGTTCGCTGGCGCGTTCCAGACTGGCCGCCAGGCGCAACAGTTCGTCTCTTGAAATTTCTGGCGGATTGCCTTGCGGCAAAACTGCCACGACTTTCGGTTTGCCCTCGGTCAGTGTTCCGGTCTTATCGAAGACGATGGTATCCACTTTCTCCAGTGTTTCCAGCGCCTCGGCATTCTTGATGAGCACGCCGGCGCGCGCGCCGCGTCCGGTGCCGACCATGATCGCCATCGGGGTCGCGAGGCCCAGCGCGCACGGACATGCAATGATCAGCACGGCGACGGCGTTCACGATGGCGTGGGCGAAACGCGGCTCTGGTCCGAAGATTGCCCATGCGATGAAGGTCATCACCGCAATCGCAATCACCGCGGGAACGAACCATCCCGCGACTTTATCGGCCAGCCGCTGGATCGGGGCGCGGGTGCGCTGCGCTTGGCTGACCATCTGCACGATCTGGGCCAGCGTGGTTTCGCTGCCGACGCGCTCGGCTCGCATCACGAGCGATCCGTTGCCATTCACGGTCGCGCCAATCACGTGCGAGGCCGCCGTCTTCTCCACGGGAACGGACTCGCCCGTGATCATGGATTCGTCTACCACGCTCGATCCTTCTAGTACCACGCCATCGACGGGAATTTTTTCTCCCGGACGGACACGCAGACGATCTCCCGGCTTTACCTGGGCGAGTGGAATGTCGCGCTCGTCTTCCCTGCCGTTTGGGCTGCCGTCTTCGCTTAGCATTATCAGGCGTGCCTGCTTTGGGCTTAGATCGAGGAGGGCTCGGAGGGCGCTTGACGTCCGGCTGCGGGCGCGGAGTTCCAGCACTTGCCCGAGCAACACGAGAGTCACGATCGCGGCTGCGGCCTCGAAATAAACATCGGGACGGTCGCCCATGCTGCGGAATGACGCCGGGAAAATCTGCGGGAATAAAGTCGCCACCACGCTGAAGAGATACGCGACACCCGTGCCCATCGCAATCAAGGTGAACATGTTGGCGCTGCGATGGACTACGGACGCCCATCCGCGCTGGAAAAACGGCCAGCCACACCACAACACCACGGGGGTCGCGAGAATCAGCTCAAACCATGAGAGGACTGGACTCCGCGGCGTTATTACTAACCAGCCCCCTAGGTCGATGTCGATGTGCATGGACACTCGCGGCCACAACATGCTGACCATGGCAATCGCGAGTAGTGGCGCAGTCAGGGCCAGGCTGATCCAGAAGCGCCGCGTCATGTCGCGCAACTCGGGATTGTCTTCTTCGACTGTCGCAGCACGCGGCTCCAGTGCCATGCCGCAAATCGGACAACTCCCGGGCTCGGTTCGTACGATCTCGGGATGCATCGGGCAGGTGTATTCCGTCTTGTTCGCGGCGACTGTCAACTCGGGATCGAGCGCCATTCCACACTTGGGACAGGGGCCCGGCGCCGCCTGTCGGATCTCGGGACACATTGGACAAACGTAGGCGCGTGTGGGCTCTTTGGACGCGCCCGACGACGGAGTCTTAGCAGCCTTGGCTGGTATGACCGGGCTCGGGCCACCAAGAGACACAAGCCCCGACCCCATCGGTTTGGGTGGAGACGACAGAATCTTCTCGGGATTCGCCTGAAACTTCGCCAGGCAACCGGCCGAGCAGAAGAAGTATTCGTTGCCATTGTGCTGCGTTTTGTAGCGAGCGGTCGCGGGATTCACATCCATCCCGCAGACGGGGTCTTTTGCTTGCGCTTTGGCGGAGGACGGTGCGATGTTTGGGAAGTCCTCGGGGTTGAGGTGGTCCATAGTTTAGTTTGCCAGAGTTGCTGTCGCCTGGACCCTTCGACTTCGCTCAGGGCAGGCTTGCGAGGCGCCTGTCCCCACGCGAGCAGTTCGCGCTTGGCGGAATCCAGCCCTTATTAGATACTCGAAGAGTGAACTACGAACCTTATCCTCTTTTATCCTTTGGGAGAAATGAAAATGACGTACCTCGAAGTCGCGTACCGCTACCAGACTCCGCCCGGAGAAGCTGAGTTGCGGGCCATTGACAGTGTACGAGAGGTCTATGGCATCCAGTGCATCCAGTTTAACGAGAAAGAGCGGACGGTGCGGGTGCGGTTCGACGCCTCGCGATTGAAGGGCGACGCGGTGGTGAAATTGCTGCGTGCGACCGGCATCGACGTGCAGGAGCAGTTGGTTCTTGCCTGAGGAGTTCCTGTCGTTGATTTCTGGCGGGCGGTGAGCAGGGATAACAGCACTCAGCCCGTTTCCCGGCTAGTCCTCACTTCCAGACTTCCAGCGAGGACCCTCGGGGGAAGGGCCGGGAAACTGGGCGGAGTGCGCTTTAGAGACCAACGGAGTCAATGCAAAGGGGCATTCGGAAAGACCTCTGGCCGAAGTATTTTCCCAAATGCCCCGTTGCGCGCCACTTCGTCTACGCTAAGGAGCAGCATGTTGGATGCCATTGCTAAAGCATTGCCAGCACGCATTAATAGAACGCAGGGGCGCGTAGGTTTTGCGCTGGGCTGGAAACTTTTACGCAGACTTACAAATCTGCGATTGCGGCAGGGGCGCCGATTTCCACAGCCCGCGCGGCATTTGGCGTGATTCGGAAGCGCAAATCGAATTCGGACGCAGAGTTTCCTGCTTGCGTTTCCAGCGATTCGATTGGGCGGAACGATTCGGTTTCCGTTATAATTTGAAAACACAATTCCAGCGGATGCGCCCGTAGCTCAATTGGATAGAGTGCTTGGCTACGAACCAAGAGGTTGGGAGTTCGATTCTCTCCGGGCGCACCAGTTCACCCCTACAAGCGCGCATTCTTGAGATCCCTCGCTCCGCTCGGGATTTCGCCTGCGGGCTCCCGCTTCGCTCACGCCCGCAAAACGGCTCAAGTTCGATTCTCTCCGGGCGCACCATCTTACTCGCGCCTGCCTCATGATTGTGATGGCGCCGCGAATTAGGGTCAGTCAGATTCTCCCTACTGCTGTCAGCACCGTGGTCTTAACTAGCTTGAAAGCTTCCGCGGCGGGATCGATCAGCTCAAAATGGCCGGCGTGTGGAATTTCCAGCAACTGGACCGATTCGCCTGCCTTCTTTTTCTGTGCGAAGTAGTTTCGGCTTATCTCCGGCGGCACCGTGTCATCTTCCATGCCGTGGACGAGCCACTGCCGGGCTCGCGGAATCCTGAGCTCCATCGGGTCGGCTTCGCGGTAGTGCTCCGGCACTTGATCAGGCTTGCCACCGAGAAATTCCGCAACCGCGTCGCTGCTGAGATGCAACGCCAAGGCTTGTTTTAGGTCGACTACTCCGGCGAGAGAAATTGCGCTGTGGAGCGAGGTTTCGTGCGCCGCCAGACATAGCGCGAGTTGCCCGCCGGCGGAATGTCCCATGACCACCAAGCGGCCCAGATCGAGATGGAATCGGGAATACTCCTGCTGCAGAAACCGGTAGGCCGAGCGGATGTCCTCAAAGGTTCCGGGCCATCCGCCACTGGAGTTGCCAACCCGCCGGTATTCGGTGTTGAAGGTCGCGATGCCTGCCGCTCGCAGCGCCTCGCAGAGGTGTCCGGCGTGGGCTAGATCATACTTCGCCCGCCAATAGCCTCCGTGGATGTTCAACAGAACGGGGTACGGCGCTTTCGTCGTGGGCTGACGCACTTCGAGAAACTGATTCGGATCGGCGCCATAGGCAACGCGCGCGTCGGGTTGCGGCTGCGGCTGGCTGAGAATGTCTTCGGCGGACATCGTTCGCTCCCCGCGGCGAAGCCCCTAAAAGGGCGCCTGATTTCGAAGAACTTAGGGTATCGCTAAAGCGATACCCTGATACGAATCCGACATACGAAATCTGGGAAACAAAACGTGAGTTCCCCAGCTTGTGAAGGCATATCCGGAACGGAATCGTCCGCGAACGACGAGCCGTTAGCCCTCTTTCATCTTCAGCTTGCTCTTATTTTCTTCGATGAAAGCTTTAAGGTCGGGGACAGCGTTGAGCAGCTTGGTCCACTGTTCGTAGTAAAGAGTCACGGGGAAGCGGCCCAGTCCGTATACGCTAACGCCGCCCTTCTCGCTTACGCGGAACTCTATGGCGCCGCTTCTCTTTTTCGTTTCCACCTGCTTTTCCAGATCCGCCAGGCGAGCTTTCAATTCTTCGTAACTTGGCTCTGTCATGAACGCTCCTCAGAATGATTCTTCTTTGTCTTTAATCTTTATCATAATCATAGGGTGGCACAGCGCTTTCGTCGAGACGTCGTGGCGGTCGATAACCGCCCGCCTGTTTCGGTATTGCTGGGTCGAATTGGCGACAGGCGCTCCCATGCTTGCGGGCCGGTGCTCTGTTTTGCGGAGAATATCTTGCGGAAAATGTTCCCAAATTCCTCCCGTAATTGCTTCCTTTAGGTGAAAAACTTTACACCATCCGCCCTCGTTTGTGGCCCTTTCCCGCCATCTCTCTCTACCACAACCTGTTACGGTACCTGCGAAAGCTACAGATGGAAGCGCAAATGCTAAAATAGATTAAACCACGAATCCAAGAGTGGGAAACCGAGTGGAGGACAAAGAATGGCGAAATTAGGGAAGAAATCACTGCTTGAGAGCATACCCGTGCTGGTGCTGCTGGGGCTGCTCGCGGGTGCCGTGGGAGGCCTTGGAATCGGCCTGATTCAATTGCACCAGTTGAACTCATCCGCGGCGAGCAGCGCTGGCAAGTAAGTTCAGATTCCCTGATCTTCCGGGCAGCGCGGCCAGCGCGGAATCACCGAACCTGCCCACCACCGGTTGAGCATAGCCTCTGCGACGCCCTTACTTCAGGTAAGCTCGCACCAGCCCGATCAGATCTTCGGTCAATTCTTCGGGTGATCCTGGCCCGCGATCCGGATGTGTAATATGCAGCCGGATGTGATCTTCCAGGATTTCCGCCATCAGGCTGTTGACGCCGCCGCGAATCGCGGCCAGCAGCATCAGGATATCGGCGCACTCGTCACCGTCAGTGACCGCGCGCTCGACCGCGGTAATTTGCCCGCCCATGCGTTTGATCCGGGAAAGCAGCTTCTGTTTTTCTTTCGAGATTTCCGGATGTTTGTCTCTCATAGTTTTCAGAATGGCAGCGGCATTTTTCTCTTGACACATACCCTAGGGGGGTATGATATAACATTTTTGGCGGAAAAGCTCGGCTTCCCGCCAACACCGAGCATTAAGGACGTATGAAAACTGGTAGTGGGTATGAGCCTCCGCGTTGGCGGCTTGCCGGATGGAAGCAGTAGACGTGAGACGATAGCCACTTGACTCCTCCCTATCGCTTCACCTCTGCTTCTTCTATCCCGAAAAACTGAGATAAGAACGCGACCCGCGGTGTCGCTGCCTGCCGGAATTTTACTCCGGCCGCATGGGCCGCGCCGCGCTCTGCGGGACCACTTACGGGTGTTCCAACCCAGAGCAGAACTGTAACTTTCTTTTAATGGACTAAGCGCATACTGAGGAAAAGGGCTGTGGAGGGAATGGGGAAACGAAACTGTAAATCGATACGCTGGACGGCAAGGACGCTGGTGGCCGTGTTGTGGCTGCTGATTGCCGCGACCGGCATCATTCCGGCGTACGCGCAGCAGGTTGATGCACCTCTGCCAAATGGCGACAGTCCGGCTGCCAGTGCCGACGATCCGCCCAGCCCTCCGAGCGATGCCACTGCCGATACCGAAGCGATGTTTCCGCATTTCAAGGGCACGCGGTTCTGGCTCTCCGGGCAGGCGAATTTCATCTTTCAAACTCATCCCGACTTTCACGCCGACTACAGCGGGAAGAACAGCCTCAGTCCGGACTATGACAAAGCCACTTCGCGCGTGATGACGCTCTACACTGGCGTGCGGATCAATAATTCCACCGAGCTTCTGGTGGACATTGAAGAAGCCGGCGGGTCGGCGCTCAGCACCGGCTTAGGCTTGGCGGGGAATACGGATCTGGACATCGTGCGCAATCCGCTATTGAGCAAAGAGCCTTACCTGGGGCGCGGGATGATCCACAAGGTGTTCGCGTTGAGCAAAGATAAAACTGAGAACCAGCGTAGTTTTCTGTCCCTGTTCGACGAGCTGCCGCGCCGCCGCCTGGAAATTCGTTTCGGCAAGTTCAGTCTGCCGGATTTCTTTGACGTGAATTCGGTCGGCTCCGATACCCATTTTCAATTCAACAACTGGGCCGTGGACAACAACGGCGCCTGGGACTACGCCGCCGATACGCGGGGCTACACCGTAGGCTTGGTGGCGGATTACGAGGACCGCAATTGGGGTTTCCGTTTCGCCGAGGGGCTCATGCCCAAGGTCGCAAACGGAATCGATCTGGTGTGGCGGCCGTGGCAGGTGCATGCGGAGAATTGGGAATATGAGCTGCGGCGTGGCGTCATCCCGAAAAAAGCGGGCGTCGTGCGGCTGCTCGCCTACACCAACTATGCCAACATGGGCATCTACCGGATCGCGAATCAGCAGTTTCAAGATCATTCGTCCCCGGAACCGGAGACGGTCCCGGAAATCACAAATCATCCCTGGCACGTCACGCGCAAATATGGCTTCGGCATCAACCTGGAGCAGAATCTCGCGCGCTACGTCACGGTGTATGCCCGCTGGGGATGGGACAACGGGAAAACCGAATCGTTTGCTTACACCGAAATTGATTCCACATTCAACCAGGGCGTAGGGGTGAATGGCGCGCTATGGCATCGCAAGCAAGACCGCGCCGGCATTGCATTCGTCACGAACGGCATCAAGAAAGATCATCAGGTGTATCTGGCAGATGGCGGTCTCGGTTTTCTGCTGGGCGATGGCGGACTGAACTACGGGCGGGAAAACATCGTCGAATCGTATTACACGGCGCACGTCTGGCGCGGCATCTATATTGCGCCGGGAGTGCAGCACATCAACAATCCCGGCTACAACCGCGACCGCGGACCGGTCATCGTGCCGGGCTTGCGAGCGCACGTGGAGTTCTAGAACCAGTTCTCAGTTCCCGGTTCTCAGTTCTCAGCGAAATGACTGCGGGGCTGCGGAAAGGCGAGTGAGAACACACGCGCCAGTGACGCCCATCACTACGCCGCATCGCAGCAGCGTTTAGACTTCTGTCGCCAGATCATTGACCGCTGGCCTGAGCGGGAGGATAATGCTGCCGTTCTCGACTTGCCGCGCGAAACTCCCTCCCCTAACCGGCAGTCGGGCCGGGCCATTTTCTTCACGTTACTCAGATTGCGAGGGACATTCTTATGCAACGTATCTACTTCATCTGCCTGTTTCTGTGTTTGACCACTCTAGCCGCTCGTCCAGCGCAGGCCCAAACCGAGACTGTGCTTTACAACTTCTGCTCCGCTCTAAGCTGCGCGGACGGCATCTATCCCAAGTCCAGTCTCACCTCTTATGGTGGCAACTACTATGGAACGACCTATACCGGGGGTGTCAACGGAGAGGGAACCGTATTTGAGCTTTCGCCGAACGGTAGCGGAGGCTGGAACGAGACTGTGCTCTATAACTTCTCCGAAGGGACGGACGGGGCGAACCCCCTCGCGTCTGTGATATTCGACAGCGTGGGAAACCTTTACGGGACAATGCCACACGGCGGAGCGTACGGATACGGCGTCGTGTTCGAACTTAGTCCGGTGGGAGCAAGCTGGACGGAAACCGTCCTTTACAACTTTTGTAGCCAGGCGGACTGTGCTGACGGCGAATATCCCGTAAACACCCTGATCATGGACCCGGCGGGCAATCTTTACGGAGTAACGAACCAAGGTGGCTCCACCGGAGCTGGAACCGTCTTCGAGTTGAGTCCGGCCGGCGGCAACTGGACGGAGCAAGTGCTGTACTCGCCCGGTAGCACCACAGGCTACGGGATCAATGCCGGGTTGACGATGGATGCCGCCGGAAACATCTTCGGCGCCACTTGGTCGACAGTATTCGAGCTGTCGCCGAACGGTAAAGGTGCTTGGAATCCAACTGTAATCCACATCTTCGATGGTGGCGCTAAAGACGGCATGGGCGCAGCGGGCACTCCTGTGCTCGACAAGGACGGAAACCTTTACGGCACGACAATATACGGGGCTACCAAGAATCTTGGTACCGTCTACAAACTGAGTCCTGTGACGAAGGGAAAAAAGAAAGGAACATGGACGGTGAAGATTCTCCACTCTTTTAAGGGCGGCCTAAAAGATGGCTACTATCCTGTCGCAGGAATCGTGTTCGATGCGGCCGGGGACATTTATGGCACCACGGAATACGGTGGCAAGTACAGCGATGGAGCCGTTTTCGAATTAGTGGCAAATGGCAAGGGCAGCTACAAAGAGAAGGTTCTCTGGAGTTTCAACGGTACGGACGGAGGGTATCCGTACGACAGCCCAATTCTGGACAGCTCCGGCAATCTCTACGGCACCACCTACGACGGCGGGTCGCACGGAGCGGGCGTTGTGTACGAAGTGACTCCCTAGGATCGCCAAGAATGGCCTGAATCGCGAAACCGAGGTACACGGCGCGCCATCGCCGAGTTACTGGCAAGATGGAGCGGGAGACCGGGATCGAACCGGCGACATCCAGCTTGGGAAGCTGGCGTTCTACCGCTGAACTACTCCCGCTCGATTTCGTGCTCGACTCGGTTAGACTACCATCCTGCTCCTTTCAAGACAACGGTCGCTGCCAGCGCTCCCTGCGTTTGCCTTTCTTTCGCAGTCTTCGTAAGATTCCCGCTTGAGACTTGCATCCGAACTCATCTCACAATCGCAGGAGCCTTGATGTCCGCCTTGATGCCTATCGATTCCCTTCCCCCGAGGCGCGCGTCGCGCCGCAACTTTCTGCGCGCGGGCGTGACTGCAACTGTTGGCGCGGCTGCTTATCCGGCGCTTGGATCCGCTCGCGTTGCCGATCCCGCGGCTGCTCCGACTGCAGTGAATTTCGCGAAAGTCTTCGAACTCGACGAGATCACGATTGACGCAGTGCAGAAGGCCTTCGAGTCCGGCCAGTATTCCTCCCGCTCGCTGACCGAAAAGTACTTGAAACGCATTGCGGAGATCGACAAAGCCGGACCGAAGATCAACTCCGTGATCGAACTTAATCCCGATGCTCTCCGGATCGCCGAGACGCTCGACCAGGAGCGCAAGTCGAAAAAGCTGCGCGGGCCGCTGCATGGCGTTCCCGTCCTCATCAAGGACAACATCGATACCGGCGATCGAATGAATACTACGGCGGGATCGCTGGCGCTGGTTGGATCGGACTCTGAATCGGATGCTGGCTCGCGCCCGCGAAATGACGCTTTCGTCGCCGTGCAGTTACGCAAGGCCGGCGCCGTGATTCTGGGTAAGACCAATCTCAGTGAGTGGGCGAACATTCGCTCCAGTCACTCCACCAGCGGATGGAGCGGCCGCGGCGGGCTGACTCGCAATCCTTATGCTCTTGATCGCAATCCGTGCGGATCGAGTTCCGGGACTGGAGCTGCGGTCTCCGCGGATCTCTGCGTTGCCGGTGTCGGCACCGAGACGGACGGGTCGGTCGTTTGCCCGTCTTC
>JBEKXC010000125.1:0-14119 GCA_049512435.1 Terriglobales bacterium | reverse complement strand
CTGAGCGCACCGCCACATTTTCTGGGTATCCATCGCGAGCCAGTATACTCTTGCAGAAACGGACGGCCTGGTGCCCCACTCACCGCGTATTTTGCGATGAATGGGAATCCACCCGCAAACCAATGCGCGAGGTCCAACCTTTTTTCATCACAAACGTCCGGCCCACCCATCACAGACGCCCACCCCGAACTGCGCGACAATATCCTCAGATCTGTCGCCGCTAAGGAGTGCCACTCCGACCAAGGCCACCGAGGTTGCGCCGGGCCGATCGCCGGTTAACTGTATGGTAAATATCTGACGCAATAGTCAGGAGTTCAGCAGACGGGCAAAGGATGTGATATCTAGTAGAATCAGACGAAAAACAAAGCTAACTCCTTATTCCGGAATACTTTGAAAAATAAGCCCTTTGTCCCCAAGACTTTGGCGGCAAGACTCCCCCTAACCCCATGACTCCAAACGCGAGGGGGTAGGGGGGTAGTAGTAAACACGAATTAATACCTCAAGAGTGAACATCCAGCCAAAAAGAAACGCCCAAGCGAAACCCCGACGACGCGAAGAATTCCCGGAAGTATCCTAGCGCGAGAAAGTGCAGGGATCCTTCGACTCCGCCGAGAACTTCACTTCGTGAAGTCCCTGCTGCGCTCAGGATGACAACTTGGATTTGTTTGGACTTTGCTTTTACTTTCCTGAGTCGTTTGCTTCCGGCTGATAAATCGTCCAGCCGTTAGCGAGCGCGATTTCTTTCAGATCGGGATTGGGGTTGATGGCGAAGGGGTGCTTGGACATGGCTAGCATCTCGCGATCCCAGATGGCGTTGCCGAAGGCGCAATCGGGTCTGTCGTTGGCCGACTTGAACACGGAGCGAATCGCCTCGGGCTTACCGGGACCGCATGGAACCCGGATCAGGCGGTCGGTGATCGTCCGACCGAGTATGCCATTTTCGTTTTCGGTTTCGGTTTCATTTTCGGTCGATATGGCCGCTTCGGCGGCTAGGATGCGATTTTGCGGGATGCCGAAGTAGCGCATGCCGGAGCGAATGATCCATTGATTGGAGGAGGAAACGGCCCAGACGTCGCAACCAGCGGCTTGCAGGCGGGCGATCAACTCGCGCATTTCCGGGAAAACGTTGGGCACGATGGCCTGGGCAAAATAGGTGTCGCAGGCCTGCTGCACTACTTCTTCTTGCAATCCGCGGTGCATGGTGACCATTTCTCCGCACATGACGTCTTCGGCTACACGGCCTGCTTTGTAATCGGCGTAGCGGGGACGCGCCCAGCTGGCGATCTCTTTGGAGACTAGAGATTGTTCCAGTTCCCAGGCGAAAAAACCTTCGCCGGCGTCTATGGACCAGAGCGTGCCGTCGCAGTCGAATGTGGCTGTGCGCGGGTTCAGGCTGAGAACACTTTCGATGAAGTCAGTTTGAAGAGGTGTGAGAGGCGTCATGAAATATCAAGCCCTGCAGGCATTAACTCATGGCACAAGCGGAGGCGGCAAGTTCAAACCAGCGTACTGCGCCGGCGTATCAATATCGATTTCTACCAGCGGGTCATCCACGGGAACGTATTCGATCTCGTTCTGGTGCGCGTGCTCGACCTCTTGCGCATTCGAGGTTTCGGGAGCGCGCAGAAAGGCCTCCAGCAACTCGCGGCCGAGGAGGATGGGATGGCCGTGTTTTCCCTGGTATTCGGGGATCACGGCCCACTTCCTGTGGGCGGTGGCCCGTTCGAAGGCGGCTTCGAGGGTTTCGATGGTTTGCGATTTGACGGGCGGCCGATCCACGAGCGTGACCATCGCGGCATCGCTACCGCGGTTGAGAACCTCGCGCAGGCCGGCCTTCAGCGATGTGAACTGCCCGCGCTCAGGATCGGGGTTCACTACGAGCGACGCGCCGTTGGCATAGACGATGGGAGCCAAGGCAGCTTCATTCTTGCCGACTACGACGAGCACGACATCAACGTAGGGGAAAAAGAGGTGGATGGCAGCGGAGAGGAATGTTTCGCTCGTGGAGGATGGAGGCCAAGGCAGGAGCGCTTTGTCGCGCCCCATGCGGGAGGACGCACCCGCCGCCAGAATTACTCCGCAGAGACTCGGCGTTTGCCCCATGAGGGCACGATAACAAACTGCTGCGATTGTGCCAAGGACGGGGGTCACAGGACAGCCCCTAAAGGGGCATCTGATTTCGGAGGGTTGTGGTATTGCTAAAGCGATACCCTGATACGAGGCCGAAGTTTTTGCGCAAGCTGCAACGCGATCCCCTAATACGAAACTGGAGTTTTTTGCGCAAGCTTAGCTGAAGGTTGGCAGCTTGATCAGGTCGTCGTGGGGGACTCGTTCTACGGGATTTCCGGCTTTGCGCCAGGCGCGCAGACCACCGGCTATAACGAACACTTTGAATCCGAGATCTTGTAATTGGCGCGCCACCCGGGCGCTGGTGGCTTCGCGTTGTCAAGTGCAGTAGAGGTAAATCTCGCGATCCTTGGGGAGGTTCTTGATCTCTTCAATGAGGTTGTTGGGCTCGATGCGGATCGATCCGGCAATGCGTTCGGAGTCGGCGTCGTAGTAGCCATGGCTGCGGACGTCGGCGATGAGCAGGTTGTGGGCGGCATCGGACGCCAGTCTTTTGGCCAGTTCCTCGGCCTGAATGCGTGGGATCACGTCGAGGAGACGGTACTTGCGATAGAGCCAGATGCGATAGACGACGTAGGCGAGCAGGCCGATGGCGAAGATGACTTCGGCGGCGAAGCCGGCCGAGCGGAGTCCGCGGGTGATGGCGCGGAGGGCGTCGCTGAAGAGATATCCGGCGAGAGCGTACGCGCCTACGTAGAAAATCGCGCCGAGCGTGTCGAATTGCAGAAAATCGCCGAGGCGCATTTTCATGCTGCCGGCAAGAGGCGGAGACATGGTGTTGATGCCCGGGATGAACTTGGCAAAAAGCAACGTCTGCTTGCCGCGCCGGTAGAAATATTCCGCCGAGCGCAGAATGCAGGTTTCCGGATTCGCCGAAAGCCGGCATAGAAAGCCGAGCAAGGCCCATCCGCTGACCCGGCCCATGAAATAGAGGATGACATCGCCAATCATCATCGATAGCAGGGCTATGCCGAACACCAGATAGAAATGAAGATGTCCGTAGGCAGCGACCGCGCCCGCGGTCAGGATGGCGAGCGCGGCGGGCAGCGGAAGACCTATCGCTTCCGCGAAGCACACTAGCGCCAAAAACAAGTAACCGTGGCGCGAAATTATTGAGAGCAAGTCGGTCATCGGTCATCGAGAAAACGGACTGGTTCTAGTATAGCAATCGCGGTAGGGCGGTTTCGCTCTCAAGCCGCAATGAAGATACGATGCTTATGGCACGGCTGAACAGGCTGCGGAAAAAGTGAAATGGGTCAAGTTTTCACCCCAGACGCGTTGCAGTCGGATGCGATACCTACTGGGAATGGTACCGTAGTACCGAGTCCTCAGGCGCTTTTCGATTCGGGCCAGGAATTTGGTCCGAATCAGTGAAGTGGCAGACTGGGCATTTTCACAGAGAGGGAAAGGGCGTTATTGATGGATTGGTGGCATACCCAGATAAGTTCGCCGTATTACTTCTTGATTGTCGGGCTCATCTCATTTTCTGCGGCTGTGGTTTCGACGTGCACCGGAAAAACGTATGGAAAGTATGGTCGTGGTTTGGCCTCTCGCGCCAAGGAACCGACTGACTTTTGGTGGACGGTCGCAATATATTACATCGGTGGTGTTTGTTTCAATGGATATTTCCTGTATAAGGTCTACGTACTTTCAAACTGAGCAGGCGTTCTCCATGGCGGTCACACGCCCACGGTCTTTTTGGCTGCGCAGCCCCTAAAGGGGCATCTGATTTCGAACGGCTTATGGTATCGCTAAAGCGATACCGTGATACGAAACCTGAGTTTTTCCGCAGCCCCTGAAAGCCGTGCCCTTCCCGTTCGTGCTCGCACCTAGTTCTCGGATGGCCCTAGACGGGGCAAGCCCCGTCTCTACTCGAGTTTTTCCGCTGCCACGCGCTCCTGTTAAAGTGGTGAGACGTCAGGAGGAAACCTTTGTCAGCCGAGAGCCGGCGTTACATCAATCTTCCGAATCGTCCCGCGGGGCTGCCGTTCAGCGACGCCGTGCTGGTGGGCGATACGCTCTACATCTCCGGACGAATCGGCCTCGATCCGGCGACGGGCGAGGCGCCTGCGAGTATTGATGCGGAACTGGACCTGTTATTCGATGGTTTCCAGGCTGTTCTCCGCGAGGCCGGCATGACCATGGACGACCTGGTATGGGTGCAGGTTTATTCGCCGGATGTTTCTTTGTGGCAACGGTTCAACGCTGCTTACGTGAAGTTGTTCTCGCGGGAGTTTCCGGCGCGCGCGTTTCTGGGATCGGGAACGCTTTTGCTGAAAGGGCGGTTTGAGATGCTGGGGATTGCGGTGAAGAGCTAGGGCAGGGAACTTCCCCTAAGCGGGCGCACGGAGCCTCCACAAGGCGTGGTGCAGTTTGAAAATTGCCGTGCCTCAGCGGCTAAAGCCGCAATGAAAATGCGATCCTTACGGCACGGCTGAAGCCGTGCCCTTCCCGTTCGTGCTCGCCCATTGTTCTCGGGCTGCCTTAGACGGGGCAAGCCCCGTCTCTACTCGTTTTTCCGCAAACCCGTTTCAGCAAAGCCGGCGCTGAAGCGCCGGGCTAGTGGCAATCGTCCCTCCGGGACTAAATCATATCTTCACCGGTGGTCGTGGTTAGAAGGTGTCCCAAAACGTGGCGCACTGGTGCTCAGTGGCAAAGTCGGACTCGACCACCGGCGCCGGTGGTATGAACGATTGGAACTGGTCGATTAACGTGCTGTACGGAGACCAGACCGGCTCGGCAGAAGAGTTCGGGTTTCCCGTCTTTGCGAACTGGGTCCAGTAGCTGATCATGGCGTCGGAGAGCAGCACCTGTTTGTGCGAGAGTGGACCGATCGGCAGTCCAAAAAAATCGAGGCTCTTGAACAGGTATTGCAGCTCCGCCGTATGATAGGCACCCAACGGAAACGTCAACAACCCGCCAAACAAAGCTTGAGACGGGGGCGCGTTCTCATCGTTGAACTCGTAGGTATAGGTCGTCACAAATTGTGACAGTGCCTGATCCGCGTTACGCGCCGGACAGCTGAAAATTCCGTCGGTACCTGAAGCACCCAATGCCTCACCGCCAAACGGGTAACTGGAATAGGGGTACAAGGCGAGGACGGCCGGCGCCAGGCTCGATCCCCAGAGGGCAGTGACCGCATTGTCGTACTCCGTCGCATTCAGTATCGGATTCCCCTGGAAGTCGTAGTCATCCGCGACAAACAACCGCCATTCATCGTGATTGGTGCCAGAAATCACCGGCACTTGATTGAATTCGCCGCTGGCAAATGCCGTGCCGATCTGCTGGGTAAGCAGGGTTCCATCGACGAACGGATAGACGGGGCTTACCTCTCCTGCGACCATGGTCGCGGCCGGCACGGCACGCAGACAGGAAGCCTTCTGGCTGGTGCATCCGACACTATCGGCAATGGCGGCGCCAGACGGTACACCTTCGCTGCCCTCCGTTTCTCCGGCCGCCAGCGTAACAATGAAGAAAAAGTAGTCCTGGAATTCCAAATACGATCCGCTTTCCGCAATCGCCCCACTGAACAGGCCTGCTGCCAGAGGCGATGCGAGCTGGGCATAGACGCTTTGTCCGCCCGCAGACTGACCGAATATCGTGACTCGACCGGGATCGCCGCCAAAGTTTGCGATGTTTTTGTGAACCCACTGGAGCGCGAATTGCTGATCCATGAACCCGTAGTTGCCATTGAGATGGCCTTCGGCATCGATCGCCGACTGGGCAAAGAATCCCAAATAACCCAGGCGGTAATTAATGGTGACGACGATCACGCCTTGTTTCACGAGGCGGGCGGGGTCATAAGGATCGCTGCTTCCACCGGTGAGTGCGCCACCATGAATCCAAAACATCACGGGCAGGCCACTGCCAGCGCCAGTACCCTCGGGCGAATAGACATTCATGAACAGGCAATTCTCGCTGCCCCCTCCAGCCTGGGTGCACTCACTACCGAATTGAGTTGCTTGGAGCGAACCTCCCGGGAAGAGCCCATAGGACTTCGGCGGCCTCCAGCGCCGATCTCCCACCGGCGGAGCGGCGTAGGGGATGCCGAGAAATTCGTTCACGCCATTCTTGGTTACGCCAATCACGACCCCGCTTTGAGTGAGCGCAGTTGGACGGGATGAGGCGGCAGCGGATGCGGTTCGTACAGAGCCCAGAGTGATTGCGCAGATAGCCGCCACTGCAACTACGAGTTTGGACAAAAGTCTGGAAGTAACGCCATGATGTTCGAGCCGTTGGTTTGCCTTCTCTTTATTATTGTTATTGTTTTTCATTTTCATTGCCGATTCCTCCGTCAGTGCTCAACCTATGTTGCGGGGAGATCGTGGACGGGAGACGTCCTCTCGGTCTGAGCACGGATCTGCTATTGACTTCAGAAGCGTCGACCAGTGTACCCCTCTCGGCGGTTCGGAGCACTATGAAAGATTTGCATCTGGAGTGCGCCGAATGGTTATGGGATGCGTGGGGCAGAGGTTATTGGCTTGGCTGAGGATGACGGGGGTTTGACATTTGCGGGGTCGCCGGCGGTTGGGCGCTGTCGGCGTTCGCGGACAGGAGTGTCCGCGCTACATTATTTATCTCTTTATTGTTCTCTTTATTTCTCTCTTCCGACCACGAACTCGGGCGCCGACAACAAGGCCCGCTTGAAGTCCGAGTCGGGAAAAATGCAGATGGCGTTGCGCGCGGATTCGGCGTAGCGGGCGGCTTCTTTGGAAGCGTATTCGAGAGAACCATAGCGGTTCAGGATGGTCAGGATTTCCGCGTGAGTGACGCCATTGAAGGCGCGGTCGTGCAGGACGGTTTCGATCTGGTGGCGCTCGGCGGGGGTGCACTGATCGAGCGCATGAATGACGGCCATGGTGACTTTACCCTCACGCAGATCGCTGGCAACGGGCTTGCCCAGCACACTCTCTGAGGCGGTGAGGTCGAGCACGTCGTCCACGATCTGGAAGGCAATACCAAGGTCGCGCCCGTACTGCGCCAGGCGTTCCTCCTGGGTGGCGGTGGCGCCGCCGAGGATGCCGCCGACTCGCATGCACACGGAGAACAGGCACGCCGTCTTGCGATAGATGAGATCGAGATGCTCTTGCGGAGAGATGAGCTTGCCGAGTTTTTCCATCTGCAGCAGTTCGCCTTCGACCAGTTGTTGCGTGAGTTCGACGAGGACGTCCAAAATGCGAAAATTGCGCTCCTGCACCGCGATCTTGAAGGCCTGCATGTAAAGCCAATCGCCGGCGAGCACGCACATCGAGTTGCCCCACTGCGTATTGGCGGCAGGACGGCCGCGGCGGATCTGGGCCTCGTCGATGATGTCGTCGTGGACGAGGGTGGCGGTGTGGATGATCTCGACTACCGACGCCAGCTTTACCGCGCCCTCGCCTTGGTAACCGAGCAGCTTGGCCGAGAGCAGCAACAGCGCCGGGCGAATTCGCTTTCCGCCGCCGGCGCGGAGGTACTCGCCAATCTCTGTAATCGCCGCAACGTTCGAGACCGTGTCGCGTCCGAATTGGTCTTCGATTGCGGCAATGTCGTCACGCAGAAGATCGAAGATTTCTTTCCCGTTGCTGGACGTTATCGTGTGCAATTTCCTTAATTGCTCCGGTAGTTGGTGAACTGCAAATCTATGCCAAAGTCCTGGTGCTTGACCATCGCGATGATTTCCTGCAGGGTATCGCGATCTTTGCTGCTGATGCGCACGACATCGCCCTGAATGGAGGCTTGCGCTTTTTTCTTTGAATTCTTGATCAGCTTCACGATCTCGCGAGCTTTTTCGATTGGAATCCCCTGCTGCAGCGTGATCTTTTGTTTCACAGTGCTTCCGGCGGCCGGCTCGAGGGGCCCGTAGGTCAAGCCTTTCAGCGGGACGCCGCGTTTTACCAGCTTCTGCTGGAAGACGTCGTTTACCGCCTTCATCTTGAATTCATCGGCGGAGTGAAGCAGGATGGCGTCG
This sequence comes from Terriglobales bacterium, assembly GCA_049512435.1. GTDB lineage: Bacteria > Acidobacteriota > Terriglobia > Terriglobales > Acidobacteriaceae > Acidiflorens. The sequence goes on along the minus strand of JBEKXC010000125.1, from coordinate 6,042 downwards.
GTGCCCTCCATGGCGATCTGGGACTTGGAGTCCTTGAGATCGAAGCGCGTGCTTACTTCCTTCATCGCCTGCTGAATGGCGTTGGAGACTTCCGCGAGATCGATTTTGCTGACGATATCGAAAGTGTTATCGGGCATGATGTCAAGTTAAAGGCGCTGGGCGCTACCCGCTCGAAGTTCAAAATTCCAAGGATCGCTCGCCCCAAATGTGTACCCTTGAGGGTAACAGAAGAGGCATTATCTGCGAAGACGTGGGGGCCGCGCGAAGATTCGGGTTGCGGCGAACTGCAGATCCCTCGCTTTGCTCGGGATGACAAATCCTGTGAAGGTTGGAAGTCAGGGAGCGAGGTTCGGAGATTCCGGCTTGAGGCCAAAGAATTTGTAGAAATTGTGAGTGGTTTGCGAGCCTATTTCTTCTGCCGGTAAATTGCGCAGTTCGCCGATTTGGCGGGCTACCTCACGCACAAAGGCCGGTTCGTTGCGCTGTCCGCGATGCGGAATTGGGGCGAGATAGGGGGAGTCGGTTTCGATTAAGATGCGGTCGAGCGGAACTATTTGTGCGGCGTCGCGGATCGGCTGCGCCTTGGGAAAGGTAATGTTGCCGGCAAAGGAAATCATGAAACCCATGTCGAGGGCGCGGCGCGCGTGGTCTACACTTCCGGTGAAGCAGTGCAGAATGCCGCCTAGCCCTGTTGAGATCCAATGCTCGGCGATCATGTTCAGGCAGTCGTCCCAGGCATTCTCACTGTTGTCGGATGGGCGGCAATGGATGATGATGGGCAGCTTCGCCGCCTTTGCCAACTCCACTTGCTGGCGGAAAACTGTCTTCTGTATATCTCGGGGCGAGTGGTCGTAAAAATAGTCGAGGCCGATTTCTCCCCAGGCGATTACCTTGGGATGCCGCGCCCATTGCAGCATTTGGGAGTCAGAGGCTTCATTCGCGAGGCTTGCTTCATGGGGATGAATTCCAACGCTGGCCCAGATTCTTGGATACTCGGGCTTTCCGTCGTATTTTTCCGCCAACTGAATCCCGCAGTTGGCGGTGTCGGGTCCGTCGCCGTTGCCGATTGCGAGATAGGCTTCGATGCCGTTCTGTTTGGCACGGATCAACACCTGTTCACGATCGTTGTCGTAGCGCTTGCCTTCGAGATGGGCGTGGGAGTCGATGAACATCAAATCAGTTGCCGGTTGCCAGCGGCCAGTTGCCAGCAACTTTTCTATTTGAGCCTTGTGCCGACGGGCACGTCTTCCAGAAAGCTTGCCAGAACGGGCTTGCCGCCTTCGGGCGAGGCGGCTACGATCATGCCATTTGATTCCAGACCGCGCAATCTGCGGGGTGCGAGATTGGCCACGATTACTACCTTGCGTCCGATCAGAGTTTCCGGCTCATAGGCCTCGGCGATGCCGGCTACTAGTTGGCGCACTTCGGTTCCGAGATCGACTTCGAGACGCAACAGCTTGTCGGTGCCCTTTACGCGCTCAGCTGTTTTTACTTGCGCTACGCGCAATTCTACTTTCGCGAAGTCGTCTATGCTGATTTTGCCTTCTGGAATTGGGGCGGCTGGCTTGGCTGACGCGATCGAGGTTGCGGACGAGGGCTGCCGAGCTGCGCTCGGCTGGACGGGCGGGACGCCCGTCACCACACTTCCCGTCCCCACACTGGCATTTGGTTCTTCCATTTTTTGCATCCTCTCTACTGCCGATTTGTCTGCCCTGGGAAACACGGCTTGGACCTCGCCCAACTTTGTGCCGAGGTGGAGTTGGCCCCAGTGCAATTCGGTCAGGTCGAATTTTCTGATGTCTCCGAGACCCAACTGGGACCAGATCCTGGCGGTGGCGTCGGGAATCACGGGATGGGCTAGCGCGGTTATGATCCGCAGAGCTTCGGCGCTGGTGTAGAGCACGGTGGCCAGGCGCGAGCGGCTTTCTTCATCTTGTTTCTCGCCCAACGACCAGGGTTCGTTTTCGACGATGTATTTGTCTACGGCACTGACTAATCCCCAGGCGGTTTCGAGCGCTCGCGAGAACTGGTACTGGTCAAAGAGTGTGCCGTAATCGGCGATCGCTTTTCTGGCTGCATCCGCAATCGCGGTATCCGCCGGGGTGTGCGCTGCGTTTGAGGGATATGGTATTTCTCCCTTGAAATAACGCGTGATCATGGTTAGAGTGCGGCTGGCTAGATTGCCGAGGCCGTTCGCGAGATCGGAGTTATAGCGCTGCACCAGGGCATCGAAGCTGAACGATCCGTCCTGGCCGAAGACGACTTCGCGCAGGAGAAAGTATCGGAGGGCGTCGGTGCCGAGCGTATCCACGATAGTTTCGGCGCGCACGATATTTCCGCGCGACTTGGACATTTTGCTTTCTTCAAAGAGCAGCCAGCCGTGCGCGGTAATGCCCTTGGGCAACGGCAATCCGGCGGCGAGCAGAAACGCCGGCCAGTAAACGCAATGGAAGCGCACAATCTCTTTGCCGATCATGTGCACGTCGGCGGGCCAGTATTTTTCGAATTTGCTCGTGTCATTCTGGCCGTAGCCGAGCGCGGTGATGTAGTTGGCGAGCGCGTCGAGCCAGACGTAGATTATGTGCTTGGGATCGTCTGGCACCGGGATGCCCCAGGAGAAGGTCGAGCGGCTGATGGAGAGATCGCGCAGTCCGCCGCGCACGAAGGAGAGCACTTCGTTGCGCCGGGTTTCGGGGCGAATGAAATCCGGGTGCTCGGTGTAGAGGCGGATCAGCTGGTCTTGAAATGCCGAGAGTTTGAAATAGTAGTTCTCTTCGTGGACGGTTTCGGTGGGGCGGCCGCAATCGGGACAGGGAGCGCCGGGCCCGACCGCATCGACGTAGAGTTCATCGGAAACGCAATATTGACCGGTGTAGGTTCCTTTGTAAATGTAGCCGTTATCGCGAATCTTGCGCCAGAGCGCCTGCACGCCCAGTTTGTGACGCTCGGAGGTGGTGCGGATGAAGTCATCGGGCGTTAACCCCATACGCTTCCAGAGCGCACTGAATTCTGCCGAAATCTCGTCGGTGAACTGCTGCGGCGTTTTGCCCGCGGCCAGAGCGGCGCGCTCGATCTTCTGACCGTGTTCGTCGGTGCCGGTCAGGAACCAGGTGTCATCGCCCAGCATGCGATGCCGCCGCGCGATGGTGTCACAGGCAATCGTGGTGTAAGCGTGTCCGATGTGCGGACGCGCGTTGACGTAGTAGATCGGGGTCGTGATGTAAAACTTCTTCGTCATTCCCATGCCTTGGCTGCCTGTACGTGAGTCTCGGTTCTCAACAGCCGTGGTGAAACTCGAATTTCGAATCCAGCGCCTGAAGGCGCGTTGTTGCCGGTGCACTTGCGGCATGCCTGAAGGCATGCCCTGATACGAATCTCAGTTGGACCACGGATTGTTATGCTGCGGTGGTTGCATTCGATGTGATGTCGTTGGTTTCGATTCCGATGTGCTGCAGGTGGTGCAACATGTGCGCGACATAATCCTCGAACACGAACTGTAGCGTCTGCGGCTCGGAGCCGGCAACGGTTAGCGTCCGTGACCAGGCAGAATCGGGCACGGCTTCGGCGGCCGCCAGCAATTGCCGGTTGAGTGCTTGCCACAACTCGATCAGCTCTCTCCAATCGCGGCGCTGGTAAGCATGCACGGCTACCCAGCCATTCTGGTCGTAGCCGGGCATGGCTGGGCTGTCTTCCAACTGCGCGCGAACGATTCGTTGATGATTGTTGGCGGCTGAATCGAGCAGATGCCCCAGTTCCTCCTTCGGAGACCAGGTGGACGGAGTTGACTTGTTTTCCACCTTATCCCTGGATAACTGCTGGAGGCGAGCTGGCACCCGTTGCACAAGATTGCGTAACGAAGTGAGCGCTTGCATGAATTCCCCTAAGTTGATTGAACTCGTGATTTTACTTTTGCAGTTCCGCGAGTGCGGCCAATACTTCGGCGCTGTGCTCGTTTGGCTTTACCTCCATGTATACCTTCACGATCTTGCCCTCGGGATTGATGATGAAGGTGTGGCGGGCGGCGTACTTTACCCCGTCGTAGGTGGTCATCGAGTTGTACGTGGTTGAGACTTTGTGGTCGGTATCGGCCAGCAGCTTGAAGTTCAGGCCTTCCTTGGTGCAGAACTGCTTGTGAGAGTCGGCGCTATCTACGCTGACTCCTAGGATTACGGCATTCTTCTCCTGGTACTGCGACAGGTCGCGTTGGAAGTTGTGCGCCTCTATGGTGCAGCCGCTGGTGAAGTCCTTGGGATAGAAGTACAGGACCACCCACTTGCCGCGATAATCTTTCAGGCTGACGGGCGTGCCTTCCTGCGAATTGAGTGTGAATTCGGGAGCCGTGCTGCCCGGCGACGGAGTTGAGTCGGCGAAGACGAGCAGTGGCGTGAGGGCGGAGAGAGTTATGCAGAGTGCGATCAAACTTAAACATTTCATCGTATAGATCCTCCTGAGTTAGACAGCCCCTAACGGGGCGTTTGATTTCGAAAAATTCGCGGCATCGCTAAAGCGATGCCCTGATACGAGACAGATGTCTGATACGAAACAGATGTTTGATACAAGAATCCGGTTCATACTTTTCGCTCACCGCGTAGATACTGCTGAATCGCCTCCTGCATTACGGTTCGGAGCGGCACGTGCTGTGCCTCGGCCATGGTTCGGCAGTCTTCGTATTCGGGCGCGTAGTTGGAGACGCTGCCATTCATATTCGCGATCTTGATCCGCACAGGACCCCAGGTTGTCTCTACGGTTTGCCATCGTCGCGAGAGGGTCTGTCGTTGTTCTTCGCGGCGGCGGACGCCGAGGGTTGTGGTTTCGGCGAAGATCAGCTTGGTCAAGCGATTTGCGTCTTCCATTTTCGCCAGCACCGTGAGCAACGCGCCGGGACGGCTCTTCTTCATTTGCACGGGGACGCTGAAGACATCGAGCGCTCCTTCCGCCAGCAGACGCTCCATGGCGTAGGCCAATACTTGCGGGCTCAGGTCATCGAGATTGGCTTCGAGCACAGTGATCTTTTCATGCCATGTGCCCGGCGAGGTGCCTGGCGATGCACTCGACGGCGCTGTCGTGTCATCCGCCAATGTAGCTTCTCCAATTGTGATCCGCAGCAGGTTGGGGTGGTCTGCGAAATCTCGAGATCCGGCACCGTATCCCGCCTTTTCGATCTTCATTGGCGGAAAGGACGCGAAGCGGTCAGTCAACGTCTTCACGATCGCCGCGCCGGTTGGCGTTACCAGTTCGACTTGTGGTCCCGAAGAATATACTGGTGCGTCACCGAGCAACTTCAGTGTCGCCGGGGCGGGTACGGGGAGCGTTCCGTGCGCGCACTTCACTGTTCCTCCGCCTACATTCAGCGGCGAGCAGACCCATTCTTCGACGGCAAGAGATTCGGCTCCCACGGCGGCGCAGACAATATCAACCAGGGCATCGACGGCTCCGACTTCATGAAAGTGGACTTGCTCGATGGAAGTGTGGTGAATCTCGGCTTCGGCCTTGCCTAAGGCTTCGAAGATGCGGATCGCGGTTTGCTTCGACGTGCTGCCGATCGCTGCCTTTTCGATGATCTTCTTAATTTCTGTCAAGGTGCGACCATGTTTTTCGGTGTTGGCGGATACATCCACTTTGGTTGCGGAAATTCCGCCGCGCGCGACTCGCTTTACCTCCAACCGCGCACCGATATTGAGTGCCGCGACCGTATCTTCGAAGAGCTGCGCAGATACCCCGGCATCGACTAGCGCGCCGAGAAACATGTCGCCGCTGATGCCGGAAAAACAGTCGAGGTAGGCTATGCGCATGATAAGAACCGCTTTTGGCTATTAGCTCTTGGCTCTTAGCTAAAGGCCAAAAGCCAAGAGCACCATCCCAGTCGAATTTTCATCATAGGGAAGCCCGCCGCCTCCGTCAAACCCGTCGCCTGCCGCTAGTTTGTTAGAATCATTTTTCTTCAACAGGTTAGAGGATATCTTGTATCGAGATCTGGAAGGTCGACTGGTCGAACATCTGCGGGAGTTTCTCGGTCGCACTTACGGGCTGGAAATTGCCCAC
>JBEKXC010000124.1:0-14151 GCA_049512435.1 Terriglobales bacterium | reverse complement strand
ACATCCTCGATGGACGACATTATTCCCAATTCCTGGCCTTTGGACGACCAGCAGATTCTGTGTACTCGCCAGGCTTCGTCCGGCGAATATCTGATATTACTGCCCGTAGCCGGCGGAGAGCCAACCCGGTTTCTCACCAGCCAGGGCAGCGAGACGAATGGACAAATTTCTCCCGATGGAAAATGGGTGGCCTACGCCTCGGATGAGTCGGGCAATTGGGAGATTTACGTGACGTCTTTTCCCAGCGCCGCGGGGAAGTGGCAAGTGTCGCGCGGCGGAGGCACCGAGCCCCGCTGGCGCGGCGACGGCAAGGAGATTTTCTATATTGGACTGAGCGGCATGTTGACGGCTGTGCTGGTCAATGGCGAAAACATTTTCGCAACCGGAACACCCGCGCCTCTGTTCCAGATTCGCGGCCGCGCTCCGATTTCGAGCACCGACGTTTTTACCTATGATGTGGCCAAAGACGGCAAGCGTTTTCTGGTGAATCGTTATGTGAAGCCTGAACACGTTGCGCCGTTGACCATCTTGCTGAACGCCCCGTCGGGCAATCCATCGCCGTAGCTCGCGGAGCGACGGGCGCCTCGCACGTCCAGTATCGGGTGGCTGGGCGTTGACGCCCGGCGCTCCATCGGCAGTATTATTCGGTGTGAGAGGCGATGTACCTCAGGCTGAAAATGGGGAGATGTGCAAATGAAGAGGAAATTTCTGTCGGCTGCGGTGTTCGTCCTGGCGGCAATGCTATTGCAATCACTCGCTGCTTCCGACAGCAAAGGTGCGGAGGATCAAGCTTCCTGGCAAAACGATCTGCTCGCCTGGCGCGCGCAGCGTGCAACCAACCTCCAGGCTCCCGAAGGCTGGCTTTCTTTGATCGCCCTTGGGTGGCTGAAGGAAGGCGACAATAGTTTCGGCTCGGCTGAAGACAGCCGCGTTCAGATCACAGGCAAGGCGCCGGCGCATATCGCGATCGTGCGCTGGAACAAAGAAAAAGGCGGGCTGCGCTTGCTGCCGCCAGCAGAAGGTTTCCCGAAAGACCTTCTAGTCGATGGTCAACCGGCGAAGGAGCAGGCTCTGGTCGCCGACGATGGCGATAGACCCTCGAAGCTGACGATCGGCACGCTTACCATCATCGTGATCCATCGCGACGAGCAATTTGCCCTGCGCATCAAGGATCTCGAAGCTTCCACCCGCGTCGGCTTCCATGGATTGCGCTGGTATGCGCCGAATGCGCCTACCGCGTGCAGGCGCGCTGGATCCCATACAACCCACCCAAAGTGCTCGACATCCCAACCGTCCTCGGTACCACCACCCACATGCCCGCGCCGGGCGTCGCCGAATTCACCGTCGACGGACAAGTTCTCCGGCTCGAGCCCGTGCTCGAAGATCCGAAGGCAACCGATCTTTTTTTTATTCTGCGTGACGCCACCAGCAAAACCACGACCTACGGCGCCGGACGCTTTCTCTACACTGAACTTCCCGACCATGGCGTCGGCCAGCCCGGCAAAGTCTGGCTCGATTTCAATCGACTGGTGAACCCGCCTTGCGCATTCACGGCCTATGCCACGTGCCCGTTGCCTCCGGCGCAGAATCGGCTCAGTGTCCCGATACCCGCCGGCGAACAGCGCTATCACGATTGATTCGCTAATATTGATTGGCACAATTTGTAGATAATATTTTTTCAGAAATGCACTTCATTTAAATTGTTCTGGGAGTCCTGCATGAGATGGGTTCTGATTGTGCTTGCTGTCGCCGGTATCGTCGTTTCTTCACTCGCCTTGCGCGAGCATTACCGCACTGACGCTTCGCCGTGCAGCATCAATGAGCGCTGGGACTGTGGCATCGTCAATCACAGTCCCTATGCTATGCTCTTCGGAATTCCCGTAGCTGTGATTGGCATCGCCGGATATCTGCTGCTGGGTGTGCTCGCCTTCGGAAAAGCATACGCGTGGATGCTGCCATTCGTGATGGGCGCTTTTACTTTTGCGGTCCACCTCGCGGACGTCGAATCCATGGTCCTGGGTGTTTGGTGTATCTACTGCGTCATCTCTTTGGGCGTGATTACTCTGACGACCGTGCTGACGATCGGCAAAGTCATCGTAGATTCGATGCAGCGGTCGCCATAGGCCTTATTCTCCCGCGCCCAGCTTCCAAGCTATCTGCCGCAGCATTCCCACCAACACCGCGGCGTCATCCGAATTCAACTCCAGGCGCCGGACCAGGCGCCGCAACTTCTCTTCGGCTGCCACTGCCCGCGGCTTCACGTATCCGCTGGTGCCGAGAACCTCAAGCAGCACTTGTGTCAGACGCTCCACGTCTCCCGACTTGGCGGCAGCTTTTCCCTTCTGCGCGATCGCGATCTTCCCCAGTGCGCCCAGTGCAGGTTTTCCGGACGCTGCCTTCCGTCCCCGCACCAGTTCGTACAGGCAGACCGCGACCGCCTGCCCAAGATTCATCGAACCGTGCTCTTCTCGGGTCGGAATCCGCATCATCCAATGGCAGTGGCTCATCTCCTGATTCGATAGCCCCACTCTTTCCGAGCCAAACAGCAAGGCCACAGATCCTGTCTTCAGTTGCCGCTTGATAACCCTCCCGCCCTCGTCCAACCGAAGCAACCGATGTTGTAATTCCCGGCGGCCGCCAACCGTTGTTCCCACCACCAAAGTGCAATCCGCGACCGCGTCGGCTACACTCGCGTATTCTTCGGCTTTCGCCAGCACAGGCGCTGCGCCCACCGCCGACCGCGCCTCCCGAAAAGCCACCTCGTAGAGATTCACCACCCGTAATCGCCGGACCCCAAAATTGCTCATGGCCCGCGCCGCCGCCCCGATATTCAGGGGATTCCGCGTTGCTACGAGCAGCACCCGGAGATTGTCGAGATCGCCAGCCATTTATCGTCAGTCGCCGATAGTCGTCAACGTCGTTAGTCACCAAACGCCAGATCGTTGCTTCCGAAGTGGTTTCGAAATGGTTCCCAAGTCATCGATTCCATTCATTCTACGATGCTTCGCACCTCTGGTAACGGCTGCGACTTTCGCCCCTGTGTCGCATCCAATCAACAGTGCTAGGATAGAAGTTCCGCGTAACGGAGACCCAACGGTCAAGTCGGCGGGAACCAAAAACTCTGGAGGATGAATGGCAAGCAACACCACCGTCGAAGTCACCGACGCTAATTTTGATGCCGATGTATTGAAGTCCGATAAGCCCGTGCTGGTAGATTTCTGGGCCGCCTGGTGTGGCCCCTGCCGCGCGATCGCTCCCATCGTCGAACAACTCGCGGGCGAGTATCAGGGCAAAGTCACCTTCGGCAAAATGGACGTAGACCGCAACGGCGCCACGCCCATGCGCTACAAAGTCACGGGCATTCCTACGCTGCTCGTCTTCAAAAACGGACAGGTCGTGGAACAACTCGTTGGCTACCGCTCCAAAGACGACATTCAGAAAGCTCTCGATCGCCACCTGGTCTAAGCGAAAAGTTTAGCGGAGAAGTTTGTGGAGAGACGGGCGCCCTCGCCCGTCTAACCTCGTGCACAGGCCAATTCCTCAGTACTTTCGCAGCACCCCAATCACTCGCCCCTGAATCTCGACCAATGCCGCAGGCACGATGATCGGCTTCATGGCCACGTTCGAAGGCTGCAGACGAATGTTCTCGCCTTCGCGAAAGAAGCGCTTCAGGGTCGCGTCCGTCGACTCGATCAGCGCGACTACGATATCTCCGTTGTGCGCCGTTTTCGTTTTTTCGACCAGCACGTAGTCGCCGTCAAGAATTGCTTCGTCCTGCATGGATTCGCCGCGCACTTCGAGCACAAATACTTCCTTCGAGCGCACAAAATCCGCCAGGGAGATGGTCTCGTTGTGCTCCACCGCCTCAATCGGACGCCCGGCCGCAATCCTGCCCACCAGCGGCAGTACTACCGCCGTGTTCACCGCCATCGACTGCTTCAACTTTCCCCGCGGCGGCAGCAGGTCAATCGAGCGGCTGCGGTTGTAGTCCCGCGTCAGCAGTCCCTTCTTCTCCAGGTTGGTGACGTGCTTGTGCACCGTAGCCAGAGAATTCAGCCCCATGGCTTCCTTGATCTCTTCAAACGAAGGGGAGTATTGCTTCTCCGCCACAAAGCGCGAAATGAAGTCGTAGAGTTCGCGTTGACGCCGAGTGATCGCCATGCGGGGAGCATAGGCGAATGGTTGGCGAATGTCAATACCCATGTGGGAGCGGATGCACGAGGACTATCAGTGTTCCATGCGAATTAATAATTTTCGGCTGCGAGCCTTCATCGCCGGCGTACCGCTCCGTATAGCCTGGCGCAGAATCTCCATCACGCGAGGTCGAATACTCGGATCATCCTGCGCCAAGTCAGCCAGCCCCTGAAGAGCGAAGGTCTTGACAATGGAACTAGCGTCTTCCAGGTAACTATTCAATGCAGATATCGCGATTTGCCGTTCCTTGGCACTCAGCCGTAGGCGTGGAATCATGGCCGCCAGATGCCACCGCAATTCTTGTTGTTTGGTTTCGGTCGTCAAGCCGAGCAGTTCTTTCTTGTAGGGTTGGAGCAAATCATGGTTGGTCCGCGTGACCTTTTCAGTCGCGTCCGCGGTCCGCATTCGTACCAAGGGATTTGCCGACCATAAACCCGCAATCAGCTCAGGAAAAAGCTCTGGCTCCTTTGACACCATTGCCGCTACTTGATTAGAGCGGCCGATCGTACGTCGATCTCCTCTTTCCAAGAGAAGAAGGATTTGCTTTCGAGGCATTCCGGCACCCTACTCCGCGGTAACTCCCTTCAGAAACACGAAGTAGAAATCCACGGCCCGGGCAAACGACTCGACTCCCGTGCGCTCATCTTTTCCATGCGCTCGGATATCGTCGCGATCATACTGCTCGCCGGACACGCAATACGTAGGCATGCCCGCGGCATTCGTGTAGACGCCATCGGACGCGCCCGTGCTCATGTTCGGAAGCACCGGAATTCCCGGCCACATCTGTGCCACGACTTTCTCCAGCGGATCGAATACTTCTTTTCGCGGAGCCGGCGGCACGTAGCTATGCCGGTCGGAACCGTGATCCATCAGCACGCCGGTGTTTTCGCGAAACTGCACTTTAATTGTCGGATGTGCAATTTTCGGATCGGCCACCACTTCCTCAAGCTTCAGCCGGATTTCCTCCAGCGAGTGTCCGGGCTCGATGCGGCAGTTCACGTTCGCTTGCGCCATCTGCGGCAGCGCGTTGTTGGCATGGCCTCCGCTCAAGCGCGTTGCCACGCACGTGGTATGCAGAGTTGAGTTGTCCAGCGGATCTTTCGACAGCCGCGCCACGGCGTCCAGGTCTGGAGGATTTTTCAGCATGGCTTTCAGGGCAGCGCCGCGCTCGGGCGTCGCCAGCTTGATCTGCTCTTCGTAATACGCGCGGGTGATCGGGTTCAGCTCGAAGGGAAACTGGTAGTGCTGGATTCGCGTCAGCGCATCGGCCACTTCGTAGATCGCGTTATCCGGCCGCGGCAGCGAGCTGTGGCCGCCGGGATTGGTCGCCGTCAGTACGAAATCGCCATAGAGCTTCTCGGTGGCGTTTACTTCCATCATCACTGGCTTGCCATGATCGGCCAGCACGCCGCCGCCGTCGTGGTTGAGCACGAACTCGGCATCGATCAGTTCACGATGATTCTTGATCAGCCAGGCCACTCCATTCGACGTGCCACCTTCCTCATCCGCCGTCATTGCGAGAATGATGTCACGGCTGGGTACGTATCCTTCTTTCTTCATGCGGATGAGCGTAGCCGACATGATTGCGTCGCCATCCTTCATATCGCTGGTGCCGCGCCCGTAGTAGTATCCGTCCTTCTCGATGAATTGGAACGGATCCGTCGTCCAATCCTCGCGCCTTGCTTCCACCACGTCTAGATGACCGATCAGCAGCACGGGCTTGTGTTTGCCCGATCCATGCAGCCGCACGACCACGTTCTTCTTCCGGTCGTTGGAACTTGGGCCGAGCACTTCAATGTCGCTGTCGGGAAATCCGGCATCGCGAAAGCGCTGTGCCATCGCTTCGGCAGCCGCGGTCACGCTGCCTACCGAGTCTGTCGTATTAATCTCGATGAGCTGTTTGAAAATGTCGACCGCCAGCCATCGCGTAGCCTCATCCTCGCGCGACGATGGTTGCGCTTGCACCGAGGCCGCAAACAGAAGACAAAAAAACAGACTCACCCACCATTTTTGAAATCGCACGTCCATCCTCCCAAGAGACTTTCGCAAAAAGCTCTGCCGCACACTGAGGCTGAAAGCTAACAGATTCATTCGGCAAAACCAAGGCTTGGGGAGCTGTCAGGGTTGGGCACTGCCTACGATGGCCGCACCGATAACTCTTCGGCGGGGCGCCCGCAGTCCATCGCCGCGGTTTTGGAAGTAAGCTCGTTCCGCAGCCTCCGAGCTCAAGAAAGAGATCTCCGAAAACCCCAGCGCACGGAGATCGCGCCTCAGAGTCTGAGGTTCGAAGTATGTCTGGAAAGGTTCTCCCAGGGCGCTTACCCTGTCCGCCAAAGCCGCGTGATTCGCGGCATAGCTTTCGGCAAGCGAAGAATCCAGCGAGGAGAAAGTGAAAGCAATCTCGCTGTTCGCTGGGAAGTCCGCGACCAGTTCAAATACTGCGGCCGCGGCTTTCCGCGTCAGGTAGACCATCACTCCCAGGCAGGGAAAGAAGGCGGGCTCGGAGAAATTGAGAGTGCTGGTTTGCAAGCCTTCGCGGAGCGAGACCGATTCAAAATCAATCGCGACAAATTCAAGATTCGCAGGAATGGGAATGCTCGCCGACTGGAGTCTCTGGCGCTTGTCCTCCTGGGTAGCTCGATGATCGACTTCGTAGATACGCAGGTCGCGCGCCCAGGCGGGCTGGCGATATGCGAAGGTATCGAAACCCGCTCCGAGGATCACACACTGGCGGACGCCGCGTTGTACCGCCTGAGCCATGCGCTCTTCGGCATAGCGGCTTCGCAGAACCACATGGGAACGCAATCCTCGAGTCGGCGGTTCCTGAACGCGCGCTGGGTCCGATTGAATTCGCTGGAGCATATCCGCGTCAAGCAAGCGCGCGGATATCGGATCGTCGAGAATCTTGGGTTCGCCGTCCAGAAGTTGGTGAACGGCCCGGAGGGCGGCGGCGCCAACCGCGGTGCGGCTGGAGTTACGTTCTGGCGCGGGGTTGTCCATGGTTGAGTTTACGGCCAACGCATCACGCGCTCTATCGGCGTTTTGTACTTTCTATGCGACCCACCCTATCCTGCGAACACATCCGGTTCCTGCCGCTTATTCCACAGCGGCGCAAGAATACTCGATTGCAGAACTTCTGACTCGGCCCTGACCCAGTCTTCCAGTTCTCGTCCTTCCTCTTGTCCGCGCTCATCGTAAAGTTCGCGCGCACGCAGCCGTATTTTTCTCTCCAATAATTCCACCATCAATTTTTGCCGCTCACGAGTTCTTGTAATGCTATCCACTGCTCACACCCCACATTTATTTGTCTACAAATATTGTAAATGGCGAGTTGTTAAAGAGTCATGAAGATGAAGGTTACCAAAGGGATCTGATTGGCCCTCTTGATGTTAGTGGCAGGCCGCCTGCAACCCGGACGTTTGGAACCTTGCCAGCGCCTATTCCATGCGCTCTCCACAATTGTGCAAACAATTGCCTTTATTACCCGCCAAGCGCCGCTAGCCGCCACTTAACACCGCCCATGTTTGGCATGGGCCTTGCTCTTATTCTGACTGGAGGAGCTTACATCCGCCGCTCGGTTCGCGGATGATCCCTCGCTTACTCCGCAACTGGGAGACCCTGCGATGAAAAAGACCCTGTTTATCTTGATCCTTTGCCTACTTTCCAGCAGCGCGGCATTTGCGCAGTACTACAACGGTGGCTCGGGCCGCAGCAGTGAACCGGTGATCTACCAGGCGCCGAATCATCCAGCACACGCAAATTATGCGCCCATGTCTCAGGAACAGAGCGTCCTAGGCGGGACTAGTTACACCGCCGCCGGGGGAGACAGGCCGGCTTCGGATTTCCCGCAGGCAGACGCCGTTCCCCTCGGTACCTTTGCCCGTGAAATCAAGAAACAGCATGCGCAGTTGAAAAAATCCCGCGTCGTCTGGGTAAATCAATAACGGTCGACCAATAACGGTCAGCGAATAACATCGGGCGCGGACACTCCTGTCCGGCAATCTCAAGGCGCGCTCTGTTCAGGGTTGCGCGTAGGCCAGGTTGTTTTGCAGTAAAAACTAAGGTTCCCTTGTTGTGCCGTCCTACTGACCACGCTGACCAGTGAAAGAGCGGCGACTACCAAAACGGCACACCCATCGTGATCGACCTGCCCAAACTCCATTACCTTACCGACACGGGGGCAGCATTCTGATTCTTCGCGGGCGGCGGATTGCCCGCCGGCTTCGACCAGTACAGTCGCGTAACAAGGACGATCAGCATACAGAGCAAAAAAGTATTCCCGAAAACCAGCGCGCGACCCATCATCAGTTCGGAAGGCTTGCCGGTGGTTATGAAGTTCGCCAGCGGGTCGCCGAACTTAGATACAACGTACCCGGACAGAAAAGTAGAGAGCGCGGTTCCCCATGCCTTGAACTGCGGCTTCTCGTCCGCATAGGGGGACAGCAAAATTCCGATGAACCACCCGAAGGCCCCGCCAAAAATAAGCCAGAGGAAATTCACGGTGATAACAGCAGGTGGCTGGTCCGAAGAAATGCGCCAAGCGCAAACTCCGTTTCCGACCAGCGCAAAAGTACCTATCAGGAAACCAGCAAGGAGGGCATTGCGTGTGAAGACAGCCAACACAACCACTACTGCAATTACAATAAGGACCACCACGAGGGAATAGGACACAACGTTCGCCTCCCGGCTTTAGGCGGGGTCTCTTTTTCGATCCGCCGAACCGGCGGGTACTATACAACTTAGTAGGCGTGGGCGCAACCGCACAGTCACGAGAACTCAGCGCACGGACCAGCGACCAGATCCTCACACATTTCTTTCAACATTGTCGTCATCGGGCTTGCCCGTAACACCGCACCAAGACGATCGCCAACGCGAAAAGAACTGTGGTAACCGGTGCCGGCACCATTCGCCTCATTGCCTTCATGTAAGTTTCTCTCCTTCTAGCGATCGCCGTGCGATGCGCTTAAGGAAAGAAATGTTACCCTATGGGAAATTCAGATGACCATCCTGAACTTCACCGCCGTAGTGGCGATCGTTTCCTTCGTCGCGGGACTTCTCGGATCGCTTACCGGCCTCGGCGGTGGTGTCGTCCTCGTACCTTTGCTCACCATCTTGTTTCATGTGGATATCCGCTACGCCATCGGAGCGTCGCTGGTTTCCGTGATCGCGACTTCCTCCGGGGCCGCGGCGGCGTATGTGAAAGAAGGATTCTCCAATATTCGTATCGGCATGTTCCTGGAAATCGCCACCACCTTCGGCGCATTGATGGGAGCCTTCCTCGCTACCCGGATTCCGACCAGCGCCTTGGCCGCCATCTTCGGCGCCGTGCTGCTGTACTCGGCGTATCTTTCCCGCAAGCCGCGTCCGTTGGACCAGCGCAACTTGCCGCCAGATCCGCTGGCCACGCGTCTGCGCATGAACGGCAGTTTTCCCGACCTGGAGGGCGAGCGCAGTTACAACGTGCAGCACGTCCCCGCCGGATTCAGCCTCATGTTTGGCGCCGGCGCGCTTTCCGGATTGCTCGGCATCGGCTCCGGCGCCGTCAAAGTGCTCGCCATGGATCAGGCGATGCGGATCCCCTTCAAAGTTTCTACCACCACCAGCAACTTTATGATCGGCGTGACTGCTGCTGCCAGCGCCGGTGTCTACCTCAGCCGCGGATATGTCGATCCGGGCCTCGCCATGCCCGTCATGTTAGGAGTCCTCGCCGGCTCGTTGCTTGGCAGCCGCATCCTGGTCAAAGCCGAAACCAAATCGCTTCGCCTCGTCTTCAGCGTGGTGATTCTGGTGCTAGGCCTGCAAATGCTCTACAAGGGACTCTGGGGAAAAATCTGATGCCCGCCGCCCAAGAGCATCCCCAAACTCGAGCCCCAGTCTGGGACGATCACCGCATCGAAGTCATTCTCGGCAATCTGCTTCGCTTCGGAGTCCTGCTCTCCGCGGCTGTCGTCCTCGCGGGAGGTTGCGTCTACCTGTCGCACCACGCGCACGAGAAGGCCGATTACCGCATCTTTCGCGGCGAGCCCTCGGAATACCGCACCATCCCCGGAGTCATTCAGAGTCTCGGCCACAACCCGGGCCGAGGCCGTGGCTTAATCCAACTGGGATTGCTGCTCCTTATTGCAACGCCCATCGCCCGCGTAGCTTTTTCTATCGTAGGATTCGCCCTCGAACGGGATCGCATGTATGTGGTTTTCACGCTGATCGTATTGGCAGTCTTGCTCTACAGCCTGCTCGGCTCTGGCATGGGTATGTAGGTGGCCCAACGGTTCTATCGCGGCCAAAGCCAGCCGAAGGTGCCGGCGGTCAGCAAAGCAAAGACGAGTCCGTCGAAGACTTCCTTGATGACTGACGGCCAGGGCTGACATTTCCAAATGCCGCTGATCAGTTGCCCCAGACCGTAGGCGAGGAATGCGGCGGTCCCTACGACGCGGAAAACGGCCAGATAGTTTGCGCCGGACGCGACCGTGTGGGCGGTGAGATAGGCGACGAAGAATCCGATCAAAAGGCAAAACACGAACCACTGGATCAGGAACTTCGGCATAGCGGGCGGGCCGCTCGGAGCGATGGTCATGAATCCGACCGGTCCCAGCTTTTGCTTTTCGGCGATGGCGGGCGACTTCATGTCCTTGTGGGTGCAATAGGGGAAGACATAGAGACCTTGTTTGAGACCGGCGGCGCGCAGCGTGGCGAGAATCTTGTCCTCGTCGGGGAGTTGGCCGTAGTCGCTACGATGATAAGGCAGCACCATGTGCATGATGGAACTGGCGATGAAAACGAAGACCGCCGACAGCAGAATCGGTAGCCAAAGAGCGGTGAGAGGAACCATGTGCAGCCTCCTTAAGGCGCAACGGGACAACTGCTTGGATTTTGCACGCGAGGCTACGACAGCGGGGAGGGTGCGGTCAAGTGTTCTTATCGGGTAGCAACTTCACGTCAGGATAGAGTCGTCGAGCCGTTTGCGGCGGAAATCGGCGACATGCTGGACGAATGCCATGATCAGCGGATGCGGCTTGTCTTCGCGGGACGAAAGTTGCGGTTGGAATAACGTCGCGATGAAAAACAGGTGTGCGGGCGATTCGATGGCGCGGCATTCTTCCTTGGAGCCGCGGGCTACCACCGGAAAGCCCGCTTCCATCGCCATCCATTCGAACTCGGGATTGAGTTCGTAATTGCAGAAGAATTCCTCTTCGATGACTTCCTTTCCATAAAACGCCGCGAGATAGGAGCCGGGCCGGAGGCGGATCTTGCCGACCTTTCCCGAGAGTTTGGGCGCATTCTTATCGCGGTTGGGAACCGCGCAGGCGACCGGATAAATGACTATGTTCTTGGCGTGCGGGTCTTCTTCGGCGGTGGTCGCGTCGCGGACGCCGAGCACGTTACGGGCGCACTCGATGAGCGCATACTGAAAGCCCGCGCAGGTGCCGATAAACGGCCGATCATGGACGCGGGCGAACTCAATGCCCTTGAGCATGCCGTCGAAACTCTTGAACGGGCTGCCCGCCGAGGCCCACAGACCATCGAAGGAATCGAGCACGGCGGCCGCGCCCGGTTCGAGCAGCGAAGGCGTCGGAAGCCACGCCGATTCCACTTTGAGTTGGAGCTTCCGAGCCGCATGCTGCAGCGAATCGTTGGTCGCGTGATGGGAACGGAACTCGGGATTGAAATCGCCGAGAATCCCGATCCGGACGGATTCGGTCACAGGGAACATTCTAAATTAACGGTCCATACATGGCATTGAGCAGTTAGCTGCGGGCTTCGCGGAGCGCCAGTCGGCTACCGTAACTCCATCTGTGCCAGCAGCATGTAGATGCCGAGCAACATGATGGCAGCGCCTCCCCAGACCAGGGCGGCGGATTTCCAGGCGAGCGCATCGACCAAATCCTTTTGGCTGCGGAAGGAGATCACGAACGTGGGATCTTTCGCACCTTTCATCAATACGACGGGTGGAGTGAGATTGAAGGCGGATGAGGCGGGCTGATCCTCTTGTTGACGCGCTTCTTGCATGCCCTCTTCGCGCCAGCGCACATTGGAGTCCATGGAGGGGGTCGCAGGCAGCGTCTTTTCTTCCGCGGTCACAGTTTGGTATGGCACTCCGGCGGCGGACCACGCCTCTGGTCTCGAAATGCCGGCGCGAGTGAGCGCGGCCGCGATTGTCGCCTGCTGACTCATTTCTGGAATGCTGGAAAGATCCGCGCCACTCTGCAGCCGGATGATCTGCGGGGCAGGAGCCGGTTCCGAGGAATTGTTGGGCGCTGGGTTGTGCTTAGAATCGTGGCGCGCCGAATCGCTGCGCGGTGCAAACGGGCATACAGGAATGCCCGGATTTTCCGTGAGCGTTCCGGTGACGAAGAGCTTGTCTTCCGTTTTTATCGCACACTCTTCGATGCGCAAGCGGCGGCCTGGAACGATGCCGTGGCGTGAAAGAAAAACACTAACCCGTGGCGGAACGTCATCCAGGTTCAACGAGAAAAACGACGCGTCGTACTCTTCGCGAAAGTCACGCTGCAAATCGAGGTCGGCTCCGAGAGGCTCGATAAGTAACTGGCCGGTCGAGTCGTTGATGAAGAATGGCACGTGCAGAGTTTCATCTGCAACTTTCTTCCATTCCTGCTTCTTGCGATTGCTTTGCTGCCATGCGGCGGTGTGGTAGAGAAAGCAGGGTTTGCCGGTGATTGGCGCCGACACAGTGTACGGGCCAGCCGCGAAGCCATTGATTTCGACCAGTCCCATGGCGGCGCTGCGAATCTTGGATGTTGGTGTGGCTAGTAAAAGGCGCTTGCGGGCGAGCAGATGAAATCCGAGAAAGAAGAAATATAAACCGCCGGCAATCGCGATCGAAGAAAGAATCGTCAGGTGGTTAGTCGAAATGAAGATGGAAAGACAGACGGTCACAGCGATTTCCTGGAATTGTCTCGGATCTGATTATGAGGATAAAGAAGAGGTTTCGAAAAGAAACGAGTAAAGCGGCGGAATCGGCTTACGGAAGTAATCGTTACCGAGTGCTGATGGCGGCGGAGACGCGGCAGGCCGCGTCTCTACATTAGTTTTGGCGCAAGGGCGAATTACGCGGTCACGGCGCGAGTTTTCAGAATTTCTACTACAGCTGCCATGGCCGCGTCCACTTCGGCGTCGGTGTTGTAGAAATGCGGGGAGAAGCGGACTCCGGCTTTAGGACGCCAGTCTACAAGAATGTCGCGGGCCAGTAACTCACGGCTCACGGCTTGCGAATCGGGCATGTCGATGGATACGGTTCCGCCGCGCCGCTCGGGATCGCGGGGAGTATTGACTCGCCATCCGTGCTGATCGGCGAGCTCGATCAGACGAGCAGTTTGGCGTTTTGATTTCTCACGGATTTTTTCTATACCAACTTCCTGAATGATTTTCAGGCCGGGACGCGCCGCTTCGATCGCGGGAATGTGCGTAGTTCCATTCATGAATCGGAAGGGTGGATCGGCGTAGCGGATGGGGCCGGTTGCGAATTCAAAAGAATTTTCGTGCGCGAACCATCCGGTAAGTTTCGGCTCCAACTTCTTGCCGAGGTCGGGGCGCACGTAAAGATACGCAACTCCTGGTCCGCCGCAGAGCCACTTTAGAACGCCTCCACAGGCGAAGTCCGCGTTGAGCGACTGGATGTCGACGGGGACGGTTCCGAGCGATTGAAAGGTGTCGAGGACTACATGGGCTCCAACTTTGTGCGCTTTGTCGATGATGGCTTTGGCGTCGTTGATGTAGGAGCTGCGAAAGATAACGTGAGAAATAGGGACGAGCAGCGTTTGATCGTCGATGGCGTCGAGCAGGCGGTCGGTGGGAACGGTGATGCCGTCGTCGGTTTTGACCATGTGAACTTCTGCTCCGTAGGCGCGCTGCGCTTCCCAGAAATACATTACGGAGGGAAAGTTCATGTCGCTGTAAACGATCTTGTTGCGCTTGGCTTGTTGCTTTCCTCCGAAATCG
>JBEKXC010000123.1:0-14246 GCA_049512435.1 Terriglobales bacterium | reverse complement strand
GGCATCGTGATCGTCCCCAGCGGAATGGCCGGCGTGCGCGTGAGCCAGACCAAAGGCACGCTGGCCGGAACTCTGTATCCCGGCGTGCACTTCGTTGTACCGCTGGTCGAGCGCGTCGAACTATTCAACACTCGCGATCAGCTGTTCACCACTGGCATCAGCGAAGATGTCCTGGCCAAAGGCGTGGCGAAAGGCGAAGCCCTGCATGTCCAAGCCAAAGAAGGACTCACCCTCGGCCTCGCCATCACCGTCCGTTATCAAATCGACCCCAAACGCCTCGACTACATCGAAGCCAATCTGCCGCAGCCTCTGGAAAAGGAAATCGTGCCGCCCGTAGTTGCCACCGCGTGGCGTGAACTGGTTCCGGGCTATACGGTTCGCGAAGTTTTCTCCGCCAAACGCGACGAAGTTCGTCAGCGCTCCGCTGAAATCATTCGTAAACGGCTGGGCGCCGATGGCATCGTGGTAAAGGAAGTCATGCTGCGGGACATCGAACTTCCCGGGGAGTATGCCAAGGGCCTCGAATCGCTTCTGCTTAAAGAACAAGAGAACGACCGCATGGGCATCGAGACCGAAATCCACCAGAAGCAAATCAAAATCGCCGAAGCCGACGCCGACTCAGCCAAGGTACAAGAAGTGAAGCGAGCCGAAGGACAGGCTGAAGTGAGAGTGCTGCAAGCGAAAAGCGAGTCCGATGCCATGCAGTACACGTTGCCGCTGAAAGAAAAACAGATTGAGCAGTCGAAACTCGAGGCCGAAGCGCGCAAAGAAGCGACCGTCAAGAACGCCGAAGCAGCGGGCGAGGCCAAGCTCATCGATAGCAAGGCCGAGATGGAACGACGTAAACTGCTGGCGCAAGCCGAGGCCGAACGCATCCGTCTGACGGCTGCCGCTGACGCCGAGCGCATGACGAGCGAGAGTGCGATCCTGAAACAGAATCCGCTGCTGATCAACAAAATCGTAGCCGAGCGCCTTTCCGACAAATTGCAGATCATGATGGTCCCGGCAGACGGCAAGTTTTTCTTCAACGACATAATGCACGGAATGAGTTCTCCGAGCCACGTAAGCCAGGCAGCAGACGTGGAAAGCGATGGAAAACAATAAAACCAGTTCTCATTTCCCAGTTCTCAGTTCTCAGTGAAAACGCAGATTCAGGGATTTTTCTGAGAACTGAGAACTGGGAACTGAGAACTTTCTTATGACAATCACGCGCTATAATCAGCGCATTCCCGACATGCGAGCGCGAGAGTCCACTCGAAAGTCCAGCGGTCTGCGACTAGGTTGGCTGACTTCGCTCTTACTCGCGACGGTTTTTCTACCGCCTTCAGTATGCGCTTCATCCTTGGGAGAAACCGCCCGCCAATTGGCGCACAAAATTGCCGCGGCCTCCGGTCCCGGCGCCTTCGCACTCCAGGTCACCAACCGTTCGTCGCTCGACGATAAATCCGTGCGCGAAGTGCGCAGCGCCATCGAAGCCGAGTTGCATGTCGAAGGCGTGCACGCCACCAAAACCGAGCAAGCGATCGGAACCGTCGATGTCGTTCTCTCTGAAAGCCTG
The DNA here is from genome assembly GCA_049512435.1 of Terriglobales bacterium. GTDB lineage: Bacteria > Acidobacteriota > Terriglobia > Terriglobales > Acidobacteriaceae > Acidiflorens. The sequence goes on along the minus strand of JBEKXC010000123.1, from coordinate 12,688 downwards.
CGCGAATATGTTTGGACGGCCGAGATTGTGATCGGCTCCGACGAAAAGAAGGTTGTCCTTGTGTCGTTGCCGCGACCGCCAACGGGAACGCCATTCACCGCCGCATTGCCGATCGTTCTGAAAACAAATCTTCTCTTTGCGCAACAACAACCGATGCTCGACGTGGCTCTAGTCGATATGCCCGGAGGATCTCGCCTGATCGTCCTCGAAGACAACGCGGTTTCGATCTATCGCCATCAGGGAGCGAATCCAGCCGCGAATTCCAGCGCGAATTTTGTCGGGACTTCCATGGGACGATGGGAACTCGACGCTTCATTGCCCATCACACACTCGCGCACCTTTCCCCGCGATTTGCGCGGACGCCTGCTGCTCCGCCGCGATCACCTCTTCGACGTTTATCTGTCCGGAACGTTCTGCCGATCGAGTCCAAACGCTGTCGCGCCGCTCACGATCACCTGTAGCGAGACAGACGATCCGTGGCCCCTGACGCCCGACGAAACCACCGTGCGCGCCTTCTATGCGGCCGCGCGCAATTTCTTCACCGGTGCTCTCTCTCCAGGCATTGGAAAAATTTCCAACGTTCCTGCCTTCTATTCGGCAGCTCCGCTTCCGCGATCGGGCTACACGCTGTGGGCTTTTGCTGCGGTGGATGGATCGCTGCACTTGGCAGATGGAATGACGGATCAGGTGCTCCGCGACCCTCAGTGGGGAAGCGATCTGGCCACGGTTCACTCCAGTTGCGGCGCGGGTACGCAGTTGCTGGTTTCAGAAGGCGAACACCTTGGACACGGCGATACGGAGCGCGACAGCCTGCGCGCGTTCGAGATTCCCGATCGCGATCCCGCGGATGTCAGTTCAGCCGTGCAGTTCGACGGGCGAATCGTTGCGCTCTGGACGGAAAGCAGCGGCAACGGAGCAGCAGCAATCGTAAGACGAAAAGACATGGAATGGTATGAGGCGTATCGCGTATCTATTTCTTGCGGCAATTAGCCTGCTCGATGCGGCCACCGCGGCAACCCGTCCGCACTACGGCGGAACCTTGCGCGTCATGCTGCAATCCGCGCCCGACGCACTAACCCTTCCCGCCAACGCCGCGCCCGCCGACTACTGGGACATGTCGCGCACGCTCTCGCTGATCGGTGACACTCTCGTACAACTCGATGCGCAAGGCCGTCCGCAGCCCCGGCTGGCCGTGGCATGGCAAAGTGATCCGAGCGCCCGGCATTGGCAATTCACGCTGCGCCGCGACGTAAGATTCCATGACGGCAGTGCAGCGTCGCCCGCAGCCATCGCCCAGATTCTGGGTGCGCTCCATCCCGGCTGGAATGTGCGAGCATTGGCGGATTCCATTGCGATTGAGAGTGAGACTCCCATGCCTTCGCTGCTTGCCGAACTCGCGCTGCCGCGCAATCTCTTGCTCAAGCGCGATAAGAACGCCGGCAGCTTTCCCATCGGAACCGGCCCATTCCTCGTCGCCGAGTGGCAGCCGGGAAAACTGCTCCGGCTCGCCGCGAATGAACAGAGTTGGGCGGGGCGTCCTTTTGTGGATGCGCTCGAGATCGAATTCGGCAAATCGCTGCGCGACCAGGCAATAGCTCTCGAACTGGACAAAACCGACGTCATAGAAGCGGCGCCACAGGCAAGCAACGGATCGCCCCGACACGGCGCATCGTCGTCGTTGCCTGTGGAGCTGATGGCGCTGGTTTTTTCCGCGAACTCAAAGGCGCAAGACCCTCGTCTTCGAGAAGCATTCGCGCTCGCCATTGACCGCAAGCCGATCCAGTCCGTGCTCCTGAAGGGCGCGGGAGAACCCGCCGCCAGCATTATTCCCAACTGGATGACTGGCTACAGCGCACTGTTTTCGGCGGAGGCAAATCCGCAACGCGCCCGGGCTCTGCTCGCCGACTCGCCGCCACCCGCGCTCAATCTGAGCTACGTTCTAAGTTATGACCCGAGAGACCCGCAAGCTCAGCTGATCGCCGAGCGCATTGCCCTCAACGCGCGCGACGTGGGCATCACCGTGCAAGTATCGCTGTCGGGAGCAGAGGACATCCGCTTGATGCGTGCAGTGCTGCCGAGTCCGGATCCGGCCACGTCGCTCGCTGAAGCCGCGCGCCAATTGGGAATGCCGCAACCCGCATTCACGGCGGCGCCTGGCGGCAACTCTTTGAACGGCAACTCTCTGGACGGCAGCTCTCTGAACGGCAACTCCCTGAACTTGGATGATCTCTATCGAGCCGAGCGCGCTTTGCTCGATGGATACTCCGTTATCCCGCTTTTTCATTTGCCGGTCGCGAGTGCGTTCAGTGCCCGCGTGCACGACTGGGAGCCGGGACGGCCGGGAGATTGGAACGAGTCAGGGATCTCGCTCGCAAATGCTTGGTTGACAGAGCAACGACTGGCAGATCGGCGGCCCGAGGCGGGCTCGCGATGAGCTTCCGCCAGAAGCTTCTTCTCTTGTTCGCGGCGACCGTATTGCTCTGCGTCGCAGTCATTTCGGCGTCCGTGTACAGCACCATCAGGCACTCGTTCGAACAGGCTGATCAAGAACGCGCCAATGCGGTCGCCGCTCAGTTCCGATCGGAGTTCCAGCGGCGGGGACTGGAAGTTGCACGCAAGGTCGAATCCGTCGCCGCCAGCGAAACCGTGCAGCGTATTGCTCTGGAGATGAATCGCGGCGCCGCAGACGCCGGCGAGCATGTAGGTGAGGCGCGCACATTAGCGAGTCAGCAGCAGCTCGATTTCCTGGAACTCGTCGACTTTCGCGGCACCATCCTCTCCTCCGCGCAGTGGCAAGCAAAATTTGGATATCCCGAAGCCGCAATTCCCCGAGCGACGATTCCCGAAGCGACGACTCCCGCAGCCCCAGCCGGAGCTTTTCTGAAACGCGAAGAACTGCCCAACGGCCCAACCCTAGGACTGTTTGCCGTGCGGGCGGGCCACGTCGGCGAGCAGCCTTTGTACGTGATTGGCGGCGAACGCCTCGACCAGGGCTTCCTCTCGACGCTCGACATCCCCACCGGCACCCGCGTACTGCTTTATCAAAACCTGGACGCAAAATGGAATCCGAAGTCGCTGCTCGATTTGAATGGGCCGGCCGCGGGCGTCGACAAGATCGCCCCGTTGGTCGCACGCGTGCGCGATACCATGCAGGAATTTCAAGGCGTGATCCGTTGGACGTCCGACGCCGCTGACGCCGAAGTTTTTCACGCCGTCCCGCTAACCGGACCCATCTTCACGGCAACCAATCAAATGTCGCCAAATCAGAGCGGCGCGAATCAGCAACTGATGGGCGTTTTGCTGGTCGGCAGTTCGCGGCGTCCGCTGATCGAATTGGAGCGGCAGATCGTCTCGACCGCAATGCTGGTCGGCGGCGTTGGAATTCTGGTGGCGGTGCTGGCCAGCCTGTGGTTTGCGGCTCGCGTCACGCGCCCAGTTGTGTCGCTGGCCGAGGCTGCCCGCCGGGTCGCCGCCGGCGATCTCGGCGCCAAGGTCGAGGTTGAATCAAGCGATGAACTGGGCGAACTGGCCGCGTCGTTCAACCGAATGACGGAAGATCTCATGCAGCAAAAAGACCGCACTCTGCAGGCCGAGCGCGTGGCCGCATGGCGCGAATTGGCGCGGCGATTGGCCCACGAACTGAAGAATCCACTTTTTCCCTTGCAGGTTACGGTTGAGAATCTCATGCGCGCGAAACAAAAATCACCGGAGATGTTCGAGGAAGTTTTTCAGGAAGGGACGGCGACCCTGCTGGCGGAAATCAACAATCTGAAAACCATCATCAGCCGCTTCAGCGAATTTTCAAAGATGCCACAGCCACAACGCCATCCGACCCAGGTGAACGATGTGGTGCGCTCGGTGCTGCGCGTTTTCCATGCGCAGCTACAGGAGAAAAATCAGATTGTCGTGCGCACCGAATTGGCCGACGCGTTGCCCGAAATTGCAGCCGATCCCGATCTGTTGCATCGTGCATTGCAGAACCTGGTGCTCAATGCGATCGATGCCATGCCGCAAGGTGGAGAGCTGACGATTCGCACTGCGGCTCTCGGCGATCACGTTGAGATCTCCGTCTCCGATGCCGGCTCCGGCCTGACCCCGGAAGAATGCGGACGATTGTTCACTCCGTATTACACGACCAAGCAGCATGGAACTGGACTCGGCCTTGCGATTGTGCAATCGGTGGTGAGCGATCACGGCGGCAAAATTTCCGTCGAGAGCACGAAAGAGCAGGGAACCACGTTTCGAATCGAACTACCGTGCAACGCACAGCCGTGGTATCCGAACCAGAATTAACAGGAGAAAACCGTGGCGCAAAAAGCGCACTTACTAATCGTAGACGACGAAGCCAACACCCTGGCGTCGCTGTCGCGGGCGTTTCGCCTGGAAGGCCACGAAGCCGCCGTCTGCGACAATGCAACCCGGGCGCTCGAGCTGGCCAAATCTCAATCTTTCGACTTGATTCTCTCCGACGTAGTGATGCCCGGCAAAGATGGCCTCGCGCTTCTCGAAGAACTCAAAGCGCAAGGCGTGCCGACTCCCGTCGTGATGATGTCGGGTCAGGCGCACATTGAAATGGCCGTCCGCGCCACGCGCCTCGGTGCACTCGACTTCCTGGAAAAACCAATCTCGACTGAAAAATTGCTGCTCACCGTGGAAAACGCACTGAAGCTCGGCCGCCTCGAACGCGAGAACCGCGACCTGGAGCGCCGCCTCGGCAAACATGAGATCGTCTGGAAAGGTGAGACCATGCGCCGCGTGATGGCGCAAGTGGAACGCGTAGCCGCCAGCGAAACCCGCGTCTGCATTCTCGGCGAAACCGGTACGGGGAAAGAACTCGTGGCGCGCACGCTGCATGAGCGCAGTCCACGATCAGGCGCTCCATTCGTCACGCTGAACTGCGCCGCGGTTCCGGCGGAGCTGATCGAATCCGAATTATTTGGCCACGAAAAGGGATCCTTCACCGGCGCCGCCGGCCGCCATCTCGGCAAGTTCGAGCAAGCCCAGCACGGCACCATCTTTCTCGATGAAATCGGCGACATGCCGCTCACCATGCAAGCCAAGCTGCTGCGCGTGCTCGAAGAAGGAGAGGTCGAGCGCATCGGCGGCGAGCGCGCCATCACCGTGGATGTGCGAGTCGTCGTCGCCACGCATCGCGACCTCGAAGCGCAAGTGCACGACGGCAAATTCCGGCAGGATTTATTTCACCGTGTGTTCGTCTTCCCATTGCGCCTGCCCCCGTTGCGCGAACGCCGCGAAGACATCCCGGCGCTGATCGAGCACTTTGCCCAGCAAGTGAGCATAACCAATGGATGGAAGCCCATGCGCTTCACGGCAGACGCGATGGCCGCGCTGCAAGAGCATCCATGGCCGGGCAATGTCCGCGAACTCAGAAACGCAGTCGAACGGCTGATGCTGCTGGCGACATCCGATGAGGTCACCTCCGAAACTGTGGCGCTCGCGCTGCCCGCTTCCCTGTCGGCGATAACGTCCGCGCCCGATTCTATATCGGCCGGTACCGGCCCGCTCGCCGACCGCGTGCGCGCCTTCGAAAAACAAACTATCCTGGCGGAGTTGAAACGCCATCACCACCAGATCTCAAACACGGCGCGCGCGCTCGGCCTGGAGCGATCGCATCTTTACAAGAAGGCCGAGCAGGTAGGAATTGATCTGAAAGCGGTGCGAAATGAAAGCGACAACTAATGGCAGCACTTGTGTATTCATGCGCGGCGTATTCACGTTGCTAGTGGCGCTCGCAACAATTAATAGTGGAGTAGGTCTGGCCGCAAATGCTCCTGCAGGCTGGCAAGTTCACCGCAGCGCCGACCATGGGTTCGTTCTAACGTATCCGCCGGATTTCAAGTTCTACTCCGATCTCCAGGCGGGTGGCCCATTCTAAATTTCGTGCTCTTTGCGAAATTTAGAGTGGGGATTTTGCGGCGGACAGTAGAACTGCCCCACGCAAGCCAAAAGCGGGCTTGAGTGGGCCACCCTCCTGATTTGCTGCCTCCGTTTGCAATTTCTATCCCCTCCAGACGACAATCGAATCGTGCCCAGCACTAGCTTTTATCAGGAACCTCAAGCGGTCAGCCCATTCCGTCCAGGCGTGCTCGTGATCGTGACGTTAGGCAACCCGCGCGAAAAATTCTGGGGCGCGATCCTCCATCTTGCCGCCGAAGGCCTCAGCCTGCGCGGTGTCGATGTCGCTTCTTTCGACGATCTCGCCTTGCAGATCAAGAGCGGCGAGCCCTTCACCTCCGGCGTCGTCTTCTTTCCCATGCACCGCGTGGAACGCATGGAACTCGATCTTCCGGAGGGAAACCTGCTCTCGCTCGCCCAGCGCTTCGCCGAAAAAACGGGACAGGATCCCGCCCCGCTCCTGGCGAGCGAGTTTCTCGCGAACTCTGGAAGATATGGCGGAGGAAAAGCCGAGGGAGAAAAATAGCGGTGAACTTCCGGCAGATTCTGACTGCGCCCAACCAGCTCACCCTGCTGCGCATGATTTTTCTTCCCTTCATTGTCATCAACGTGGTCAAGCACGATTTCAAATGGGCGCTGGCGCTATTCATTCTTGCCGGAATGAGCGATGGCCTCGATGGCCTGCTGGCGCGCACCCTGCATCAGCAAACGATGCTCGGTCAGTATCTCGACCCGATCGCGGACAAGTTACTGATGAGCACCATGTTTCTTGTGCTGTCGATCGAGCAGATGATTCCCTGGAAATATACGATCGTGGTATTCAGCCGCGACATCTCCATCCTGCTGATCAGCGGCGTGCTGTTCATGATTGCCGGCCTGCGCGATTTTCGTCCCAGCATCTTCGGCAAGGCCAACACCTTCGCACAAGTGGCCGCGATTTTCTTCGTGCTGCTGCTGCTGATCGAGCCCGCACGCTGGGTCTCGATTGCCTGCACCACCTTTCTGCGCGCCACCTTTATCTTCACCATCGTCTCCGCCGTGCACTACGCATTTCTGGTGCAGCACCGGCTTCATGCGCCCGCGCCAACACCCGCACTGGAACCTTGATGATCGCCCCGAAGAATGATCGCCGCGAAGAATGATCGCCCTGAATCAGGCGCCCCATCGCGCCGTCCACTCCCTGAAACAAAAATATTTGCTTCTGATTTATTCGCCGATCCGGTTTTGGCATCAAAAGGAGCATAGAGCCCTGCAATGTGCGCGCTTTCAGAATTTATGCATCGGCTTTACCTAAGTCTTTACACGGAGTTCCAAATCAGGTCCAATAGCTTGGACTAATATCTCCTAGTTAGGACAGCAACGAATGCGCCGAGCGGAATCTTCAAACGAATGTGTTGATGCAGAAGCACCAACCACAGCTCCGGTAGACGTTCGCCTGCTCGAGAGTAGCTACTCGGATAAGCGTGCCGGGTTTCGAACGCTCTTTCTGATGGTGATGGCGGCGCTGGCAATTCGACTCATCGTCATGGGCTTCGTCTATACCGAACAGCTCCTTCCCATGCATGACCACTTCAAGTTTGGCTTCGAAACCGGGAGAATTGCACGCTCAATCGTACAGGGCGAGGGCTTCAGCAGTCCCCTGTTCGAGAAGACCGGACCGACTGCGTGGATGACACCCGTCTATCCCTATATCGTCGCTGGATTTTTCAAAGTTTTTGGTGTCTACACCAAGCCGGCCGCGTTGGCGGTTCTCTCGTTCAACGCCCTGACGTCCGCCTTGACCTGCCTCCCCATCTTTTTTTTCGCGCGCAAGAGCTTCGGTACCTATGTGGCCAAGTGGGCAGCCTGGACATGGGCTTTCTTCCCCTATGCCATCTATTTCCCGCTCGACCGGATTTGGGAGACCTGGCTCGCCACGCTGCTCTTCAGCTTACTTTTTCTGATTGCACTGAAGTTGGAAGATACAGATCGGATTTCGGCATGGGTGGGTACAGGACTGCTCTGGGGTCTGGCCGCGCTAACCAGCGCCACCGTACTTTCGGTTCTGCCGTTCCTGCAAGCGCGAATTTCATATCTTAGGCATAAGCAGAGGCGCCGCTGGCTCGCGCCGAATGTGGCTTTGGGGCTCGCCTTAGTAGTCGTAGTTAGTCCCTGGGCTGTGCGAAATTGGCGCACCTTCCATACTTTCATCCCCTTTCGCGGCAATATGGGATTAGTGCTCCGATTGGGTACAAAGGGCACCACCGATTACTGGGAGCCGTCTGAGCTGGGCCCTTGGCAGAATGCCGCGGAAGTGCAGGAGTTCCAGCGCGATGGTGAGCTGAAGTATATGGCCAACAAGAAGGCTCAGGCCATCAGCTTCATCAAGACTCATCCCGGATGGTATGCATGGACAACTTTGCGAAGGGTGTTTTTTATTTGGACCGGATACTGGAGTCTGCAGCCTTGGTACTTGCAACTGGAGCACTGGGACCCAGCCAATATTGTCTTTAGTTCCACATTCACTATCCTGGCGCTGGTGGGCCTGCGAAGAGCCTGGGTCAGACACGTTGACGCGGCGATGTCTTACACCATCATGCTGGTGGTATTTCCGCTCATCTACTACATTACGAGTCCCGAATTTTACTATCGACGGCCACTCGACCCGATCATGGTTGTTCTTGCGGTTTATGCCTTAATTCCGTCTCGTCGACTCGATAAGCTTCCAACAGTTGAGGATCGGCTCCGGGTGAGCGACTACGACGCGCTGGAACCTGAAATGGCGGAACAGGTTTAGCGATCCAAAATGCGGTCCGGACCGGCTCCTTACTTCCATCCACTCGATGGCAACCACATTCGGGGTCGCAGCCCGACACCACTACCACCTGTCATTGATCTTTGATCTTTGTCCTTCGTGGCAATTCGTGGTAAAGTATCGGTCGCCAGTCAGAGGGGGCTTTGGAGGCTACCATGCCTTGCTACACTTTCTGGCGGAGCGTTCGCGGTGCTAAGCCGCTGGTTTTTGGTCGCGTTCCCCCGTGCGATACGCGGGTTTTCCGCCCCTTCCGCCGAAGCACGTTCACTTGTATCGTCGTTGCGATTTTTCTTGTCCTGCTTTGCCTTTCCTCGGCCTTCGGCCAGACCCCCGTCTTGACCCAGCATTACGACAATTCCCGCACTGGTCAAAATACGACTGAGCTGACTTTGTCACCTGCCAACGTCAATCCCGTGCAATTCGGCAAACTGTTCACCCAAACTCTGGATGGACAAATGCCTGCCCAGCCGCTTTATGTTCCGGGGGTTTTCATTCCAACATTGAACGCCACCCACAACGTCGTCTACGTCGCTACCATGCACGACAGCGTTTACGCCTTCGATGCCGACAACAATCAGGGCAGCAATGCATCGCCTCTCTGGTATGTGAATTTTCTCGATCCCGCGAATGGAGTCACTAGTGTTCCGACTGCGGATGAGTTCTGCCACAGCGAATACACGGAGTTCGGCATCCAGGGCACGCCGGTTATCGACACCACCCAGAATGCCATTTTTGTGCTGGCCGTGACCAAGGAGAATGGCACCTATGTCCACAGGCTCCACGCCTTGGATCTGGGCACGGGCGCGGAACTATTCGGCGGTCCCGTCGTTGTCACTGCCTCAGTCACCATCGACAATCAGCTTTACACCTTCATCGACAAATACCAGCAGCAACGGGCCGGGCTCTTGTTGCAGGACGGCGTTGTCTACATCGGCTTTGGCAGCCCCGGCTGTAACGTCAAGACCGAAAATGGCTGGGTCATGGCCTACGACGAGACCACGCTCCAGCAGGTCGGAGTATTCGACGCTTCCCCTGGAGTTGACGCTTCGGCGGTCTGGTTGTCGGGTGCAGGACTGGCTGGAGATGGAGCTGGAAACGTCTATGCCAATACCGGAGACGGTCTGTTCGATGCAAACAACGGTGGACCCCACTATGGAGATACCCTCCTTAAGTTCAACCAGGGCAATGGCGTCCTGAACCTGGTGGACTACTTCACTCCATGGAACCAAAAGTATCTGCAGGTTAACGACCTCGACGTTAGTGCCGGCGGGATTATCCTTCTGCCTGATGTGCCCGAGGGTAATTTCGTGATCACGATTGACAAGAACGGAACGCTCTACTTGGTCAACCAGAACGATATGGGCCAGTACAATCCCAATGGCGACTTCCAGATTCCTCAAGAGCTGGACGTTCCCATAGCCACAGGTGCAGAGGTCCACGCCGGACTGACCTACTGGAATAACAACCTGTATGTCGAGGCCTTCACAACCCCGGTCATGGCATATTCGTTTACCAATGGCCAGCTTTCTTTGACGCCGACCTCGCAGACCCCAAGAGTGGATGCGAATCCGCAGGGGGGCATTGTTTCCTCAAATGGCCAGACTGATGCAATATTCTGGTACGTCTCGGTTCTCACCAGCCACCTTTTTGCTTTCGACGCCACCAATCTTGCGAACGAGTTTTACGACAGCTCGATGGCAGGTTCTCGCGATAGATTCGGTCCGGTGGTTCATTTCGAGATGCCGATCGTGGCCGATGGCAGGGTGTACGTCAACGGCACGACCCAGCTAACCGTCTTTGGCCTGTTGCCTGCGTTCACAGCAGCGGCGGGCAACAACCAGACCGGAGTCGAAGCGACAACGCTGCCTGTCCCTTTGCAGGCCTCGCTTCAGGATCCCTACTCCGGCAACCCCATTCAAACTCCCGGCATTTCCGTGACTTTCAGCGCCAGCAGCAAGGGTGGGTCGTTCTCGAACCCAGTTGCCATTACCGACGACACGGGGACCGCCACTACGTCCTATACTCTGCCCGATAAACCCGGGACCTATACGATTACAGCATCCAGCCTCGGATATGCCAGCGCGACTTTCGTAGAAACGGCAACCTCGACCGGTCCCGCGACACTGTCGATCTCCTCGGGAAATAAGCAAGAGACACCGGTGACAACCCAGTTGCCTCTGCCACTGAATGTCAAGGTTAAAGACCTGGCGGGTAACCCACTCGACGGAATCCAGGTGAGTTTCTCTGACGGAGGAGTCGGCGGAACATTCTCGGCGCCAACCGCAACCACAAACTCTTCAGGTATTGCGAGCACCACCTACATGGCTGGAACGCAAGCGGGCGTCATCGCGATTACCGCCTCCGTCACGGGAATAGCTCCTGTGGTTTTCAAAGAGACTGTGCTGGCCGGGCCCGAAGCCACCCTCAACATATATTCAGGCAACAACCAGACCGTCAAACCGGGAGCTAAGGAGGCAAAGGAACTGGAGGTTCTTGTCCAGGACCAGTATGGCAATCCCGCCTCCGGGAATTCAGTGACCTACGACGACGGAGGCGCCGGAGGCAGCTTTTCGATGAACCCAGCGACCACCAATTCGAAGGGAATCGCCGAAACACGCTATACGGCCCCGCTGACAGCCGGAACCGTAACCATCACGGCATCGTCAGGCAGCCTTAGCCCGGTCATATTCACGGTTAACGTTAACTAAGAGCGGCGGGGAAGAGTCTATTTTCTCTCCCCGCACCCTATTTGACCCCTTTTCCAGCGCGCCCCTAGAATGAAGAGTTCGTACTCCGCACGCGAACTCATCCATGACTCTGCGTCCCTATGCCACTGCGCCTCTATAACACTCTCTCCGGGAAGATCGAAGACTTCCATCCGATCGACGGCAACCGCGTCCGCATGTATGCCTGCGGGCCGACCGTTTATGACTACGGCCACATCGGCAATTTCCGTACATTCATCGCCGTCGATCTTCTCTATCGCTTTCTGCGCCAGAGTGGATACGACGTCCGCTACGTCATGAATATCACCGACGTCGACGACAAGATCATTCGCAACTCCGCGCGCGACGGCGTCACCGTGCAGCAGTACACCGCGAAGTTCACCCAGGCCTTTCTGGAAGATTCGGCCACCTTGAACATTGAGCGGCCGATTCTGGTGCGCGCCACCGAACACATCCAACAGATGGCCGACTTCATTGCCGAACTGGCGAAGAAAGGCTTCGCGTACCGCACCGAAGACGGTTCGTACTATTTCAGCATTGCGAAATTCCCCGAATACGGCAAGCTCTCGAAAAAAGATTTTGCCGGCATGACTGACGGCGCGCGCGTCGACGTGGACGAATACGAAAAAGACAGCGCCCGCGACTTCGCCCTCTGGAAAGCTCCCAAGCCCGGCGAAGCCTCATGGGATACATCGATCGGGCCGGGGCGTCCGGGCTGGCATATCGAATGCTCGGTGATGTCGATGGAGGAGCTAGGCCCCAGCTTCGACCTGCACGCCGGCGGCGAAGATTTGATTTTCCCGCATCACGAAAACGAAATCGCGCAGTCGGAATCACTCACCGGAAAGCAATTTGCACGCTATTGGTTTCATGCGCGGTTTCTGCTGGTCGAGGGCCAGAAGATGTCAAAGAGTCTCGGAAACTTCTTCACCATCCGGGATCTGGTGCTGCGCGGACACAAGCCGTCATCGATCCGCTGGCTGCTGACGCAGGTGCCCTATCGCAATCAGCTGAACTTTACTTTTGATGGCTTGAAGTCCGCAGCCAGTTCGGTGGAGAAACTGCGCAACTTCCGTTTCCGCCTGACAAGCACCCAGTTCCCCGCCGGCGCGACCGCAGCCATGGCGCAACTGGCCGACGAGACCATCGCAAGAATGAAGAGCGCCCTCGACGACGATCTGAACACCGCCGAGGCACAGGCCGCCATGTTCGACATGCTGCGCAAAACCAACACCGCGCTCGATGCGGCGGA
>JBEKXC010000122.1:0-14286 GCA_049512435.1 Terriglobales bacterium | reverse complement strand
GCATCTTTTCGATGGCCTCGCGTGGCGCGTTGTATGGCGGAGCTCCGGATTCGAATGACTTCTTAAACCCGTCCAGTCGTTCCTGAAGATTTGCCATTGCATTTACCCTCTTTGCGCTTCACAGCCAAACTCAGATTTCACACTCTTGTTTGGATTGCGGTGCACCGCTAACCCGAGCCACGGCTGATTAGATACACACACACGTGCCTCGGTTTCAAGGGATATCGGCCTTCTCGGCCCGGAGCGGCTCGGCCCGCCAAAGGGGATTCTCGAAGAACCGCCACGGCTGGTGCGTTGTTTGTTCGATTCGCTTTCACGGACGATTTGTCGGCCAAGCGGAAACGGGCTTGGCGAAGATCAATGGTGATCTCGCCCAAGCCGACTTCTGGCCCGCCTGCCTCTTCGTGGCTCAACTTCCGCATCGCTCGTTATCCGCTCCTTGACGTGCGCTTCGGACGGGAGGCAAAATGTCCGCGTCGTGCAGGAGGTAAAAGCTCAATGAGTACACAAGGTGCAGGCCCCAAGAGTGATCCTCGTCTGCAGTCAGGAGTTCCAGCTCAAGCTGTGGGCCAAACCGCCGGTCACTATGCAACGAAGCCTAAGCCGATCATCACGGGCGAAAGCCAAGCGCAGGGAATCGCGATGTTCTCGTACAGGGCGAGCTACGAGGACCTTACTCCCGAGCGGCGGGAACGCCTGAAAGTGAGCGTTCTCGATTCTTTGGCATGCGCGATCAACGCTCTCGGCGCGACTCCGACGGTGGCCTGTGTGGAACAGGCCAAACAGTTCGGCGGTTCGGACGCGCAATGCACTTTGATCGGCGGGGGAAATGCCAACGTCATCTATGCAGCTTCGGCCAACACGGCACTGGTGCGGTACGTCGACCTAATGGACAGCTATCTTGGTCCGGTGTCGCTGTGTCACCCGTCGGACAACGTTGGAGCGGTCTTGGCCGCCTGCGAGCACGCGGGGCGATCCGGCAAAGAATTCTTGACCGCACTGGCGGTTGCCTACCAAGTCGAGTCGGAACTGACTTCTGTCGCTCCCTTCATGGAAGAGGGGTTTGACCTAACAACACCGCTCTCATTCTCAATAGGAGCCGGGGCGTCCAAGGCACTCCAACTGGACGAGGCAAAAACCGCGGCGGCGGTCGAAATCTGCGGTGACGTCATTCCGCTGTTGGTCGTGCGCACCACGCCGATCTCGCAATGGAAGGGCTTGAACTCGTCCCAAACTGCGTTGTCGTCTATGCACGGCGTCTTTCTAGCGTCTCGCGGGGTGACCGGCCCGAAGTATGTAATTGAGGGAACAAACGGGCTGGCGCATGCGCTGGGCAAATCGATCGAGATCGAGTGGAAGAACGTGAAACTGGATTGCTTCGATCGGTTGGCCTTAAAGACTTACAACACCGCGATTCCGGCACAATCGGGCGTGTTCTGCACGATCGCGTTGCATAAGGTACACCCATTTAATCCGGCGGACATCGTGAGCGTCGAGGCTGAAGTTTTCCAAGACGCTTACGATTTCACCGGGGGCGGGCGATTCGGTCCCAAGCACGATGTTCACACCAAGGAGGATGCCGACCACAGCCTGCCGTACCTCATGGCTGTCGCGCTCTTGGACGGCGATGTGCAGCCGGCGCAACTCGAGCCCAGCCGGATTGAAAAGCGAGATGTCCAAGATTTGATGCAGAAGGTCACGGTGCGACCTGACGCTGGCCTTACGGCCCGTTACCCGGCCGACCTCGCGAGCCGAGTGACCGTCCGGCTCAAGAGTGGCACGTCGTTCACCCAGGAAATCTCAGATTTCCCCGGGGCCCCTGCGCAGCCATTCACCTGGAAGGAGATCGACGCGAAATTCGACAAGATGGTCGCGACGCGCATAGACGATGGACTAAGCCGAAAAATCAAAGCTGCCGTGTGTTCGCTGGAGAACATCCAGATCAGCGAATTGATGAAGCTGCTGGCCTTCGCCAAGACCGAAGAGATGGCTGCCTGACGCGGTATCCTTATTGGCGTGCTCAGGGAAATTCGGACCAAATATGCAACATTAAGCACGCCCGTGTGTTTCTTGCTGAGTTGTAGCGGAAGGTGCCAGTCAACGATGATGATTTGATTCCGGCTAATCTACCGCGCCAAGCTCTTCGGAACGAGTTCTTCGCATTGTTAGCGGCTGGTCGGCAAGCCCGGAAGTGGGCCAGAAACGGGCTTCTGGGAAGCGCGCCAGATCGGTACCGACAAGTCGGCTTGTCGGAATCGACCCAGCCGAGACTTCCTCGAAGCCCGTTTCTGGACAACAATCCCGGAGTTCTCCCTCGCATGTAACCATTGCGCCAAGTTCGGAGCCAGTCTGGCAGTCGAATGTGCGTGGTCTCACATTAAATAGTGATTGGAGTCACAGCGTTGCCGGGAAGTGGATGCTATTCAAGCAAAATCCGTACCCAGGGACAAGAGACTCCAGCCCCGATTTCCGGTGACCAGCGCCGACTTGCTCCCTGGCAAAAAATGACCGCGAGGTGAGCCCATGCTCCCGTCGAATCGCTCGTTGTCCGGGGCCCTGCAGCAGAAAGGCATCAATCGCCGCCGCTTCCTGAAATTCTGCAGCCTCATGACGGCCACTCTGGCGCTGCCTCCGCGCTACGTCGCCCAGGTGGCCGCCGCGCTGGAGAAAGCCAGGAAACCGGTGCTGGTCTGGTTGCAATTTCAGGACTGTGCCGGGAACTCCGAGTCCATCCTCCGTTCCAGCCACCCCACCGTGTTGGAAGTGGTATTGGATCTGTTTTCCTGGGAGTACCACGAGTTGATTATGGCCGGTGCCGGCCACCAGGCGGAGGCTGCGCTGGAGCGTGTCGTACGCGAGGAAAAGGCCAAGTTCATTGCCGTCGTCGAGGGTGCGATCCCGCTCGCTGACGACGGTGTGTATTGCACCGTGGGCGGCCGGACAGCACTCGATATCGCGCGCCACGTCTGCCCAAACGCCGCCGCCACGATTGCCGCCGGAGCGTGCGCGTGGGATGGAGGACTCGTGCGGGCTTACCCCAATCCCACTGGCGCCGTGGGTATCTCAGAGGCGGTGCCCGAGGCCACAGTGATTAATCTCGGTGGCTGCCCGCAGAATCCGGTGAACACTGCCGCCGTGCTGGTTCATTACCTGACCTTTGGCCAGTTGCCCGCAGTGGACCAGTTCAACCGTCCTCTGTTCGCCTACGGACGCATTATCCATGACCAGTGCGAGCGGCGCGCCCACTACGATGCTGGCCGTTACGTTCAGGAGTGGGATGACGAAGGCCATCGCAGGGGCTGGTGCTTGTACAAAATGGGCTGCAAGGGCCCGCAGGCGACCTTCAATTGTCCCTCGGTACGTTGGAATGACGGTACGAGTTGGCCAGTGAAGGCCGGTCACGGCTGTCTGGCATGCGCCTCGCACCGCTTCTGGGATACGCGCTCTCCATTTTACGACCGGCTACCCACAGTTCCGGGCTTCGGCGTAGACGTGACCGCCGGCGAGATCGGGCTGGGAATCACCGCCGTCGTGGCTGGCGCAACCGTGGTGCATGGGATCGCCAGCGCGGTTCGTGACCGCATGCGGCCCCTGCCGCCAGCAGCATCACCGTCGGTGAGCAATGAGCCACCGAGGAAAGCATAGGAGGAGCCTATGGCACGCATCGTGGTTGATCCAGTGACCCGCATTGAAGGCCATCTGCGCATCGAGGCTGAAGTCAACGGTGGTGCGGTATCCGATGCCTGGAGTTCAGGAACCATGTTCCGGGGCATCGAAATGATCCTGCGCGGCCGCGATCCACGCGAGGCCTGGATCTGGACGCAACGCATTTGCGGCGTCTGCACCACGGTCCATGCCTTAACTTCGGTGCGCGCTGTCGAGGACGCGCTCGGCATCGAGGTCCCGGAGAATGCCAGCCTGATCCGCAACATCATTGGCGCCAGCCAATACGTGCAGGACCACGTGATCCACTTCTACCACTTGCATGCGCTGGATTGGGTGGATGTGACCTTGGCGCTCAAGGCTGATCCCGGGAAAACTTCGCAACTGGCGGAATCCATTTCGCCCTGGCCGAAATCCAGCCGCGCTTACTTCAAGGAAATCCAGGACCGCGTGAAGGCGCTGGTCGAAACCAAGCAGTTGAGCCTGTTCAGCAGCGGGTATTGGGGGCATCCCGCGTACCACCTGCCGCCCGAGGCCAATCTGCTGGCAGTCGCCCACTATGTGGAAGCGCTGGAATTTCAGAGGGACTACATCCGCATCCATGCCGTGCTGGGTGGGAAGAACCCGCATCTCCAGACGTATCTCGTCGGCGGCATGTCAACTGCCATGGATTCCAACGAGCCGCAGGCGACGATCAATCCCGAGCGAATTACTTTTCTCGCCGAGCTGGCCAGCAAGGCGCAGGCTTTCGTCGATCAGGTCTACATTCCCGACGTCCTCGCGGTCGCCGGGTTCTATCGCGACTGGTTCGGACGAGGCGAGGGACTGGGAAATTTCCTCTCCTACGGCGACTTTCCTCAAGGAAGCATCAAGGATCCGTCGCGTTTCTACCTGCAGCGTGGTGCGATTTTCAACCGCGATCTCTCGAAAGTGTACCCGGTGGATCCTGCCAACGTTACGGAGTACGTGACGCACTCCTGGTACGATTATTCGGACGGAGATCAGAACGGGAAGCATCCCTATCAGGGCGAAACCAGCCCGAAGTACACCGGACCAAAGCCCCCATTCGAGCATCTAGAGGTCGACCAGAAATATTCCTGGCTCAAGGCGCCGCGCTACCAGGATCATCCGATGGAGGTCGGCCCGCTGTCACGCATGCTGGTGGCCTATGCCTCAGGGCATCCCGAAGTGAAGGCTGCGGTCGACGGCGTCCTGGCCAAACTCAACGCGCCAGCAACAGCGCTCTTTTCGACTCTGGGACGCATTGCGGCTCGGGCGATCGAAGCCCATGTGATGGCCGGACTAGTCAGCAAGTGGGTGGCGGAACTCGGCGACAAGCTCGGGCACGGCGATCTGCGTGTGCACAACGGTGAGAAATGGGATCCCGATACCTGGCCCAAACAGGCTCAGGGCTTCGGCTTCCACGAGGCGCCTCGCGGCTCTCTCGGCCACTGGGTCCAAATTGAAGAAAAGAAAATCAAGAACTACCAGTGCGTGGTGCCCACAACGTGGAACGCGGGGCCGCGCGACGGGAAAGGCCAGCGGGGAGCCTACGAGGCGTCCTTATTGAAAACCCCAATCGCCGATCCGGAGCGCCCATTGGAGATTCTGCGCACCATTCACTCCTTCGATCCCTGCCTGGCTTGCGCCGTGCACGTGGTCGATGGCCATGGACGGCGCTATACCGTGCAAGAAGCGAGATGAAAGGAGGCCGCAATGGCTGAGTTAAGGACGTATGGGTGGAGTGAAGCCCACCGGCCGGAACCCGCGTTTCCGACCGAGCGGGTCTACGTGTGGGAACTGCCAGTCCGCATCTCGCACTGGGTCATATTCCTGTCTGTAGTTGTGCTCTCCTTCACCGGATACTACATCCATAACCCGTTTATTGTCGCCAAAAGCACCACAACTTTCCTGATGGCGACGATGCGGTTCATACACGTGGTCGCGGGCTTTGTATTCATTGGCGCGTTTCTACTGCGGCTGTACTGGTTTTTCATGGGGAACAACTGGTCGAACTGGCGGGCGTTCGTGCCGATCCACCGCCGGCAGTGGCGGGGCATGGGCAGAATGGTGGAATATTACACCTTCCTGCGCAAAGACCCCGTGCATAAGGTCGGACACAATGCTTTGGCCGCTGTGACCTATCTGTTCATGTTCACCTTGATGCTCATTGAGATCATTACCGGCCTCACTATGTTCACACAGGTACGCGGGAAGTGGGCACTGGGCTGGCTATTCAGCTGGATCCCGGGCGTGCTAGACATCCAGCACATTCGGCTGACTCACTTCTGCATCATGTTTGCCTTCTTTGCGTTTGTGATTCACCACGTTTACAGCGCCGTGCTCGTGTCCTGGGAAGAACGGAATGGCCTGATCGAGAGCATCTTCACCGGCTACAAGTTTGTTCCGGAGGCCGAACTGGAAGAAGAAGAAGAAGATGCGGTTCTGAGTGAGGCGGACTGAATGCCGGCGCCAGCAACCTGCATTGTGCTCGGCCTGGGCAACACCCTCCACTCTGACGATGGTGTTGGCCCGCAGGCCATAGAGAAACTTAGAAGCGATCCGCGAGTGCCGGGGGATGTCTCGCTGATTGAGGGCGGTACGCTGGGCTTGGAATTGCTTACCTACATCTGGGACTGTTCCTACCTGCTGGTACTGGATGCAGTGGATGTCGGTCAGCCTCCCGGAACGCTGGTTCGGATGTCTGGTGAAGAACTGCAAACTTTGCCCGGCAGAGGAAGTGTCCACCAACTGGGCGTTGCGGATCTGCTGGTCGCACTCCGGATTCTTGCACATCGACCTCCCGAGGTCGTACTGCTGGGTGTGCAACCGGCAAGCATTGGATGGGGCACAGAGTTGTCGCCAGCGGTTGCGGCTGTCCTACCTGCGCTCGGAGATGCTGCAGTCGCAGAACTATGCAGCAGACCACGGACACAGGCGGAAATAACAACCTAGAATCCTTGAACCTCCCAGTATCGGGGCATTTTCGCGAGGCCAATGGGCGTGGTGAGTAAGGACTGACGGTTACTTCTCGCTGTTCAGCTT
Source organism: Terriglobales bacterium (assembly GCA_049512435.1). GTDB lineage: Bacteria > Acidobacteriota > Terriglobia > Terriglobales > Acidobacteriaceae > Acidiflorens. The sequence goes on along the minus strand of JBEKXC010000122.1, from coordinate 7,578 downwards.
TCACACTGTTTCTCACCGACATTGATCTATCGCGGTCGTATCACGGGCAACTCTGAAGTTATGGGCCAAAACAGACTCACGCCGGGCCAGAAGTCGGCTTCTGGGAAGTCACCCGCGCGGTCAGGCGACAAAACGAGCGTGAAAATCTGGGTCCAATTCGGGTCCGTTACTAGTCCCTGAAAGTTCCTTACAACGCCAAAGGTGGCTGCCAGTGCCGTTGAATGTCAATCAGTTACCGTTGAAGAGGACCTTGACACGGTAGAGGTCAGGAGTTCGAGTCTCCTCGTGCCTACCATTCTTTTCTTCAGTTTACCGGCAGTCACGATATTTCCTCCACCCATCGTCCACCCATGATTATTTCACTGCACCGTCGCTGACGGCGGTTGCAGAAAAGCCGCCAGCGCGAGCCCTTGCGCCTCCAACCGATCTTCGGACACGCTGTGAGCGTAGAGCTGAAGCGTTGTCTTCACGTTCGCGTGACGGAGCAGAGTCTGCACGTCATCTGCTGTTGCAGCTCAACTCGTGTTTTCGTCTCATGGTACTTCTGGACGTGACTACCTAGAGGACCTTATATCGCTATTCGGAACAACCGCGATGGTCAACACCTGTGGGCGGTTGGGCGCCATGGTTCGTACCAAGACTGACCCAAAGACCGGAGTCTAGTGTGGAAGCTTCGGCCGTAACAATCCGTACAGCCAGGTTCCAGCCAGCGCGCTTACAATGGCAACGATCATCACAGTCACGCCGTTGCCTACGAGAGCGAAGAGTGGCCCCGGACACGCTCCCGTGAGCGCCCATCCCAGGCCGAAGATCGTACCGCCAACCGCGTAACGAACGCCGTGCCCGAGCGTCTTGGGTGGAATTGTGATCGGTTCGCCCGACACGTCTTTCAACTGAAGCCGCTTGATCACGACAACCGAAGCAGTGGCCACTACAACGGCCGAGGCAATGATTTCGTACATGCGAGGCGACTGAAACCGGAACATCTCCTGAATGCGAAACCAGGAAAGCACCTCCGACTTGGTCAGCGTGATCCCGAAGAAAATTCCGAACAGAAAATAGGTCAGAAGGATATTCTCGGCTTTTTCCTCTGTCGTTGCGGCAGGTTGCGGTCGAGTTTCCAGTTCGGCTGACATTGCTCCTCGCAAGAACGATCCTCAGAAAATCAGTGGAAGCAGAAAATGGGTTGCGATAAGACCGCCGGCGAAGAAGCCCATGACGGCGATTAACGACGACAGCTGCAGGTCCGCGAGTCCGGAGATGGCGTGGCCAGACGTGCAACCTCCAGCGTAAGCCGTGCCGAAACCGACCAGGAAACCACCCACAACGATCGATACAAATCCTTTGAGGGTGAGTAATGCCGGCCACGAGAAAACTTCGCGTGGGGCAAGGCCGGAGAAATTATGGATGCCGAGTGTTGTCAGGGCGAACCGGGTCGATTCCGAAATCGCGACGTCGTGAGACGATCCCCAATGCGAAGCCAGGAGTCCGCCCACGAAAATTCCCGCCACAAAAAAGAGGTTCCAGGAACCAGTTCGCTTCCAGTCGTAACGAAAATAGTCCAGCTTGGCGGGAAACACAGCCGCGCATACATGCCGCAGGCTGCTGGAGACGCCGAATAACCTGTTGTCGAGAATCAGCAACGCGGGCACGAATAATCCAATCACCGGACCAGCCACATACCATGGCCAGGGGGCGGAGACGAAATCCATCATGACTGCCTCCTTCCGTGACTAGTCTACTTGCCCCATCCAAAACTGAGGCTGATTGCGTCCTGATACATGCGCAGGTTGGCTTCGCCGCCGCCGAACCCGGCCGGGATCGAGTTCACTCCACCGAAGGTTTTCTCGAAGGCGTGCTGATAGGCGATGTTGATTCCCTTGCCGTTTTGGAGACTCCAGCTTGCTCCCGCCGTCACGTGCTCTTGAACCACCGCCGGGGCGAGTACGTTGAACAAATTCTGACTGGCATCGAACGGCAAACCGGAGTGGTTGTATCCGGCGCGCAGCGTCAGCTTCGGGCTTAGTTTGAAATCGAAGCCTAACTTCTCGGCGGTGATGTCGTGCCATCCAAATCCGGGACCGTTGTTGGCTCCAAGCAGAGGGGGGATCGGAAAATCCGCATCCGCGATGAAATTCACCTGCCGTGCTTGAGTTCTAAGTCCGTATAAGCATCGACACTGCCCGTCGTGCGCATGGTCGTCACGCCGTTCGCCAGGTACAGGCAAGGCGCCGAGAAGCTCATCTCCAGAAAAAGCGCCGGGGCTTTCGGCGATACGAGCGTTGCGGTCGTGCGTTGCTGGCTGGAGCCGGCCACCACCCGTTCGACGGTCGTACCAGCCGGGCAGGATGCTTATCTCGCGCTCGGAGAATCCGCGCTTACAGCTTCGAGGTTATTTCAGGGTTTAATCCTATCCAGCGCGATCATTCTCGGTCTCTGCTAAGTTGGTTCGATCGGCTACTTGCAGCTCCCGAAATGCCACGCCGTCGCGGCTGAAATGTGTCGCGATGACAATAACAATAACAATGATGGCCGCTACCAGTCGAGCCTAAGAAGCCCTGCCCGCCACGATCCGCCGAATGACCCGGAGGGGGACCTCACTGGCACTTTCGAAGTGTTTCACGAGTGTCCGCTGAAGTTCGAGGGCCACCTGCTCTCGTGTGCCCAGATACCTGCCGCGAAAGAAAGCGATCCTGATTGAAATATTGAAATTCGGATGCTCAATGATGCTGAGTCGAGCCCGCAGAGGGTGGGTCCGTAGAAAGCTCGCTCGTAACATTCCCACTCCCACATTTCCCGCAATGAGCGAGAGTTGCAAGTCCGGATTGTGCAGCTCGGCGGCAACCATGAGTGACGCGCCCAGCCGTTCCACCCGATTCTTTATCTCTTCTCGCACCATACATCCGGCTGGATTGAGAACCCAATTCCGCCGATAAAACTCTGAGCATTTCGAAGACCTTGGTTGGGCCGAGGTTCGTGCTTGAACGACTCGCATCGCTTCAACCGAGAGCGTAACTCCCTCCAAGTCGTGCGGCAGAGGCGTTTCGACGGGCAACACGACGAGTGCCCCGTCCAACTCCCCGACGTGCAGGCGTGCCAATAACTGGCAACTTATATCATTCGAAATGCTCGGTTGAAGCAGAGGAAACTGCTTGCCCAGATCGATAATAACCCTGGATATGTCTGGCCGCGCCAGAGCATGAGAGAGCCCCAGACGAAAAGGTCCAACCGGCGATGTGTCCCCAGACGTCGAAGCCTTCAAATCGCTCAGCGATGAAAGAATACCGCGGCTTTTCTGGAGAACCTCGAATCCCGCTGGCGTCAACTTTGGAGGTTTGAAATGCCGGTCCAGCAGAACAACGCCAAGTTCGACCTCCAAGCGCTGAATCCTTCGAGTCAGCGCTGAAGGCGTAAGGTAGAGATCGTTGGCTGCTCGTTCCATCGAGCCCGTCTCAGCTACCGCAACCAGCGCTTCCAGTTCCGCAAACAAGAGGAGGCCTCACCGCAGCCAAGGGTATCCGAATATTGCAGCTTAAGCAAGTTAATTATGCATATTATGAAATTGACGCAATCATTCTTTTAGCACAATCTTGCAGCAGACTCCCTTTTAGAGGAATAGAGCGTTTATTTTTTGCTTCGTAAGAGTGAGCACATGAGCATAGAACTTCGAATTGAAAACCTCTCGAAAACATATAAAAACGGCGTTAAGGCGCTGGACAATGTCTCCCTGACCATTCCAGCAGGCATGTACGGACTGCTCGGCCCGAATGGCGCCGGCAAATCCACCCTCATGCGCACGCTGGCAACTTTGCAGGAGCCGGACAGCGGCAGAGCCACGCTCGGCGACATCCAAGGTGACGTCGACGTACTGAAGCAAAAGGACGAAGTGCGGCGGCGGCTCGGCTACCTGCCCCAGGAGTTTGGAGTGTATCCGCGCATATCCGCGCAAGACATGCTCAGCCACATCGCTCTGCTCAAAGGCATCGCCCAGGCTAAGGAACGAAGAGACGTAGTCGCGTGGATGCTCAAGCGTTGCAATCTGTACGACGACCGCAAGAAGGCGCTCACAGGTTTTTCCGGAGGCATGCGCCAGCGCTTCGGCATTGCCCAGGCGCTGATTGGCAATCCCCAACTGCTGATTGTGGATGAGCCTACTGCGGGCTTAGATCCCGGAGAACGGAATCGCTTCTACAACCTGTTGGCTGAGATTGGCGAGCAGGTGATCGTGATCCTTTCCACCCACATCGTGGAAGACGTGACCGACCTGTGCACCAACATGGCGATCATTCACCAGGGCCAGGTGCTGTATCAGGGGCGTCCGCAGGATGCCATCGCTCAATTGAACGGGCGAATCTGGCAAATCTCCATCGCCAAAACCGAGCTCGCCGATTACGAGCAGCGTTACCAGGTGGTCTCGAGCAAGCTGGTCGGCGGACGTCCTTTTCTTCATGTCTACAGCCCGGCGCCGCTCAACGGTGGATTTGCTCCCAGCGCGCCCGATCTGGAAGACGTTTTCTTCAGCAAAATCCGTTCGTGGAATTAGAAGACCATTATGCTCTGGCATATCGCATGGTTCGAAATTCGCTTCTGGCTTCGCTCCTGGATGCTCTGGATCTTCCTCTTCGTCATTGCTCTGCTCATTTTTGGCGTCATCAGCTCCGATGAGGTCATGGCGGATCTCAACCTCTCCAATATTTGCCGTAACGCACCCTTCGCCATTGCATCGTTTTACGCAGCCATGGGCGTGTTCGCGTTGCTGATGACCGCCGTATTTGTCAATTTTGCGGCTCTCCGCGACTTCAGCTGCAACACCCACCAGATCATGTTCTCGACGCCCATACGGCGCCGCGACTTCCTGTTTGGGCGCTTTCTTGGCGCCACCCTGGCCTCGACGATACCCATGCTGGGAGTCTCTCTCGGCATTCTGCTGGCCAAGTACATGCCCTGGGCCGATCGCGAACGCTGGGAGGCGGTGAGCTGGTCCGCGCATTTGAAAGGCATTCTGCTCTTCGCCTTGCCCGACACCTTTTTCACCGCCGCCATTTTGTTTGCCGTGGCGGTTGTGTGGCGCAGGGACATCGCGTCCTTTATTGCCGCGATTCTCCTGCTGGCCGGCCGCGCCGTGACGGCTCTACTTCTGCAGGGCCCGCAGTGGGATCGCATCCGAGCCCTGTTCGACCCTTATGGCGTCAACGCATTTGTCGTGGTCACCAAATACTGGACGGTGGCCGACAAGAACATCCTGTCTCTCAGCTTCAATGGCTTACTTCTTTGGAACCGTTTGCTTTGGCTTGCAGTCGGGTGCGCAGCTTTTGCTCTCGCTTACTCCCGCTTCAGCTTCGCCGAGAAGCGGACGAAAACAAAAGCGCTCGAACCTGACGCGCAACCGGTGATACTTCCGGCCGCGGCTCCCCCGCCCCAACCGCACCTGACAGATTCGCCCTGGGCAAAGTTCCTGGGATCGTTCCAGATTCATTTCCGCGGAATGGCCAAGAACACAGCTTTTCTCGTAGTGGTCATGATCGCCAGTATGCTCTGCATTCTGGCTCTGTCCCTGGAAGCTACGCATGTCCAGGAAAATCAAACAGCTTCAACATTTCCCGTAACCTACTGGGTGATTGAGCTGATTCGAGGAACTCTTGATTTCCTTCTGATCGTCATCATCACTTACTTCTCCGGCTCCTTGGTTTGGAAAGATCGCGACGAGCGCATGGACGAAATCGCCGACGCCACGCCCACCCCGGAGTGGGTGTCGTATGCGGCGCGGCTGCTTACGCTCGTCGCCATGGTCATGCTGGTTCAGGCCGTGGCACTGGCGGCCGGCATCGTCGTCCAGGCAGCTCATGGATACTATCGCTTCCAGTTCGGTCTTTATGCGCATGAATTGCTGATGCGAGACGCCTCATGGTTTGTCCTTCTGGCGATTCTGGCATTCTTTATCCAAGCCCTGGCGCCCAACAAGTACGTGGGATATTTCGTTTTCATAGCCTTCTTTTGCGTAAACAGTTTTCTCTGGAAGCCGTTGAACGTGGCCACAAACCTGGTTCAATTTGCGGGAAGGCCCAACGTCATTTATTCGGATTTCTTCGGCGATGCGCCTTATCGTGTTGCTTGGGACTGGTTCACTCTCTATTGGCTGCTTTTTTCCCTGCTCATGGCCATTGCCACCGTAATGTTCTGGCCGCGTGGCAAGCAAGAGCGCTGGCAAACCCGCAGCCGCAACGCAGCCTTGCGCTTTGGTTCCGGGTGGAAAGCCGCCACCGCACTCTCTCTGCTGGCCTTTGCCAGCTGCGGAGGCTGGATCTGGTACAACACCGAAATATTGAATCGTCTCCTCGGCCCCAAGGACGTGAAGCGCGTCCAGGCTGATTATGAGAAGACTTATAAGCCATTGGATAAGCTGCCCCAGCCCCGCGTGCGCAGCGTGAAATATGCGATCGACATCTTCCCCTCGACCCGCAACGCGACCCTGCGCGGTGATGAAGTTATCTACAATCCCTACTCCCATCCCCTGGACGAAATTCATTTCTCGCTCACTCCACTCTATGACACCTCCATAGAGATTCCCGGAGCCATGCTCGCTAAGGACGACACGCGTCTCTCCTATCGCATTTATCGTTTCACCTCACCCTTGCAGCCCGGCGAAGAGCGTACCCTGCGCTTCACCGTGCAGAGCAAGAACCGCGGGTTTGAGAATAATGTGAGCCAAACGGAAATCGTCCAGAACGGCACGTTCTTCAACAGCGGCCCCATCATCGGCTACAACTCCTTCCGCCAGCTGGGTGATGCGGTGGAGCGCAAGAAATTTGGCCTTCCGGAATTCGACCTCATGCCCGCCCTGGAACGCAATTGCACCAGCGATTGCCGTGACAACTATATCCTCGGGCACTCGGATTGGGTCGACATGAGCGCCATCATCAGCACCACGCCCGATCAGATCGCCATTGCCCCGGGATCGCTGGTGCGTGAATGGCAGCAGGATGGCCGCCGCTACTTCGAATACAAACTCGACCATCCCTCGCTGAATTTTTTTGCCTTCATGTCCGGCCGCTATGAAGTGGCGCGCGAGCAGTGGAACGGCATCAAGCTGGAAGTCTATTACCTCAAGGAACAACCCTGGAATGTTCCCCGCATGATGAACTCCATGAAGAAGTCCTTGGCGTACTACATCAAGAACTTCGGGCCCTACGAGCAGAAGGAAGCGCGCATTATTGAGTTTCCCCGGGTGGCCACCTTTGCCCAGGCTTTCCCCGGGACCATGCCTTATTCCGAATCCATCGGCTTCATTGCGAATTTGAATCATCCCGACGACATCGATTCCGTCTTCTATGTGGTCGCCCACGAAATGGCACACCAGTGGTGGGCGCATCAAGTGATAGGCGCCAACATGGAGGGAGCAACCGTGCTTTCTGAAACCTTGGCGCAATACTCCTCTTTTATGGTCATGGAGAAAGAGTATGGCCGGGATCTGATGAGGAAATTTCTGATGCTTGAGATGGATAACTACCTGCGCTCCCGCGGCCAGGAGCGGCTCCAGGAACGTCCGCTCCTTACCGTCGAGTCCGAGCAGGGTTACAT
>JBEKXC010000121.1:0-14314 GCA_049512435.1 Terriglobales bacterium | reverse complement strand
TGCACCAGTTCGATCCCGCGCGGCAGCAGTTCGTCAATGCCGTAGCGCATGATGGTGTGGGTTTGGCCGCCGCAGATCTCCATCAGCACCCAGGGCTGGGTTGTCGACTGGACGATCTCCGCCGCCAAGGCCCGTGCGATGCGATGGTCACGGTATTCGTCAAGATACTTCATAAGCTAACAAAGCAACTGAAACCATCCGAGCTTTGCCAGTGGAGAGCCGGTCGTTCCCGCCCGGCCACAGCAGGCGCTTGGCGCGAGTGCGGGCGAGCCTACGCTTCCGCCGGCGGCAGTTCCGCCTCCAGCGCTCCCATCTCTTCCAGAAGCTTGTAGGTTCGTTCGGCTTCGACCGCGTCCACTCGGCTGATTGCGAAGCCAACATGCACCATCACATAGTCGCCCACTCCAGCCTCAGGGACAAAGTTCAGGGATACCTGGCGCACGATTCCGCCGAACTGCACGCGGGCCGCCCGCAGCGGACCTATTTCTTGAATTTCGAGAACTTTCCCGGGTATTGCCAGGCACACGGCAGTTCACCTCGCAACCGTCAGTACACCATGCGATGTTACGGCGATCTGTGACCAACGACACACCTCGGTGTGACGTGGCGACTGCCGAACGCACCTTCGCGGAAACTGCAGCCGCATTTGCCTGCCCACAGCGCATCCGCTCCAGCGCAACTTTTCCAGCAAAATATCGACTAGGATATCCCCATGAGCGCCCACCGCATCGCCGAGCCCGTCATCGATCCCGAAGAGCGCTTTGAAGGCTTCGAAAACCTGATGCCCTTCAGGGTACACAACATCCTTCTGGTCTCCAGCTTCTACGATTCTTTCATCCTCCGCGAAGATGGCCGCCTCAACGAACTGCTCATCGATCAATCGCTCGAACTCAGCCCGGAACACGTTCCCGGAATCACCCACGTTTCTTCCTGCGCCGAAGCGGCGGAACTGGCCCGCTCGCAGCAATTCAACCTGATCGTAACCAACCTTACCGTCGGCGACATCGACGCGGCACAGTTGGCGAGCGAGATCAGGCAGGCCGGGCTCGATGTTCCCGTCGTGGTGCTGGGTTATGATTATCGCGAGATCAAGAATTTCGTGGCGCGCAATCCAGTTACCGACATCGACCGCATTTTTCTGTGGCAGGGCAATGCCCGTATCTTGATCGCGATCGTCAAGTACATCGAGGATCAACGCAACGTGTTGCACGACACGCGGGCCATGGGCGTACCCGTGCTGCTGGTGGTAGAAGACAACATTCGCTACTACTCGTCGTTCCTGCCCGTGCTCTACACAGAGCTGATCAAGCAATCGCGGCGCGTGATCCAGGAGGGCCTCAACGTCGCGCACAAACTGGTGCGCATGCAGGCGCGGCCGAGAATTCTGCTGAGTTCGAACTTCGAAGATGCGGCCCGCCTGGTGCAGGAGTATCGCAATTATCTGTTCGGCGTGGTCTCGGATGTTGAGTTTCCCATGGACGGCGAACTGAGTCCCGAGGCAGGTTTTGAACTGGCGCGCATGGTGAAGAGCCTGGTGCCGGACGCGCCCGTAGTCCTGCAAACCAGCCGTACCGAATTCCGTCCGCGCGCACACGCTGCCGGCTATTCATTCTTGCGCAAGCGTTCGCCCACGCTGCTGAAGGACTTGAGCGAAATATTGACCGAGCAATTCGGGTTTGGCGACTTCGTGTTTCGTCTGCCGGATGCGAGCGAGGTCGGACGAGCGAAAGACCTGAACGAATTGGAAGAGCAGTTGCAAATCGTTCCGGCGGAAAGCATCGTCTTTCATTCGCAGAGCAACCACTTTTCTCATTGGCTGATGGCACGCACCGAGTTCGCTCTGGCGGCCAAGCTTCGTCCGCGAAAAGTTTCGGATTTTCCGAGCCGCGAACATTTGCGCCGCGATCTCATCGAATCGATCAACGAATATCGCCGCGAACAGAGCGAGGTTCTGATCGGCGACTTCCGTGCCGATACCTTCAAGCCGTCGGAATCAAGTTTTCTGCGGATTGGTTCCGGCTCGCTCGGCGGCAAAGCGCGCGGCCTGGCCTTTGTGCGCCACCTTTTGCGCAAGAGTCGTATCACCCGCCGCTTTCCCGGCGTGCGCATCTCGGTGCCTCCCGCGGTCGTTCTGGCGACCGATGTGTTCGATCAATTCGTGGCCGAGAACAACCTCCTCGACTTTGCCCTGCATTGCGAAGATGACGCTGAAATTCAGCGAAAGTTCCTGGCCGCGCCGTTATCCAAAGCGCTCACCGAAGACCTCAAATCGTTCCTCGCCGAAGTAACCCAACCCTTGGCGGTGCGGAGTTCCAGCCTGCTGGAGGATTCGCAGTACCAGCCTTTCACCGGCGTGTATGAAACCTTCATGCTCGGCAATCAGCAATCCGATTCCGATGGAGTTACGAACGACCGGCTGGAGGCGCTCAGCGAGGCCATCCGCCGCGTCTACGCCTCCACCTTCAGCCGCCACGCCAAGGCCTACGTGCGCGCCACGCCCTACCGTCTGGAAGAAGAAAAAATGGCGGTCATTCTTCAGCAGGTTGTGGGCACGCAACATGGCGAACGCTTCTATCCCGATTTCTCCGGGGTCGTGCGCTCGCGCAATTATTATCCCGTCCCTCCCATGACTTTCGAAGACGGCATCGCCGCCGTAGCTCTGGGCTTGGGCCGGGCCGTGGTGGATGGAGGCAAATGTTTGACTTTCTGCCCGCGCTATCCCCGCAACCTGGTGCAATTCTCCTCGGTCGAAGACATACTCGCCAACTCGCAGTCGGAATTCTGGGCGCTGCAGTTGCATGGCGCCCCCGACGGCCGTCCCGGACATTGGTACGAGAAGCGTTTCGGCCTGGATGCCGCCGAGAGCGACGGCACGCTGCGGGCGCTGGCCTCAACCTATTCCCGCGATAACCACGCTGTCTACGATGGAGTCAGCCGGCCCGGTTCGCGTATCGTGACTTTCGCACCGATGCTCAAGCATGGCACTTTTCCGCTGGCCGAGATTCTCGATGTCCTGGTTCGGGCCGGTGAAGATGCGCTCGGCAATCCTGTGGAAATCGAATTTGCCGTGCGTCTGCCGCTCACCTCCGACGCCGTCAGTTCCCGTAGAGACGCGGCTAGCCGCGTCTCAGACAGCGGCACCGGCCAGATCTCGCAGGTGGCCGAGTTCGGTTTCCTGCAAATCCGCCCTCTGACGCTCTCCCGCGACACCGAGGACCTGGCTCTGGACGATGTGCGACCCGAGCAGTTGATCTGCCAGAGCAGCAAGGTTCTAGGCAATGGTCGCATCGACGATCTTCACGATGTAGTCGTGGTAGATTCGCAGCGCTTTGAGCGCGGCCGCAGCCAGGAAGTAGCCGACGCCGTCTCGCGCTTCAATCGACAGCTCAATGAAGAGAACCGCCCCTATCTGCTGATCGGCGTGGGCCGCTGGGGATCGACCGAACCCTGGTTAGGCATTCCAGTAGAGTGGGATGAGATCTCCGGCGCGCGGGTGATAGTCGAGGCCGGCTTCCGCGATTTCCGAGTCACTCCCTCGCAAGGCAGCCATTTCTTCCAGAATCTAACCGCCTTCCAGATCGGATATTTCACGGTAAATCCAGACGCCGGCGAAGGCTCGGTCGATTGGCAGTGGTTGACCGAACAACCAGCCGTCGAAGAACAAGGCTGTGTCCGCCACCTGCAGTTTGCGGAACCAATCCGAGTAGTAATGAACAGCCGCACCAGTCAAGGAGTAATCTTCAAACCTGAAGCCAAGCCCGAAGCGTAGACAAGCGAGTCGCGGATTGGATGTCTAAATGTAAGCATCGGCCGTTCCCTTTTCGTGCCATTGACGCTGATTCGGATGTCCGCTAGCCTCGCTGGATTCCTCGTGGGGAACGCCGCCCCGACATCAGGATTCATCAGCAATCGGGCCCTTACCGTGATCGGCGAGCAGCAGTTCAAAAATCTTGAATTTTCAAACCCGGAGGGATGTCATGAACATCCGTATTGGCCGCTTGCGTACTTGCACGCTGATTTCTCTGTTGTCATTATTCGGTTTCGCCGCCCACGCGGGTGCGCAAGGTTACAACTTCAAACAACTAGGTCGTTCGCCTAAGGTGCCGGACAAGACGGCGGAAGCTCCCACGGCGAACGTCGACAATCCACTCTACCCCTGGATCGAAGATACTCTCTATAACCTCTGCATGGGAGCCACAGCGCCAATGCCTTGCTACGGGTGGCGATCCCAGGCTGGTCTGATCCAAGACAGTCAGGGGAACCTGTACGGTACTACCGTGGGTCAGCTAGGTGATGATGAGCAGTACTACTGTACGTGGGTAGGCAACCCTGGAGAAAACGGAGATCCGGGCTCTGCTCCTAGGTCCCCCGTGGCCGAAGGCACCGTGTTCGAGTTCGACCTCACATTTAGTCAAGCGGTGGTGCTCCACCGCTTCGAGAGTGAGACGGGGGATGGAGCGAACCCCGTTGCCAGCCTAATGTTTGACACCTACGGCAACCTCTGGGGCACGACTTGCACGGGGGGACAATACAACCTTGGCACGGTATTCCAGCTTCACCAAGCAGGCGGCGTCTGGAGTGAGACGTTTCTCTACAGCTTCGGCTCCGGCGGGACGGGCGACGGAGCGAACCCCGTGGCTGGTCTGGTCGAGGACGCAAACGGCAACCTGTACGGAACCACATTAAACGGAGGCGTTTTCGGTGGCGGCACCGTCTTCGAGCTTTCACTTCAGGGCAACGCCTGGACGGAGACCCCGATCTACAACTTCAGCTCTTATGATGGAGACGGGTCCTTCCCTGCGGCGGGTCTGATCATTAGTGACCTTACCGGAGCTGTCACCCTATACGGCACCACGGCGGGCGGCGGGAATTTCAATTGCCCAACCAATGTCTTTACTTGGAGTCCTGGCTGCGGCACGGTGTTCGAGATTTGGCAAGTGCCGTTCGGCAATTGGTTTGATACGGTCCTCTGGGCTTTCCAGGGCGGGCCGGGGGACGGAGCGAACCCCGTGGCTGGCCTGACTTCGAACGGCGGCAACTCGAACGGCCCAAACCTATACGGCACCACAGAAAACGGCGGCTTTAACTGCGAAATAGCCTACTATTGGGGCTGTGGCACGGTGTTCCAGCTTCAACCTCCGGTGAATGAGGGCACTCCCTGGGGCGAGACGGTGCTCTACAACTTCTGTCCTGATATTGGTTCGCAATGCCCGGACGGGGCGAACCCCGTGGCAGGCCTGACCTTGGACGTTTCGGGCAACGGGCTCATCTACGGCACCACCTTGCAAGGCGGAGTTCCTGGGATCACTTGCCTGGGCAGTTATTTCGGCGTTGGCACTGGCTGCGGCACGGTGTTCGAGTTTTATCCTATGGATGGTGTCTGGGTTGAGTCGCCGCTCTACACGTTCGACGCTACATATGCCCAAGAGTACCTTGCGACGCCAGGGGCTGGTTTGATCCAGAACGCGTACCGCACCCTATATGGCACTACCCTAAACGGGGGCCCTCAGGGCGAAGGCTCAGTGTACGCACTTCTTGATGGTTTTACGGCTGTTGTTTTGAAACCGGCCGAGCTGAAGTGGGGCGCGGTGGCCGTGGGCAAGATCGGCCCCGCGAAGTCCGTCAAGCTCACCAACACCGGAACCGCGACGCTGGACATAAGCGGCATCGAGATCAGCGGGGACTTCGCCCTGGTGCAGACTGAAAAGGACCCATGCGGTATCACCGTGGCTGCGGGAGCCACCTGCCTGATCGCGGCTACCTTCGATCCCACTCAAACCGGACAACTCACCGGGGCCATCACGATTACGGACAACGCCAAAAACAGTCCACAAACCGTATCCCTGTCAGGAACCGGGATACAATAACTGAAAGTATCCGCCGGGTACCCCATCCTAACCGTCGCGCTTTTCGACGTTAGAGCCTGCCCTGAGCGAAGCCGAAGGGGTTCCACGACGGTCTAAAACTCGCGATTTTTCTAGGTACTGGTACTGTTTCCGCCCTAGCTTCCCGTCTGCAAAATAACCACCAAACGTCGTGGTCCATGCGCGCCCTGCACCAGAATTTTTTCGATGTCGGCCGTGCGGCTGGAGCCGCTGATGACGCATGCGAACGAATTGGAATCGAAGATCCGTTCTTGCGAGACGCGGCCGAGGGCGGTAGCCAGATCGGGAACCAGTTGCGCCACACTCGCGTAAACAATGTGACAAGGGGCGATCACCGACGCGCCTCGCCCTCCGCAAGCGGAGGTCACCAGGATCGATCCGGTTTGCGCGATGAGAGCTTCGGCGAGCGTGACCGTGGCCTGCGCGGCTTCCGCGGGCGCGCCTTCACTCGACCAACGAATCGCGCGTGTCGGCGCGGCCAGTTCGATCGTCATCTCTACGAGCCGCCGCAGCGAGGGATCGTCTTGCACGAAAATTTCTCCCTCGGGCAGCGGCTGGAGAACTTCGGAGAGCTGTCGAGCACTCGCGGCACAATCGGCCGTCAGCGCGCACTCCATGAGGTTCGAAACGCATTCCTGCTGAAAGCGCTCGAGCGGATTGCTGATTGGCTCAAAAATGACGCGCTCGGACCCAATCGCAGCCGGTTCCGGAACCGCAGTGCGCAATCCAGCGCGAATCTGCTGGAGAATCCCATCGCGGCTCGCATTTTCAACGTGCGCTTTTTCAGTTTGCGCTTCTTTAGTTTGCACCAAGGTTTTTTCTCCGGTCTTGTTTCCGGTCTTTTCTCCAAATTGCGCGAAACGATTCGGACGGCAACGGCACCGGCGAGCGATAACGGTTCCACACCCGCATCGGGTCGAGGATCGAGCCCGCAAGCCCCAGTCCGTAAAGGATGCGAAGAGCCTTGCGCATCGACCAACCGCCAAGCGCGTAGATCCGAGGATGAAGCATAGCCGAGCGCCAAGCCCGGAACATCATCCGCTCACTCGACTTTGTAGCTCCCGCTTCGGTGGCGTTGCGCCGGTTCTGCAGAAGGTGATGATGCAGATTGATCTTTACCGGACAAACGCTCGTGCAGGCGCCGCACAACGACGACGCGTAAGACAGGTGCTTGAACTCCTTGATGCCATTCAGATGCGGAGTAAGCACGCTGCCGATAGGCCCGGGATAAGTCGTGCCATAAGTGTGCCCTCCTACGTGGCGGAAGACGGGACAGATATTCAAACACGCGCCACAGCGAATACAGTGCAGCACTTCGCGTTGTTCGGCATCGGCCAGCAACTGGCTGCGTCCGTTGTCGACCAGCACCACATGGAATTCCTCCGCTCCGTCCACTTCGCCCGCGCGGCGCGGACCTCCAATCAGCGTGCCGTAGGTCGTGATGCCTTGCCCAGTGCCGGAAGTAGCCAGCACCGGCCAAAGCACAGCCAGGTCTTCGAGACGAGGAATGACTTTCTCAATGCCCGTGACCACAACGTGAATGCGAGGCAGGCTGGTGCAGAGGCGTCCATTACCTTCGTTGGTGGAAATGGCAATGACGCCGGCATCCGCCACCAGAAAATTCGCGCCCGAAATCCCCATTTCGGCGGCAAAAAAAGCCTCGCGCAATTTGCGGCGCGCGACCGCCATCAAATCCCGCGGATCGTCGCTGGCAATTGCGGGGTCCAATTTCTCGCGGAATAACTGGGCAATCTGGCCGCGGTTGAGATGCATAGCGGGAGTGACGATGTGGTAAGGCGGTTCATTGCGAAGCTGCACAATGAACTCGCCCAAATCAGTTTCCCAGACCTTAATGCCAGCTTGCTCGAGAGCAGGGCTAAGGTGGATTTCTTCCGTCACCATCGATTTCGACTTCACCACCGTGCGCACACCGAACCGCGCAGCCAGGTTCTTCACATAGGAGCAAGCCTCTTCGCTGTTGGCCGCCCAGTAAACATGTCCGCCGCGCGCAATCACTTTTTCTTCGAACTGAAGCAGGTAGCGATCCAGATGATTGATGGCCTCGCGCTTGATCTCCTGACATTTTTGGCGAGCGGCCTCCCAGTCCTTGATCCGGGCGCGGCCCTTGAGATGTGCGGCATCGTAGCTGTCCATGCCGCGCCGGATGACTTCGCGGTGCATCAAGTCCGCCGACTTAACGGCAGCGTCTTGCAGGAAGCGTTGCGCCGCGGTGCTCACGGTCCCTCCTGCGGCAGGCTTTCGTCCTTCTGAGCCTCGTTCGTCCGGCTTTCATGCGCGAGGATGCTGGCAAGATGAATGGTGCGAGTAGGCGCCTGGCGTTTGCCCAGGATGCCTTCGAGGTGCAGCAGACAACTGGGATCGATGGCAGTCACGAACTCGGCGCCGGTCGCGGCCACGTTCTCAGCTTTCGAATTTCCCATGGCGCCAGAGATATCGGGAAACTTGGCGGCAAAGGTTCCGCCAAAACCACAGCATTCTTCGGAGCGAACCATTTCAATCAGCGTCAGCCCATTCACCTGGCGCAAAAGCTGCAGCGGTTCGTCGCGCAGTTTAAGCTCGCGGAGTCCGTGGCAGGAAGCGTGATAGGTAACCGTGTGCGGAAAAGTTGCGCCGACTTGCGTGACAGCGGCCACCTTCACCAGAAATTCCGACAGCTCAAAGGTGCGGCTGGCCAAGGCGAGGGCGTCCTCACGCAACGAACTCGACGCCAGCAGGTCCGCGTAAAACGTACGAATCATGGTTGCACAGGAACCGGACGGACATACGACCACGTCAGCATGCTTGAAGACGCGCACGAAATGCTCAGCGCACGGCCGCGCCTCGTCCCAGTAGCCGGTGTTGAAGGCGGGCTGGCCGCAACAAGTCTGATCTTCAGGATAATCGACTCCGTACCCAAGCCGGCGCAGCACCTTGACCGTGTCGACCGCCACCTGAGGCAGCAGTTGGTCCACGAAGCACGGGATGAACAGAGATACTTTGCGTTGCACGGGTCAACCTTTAGGCCAAGGAAGCTTCTTGGCGTTCTATCGCAACTCTTCGCTACCGCGCTACAAGATGGGTGAACGGAAATACATAGGCCTGGAGGGTCACCATGATTCCCACCAAAGCCGCCAGCGCAAGGCTGTGGAAGAATACGTAACGGAGTATGTCTCCCTCGTGTCCGTACCATTCCGTCGCCGTACTGGCGACGACGATGCTTTGTGCATCGATCATTTTGCCCATGACTCCACCGGCACTGTTGGCCGCGCACATCAGAATGGCGGAGAGCCCGATCTGCTGCGCGGAGATCTTCTGCAGGCTGCCGAATAGTACGTTGGACGAGGTGTCGGAACCAGTCAGAGCTACGCCCAGCCACCCGAGCAGGGTCCCGAAGAACGGATACATCACCCCGGTTCGCGCGAACGCCAGGCCCATGGTGGCGTCCACACCCGAGTAGCGGGTCAGGATGCCCAGCGAGAGCATGGCGGCGATCGTCAGGAGCGAGAACCGTATGTGCCACAAGGTTTGCCACCACATGGCCACAATTGTTGTGAAAGATAGGCCCATGATGAAACCGGAGATGGTCGCGGCGATCAGGATTCCCGTCCCGGTGGCGGAAAGCCAGTTGAAGCCGAAGACTGCGCCCTCGGGCGTAGGTTTCACCACCACCGGAGGCATGCGTTGGGATAGCCGGTTAAGACCGGTCACGGGAAACTGCGGGTTGGTGATCTTACTCGGCGGCGTCGACCAGGCGCTCATGGAGGTGAACACCTTTTCAGGAGTATTCATGATCTTCTTGCCGGTGAACGTGCCCCAGCAGAAAACGAATAGGCTGAGCACGAGCCACGGCACCCATGCCCGAGCGACCTCGGCACGGCTGTAACCGTGCTGGCCGCGAGCGGCGCGCTGCTCACTTTCCTGGTGTCCTTCGTGTCCCCAAATCGTTTTCGGGTGCCACATTTTGAGGAACAGGATAAGGCAGACCATTGAGACCACGGCCGCGATGATGTCCGTCAGCCACGGCCCGTGGAAGTTGGAAACTAGGTATTGTGGGATCGCGAAGCTTACCCCAGCCACCGCAACGGCCGGCCAAACTTCCTTCATCCCTTTGAATCCTGCGTACGCCCACACCAGCCAGAAGGGCACCAGCACGGAGAAGAATGGCAGGATGCGGCCGACCTGTGCGCCCAGAACAACCTCGCTATAACCGGTAACCGCGGCGAGGGCAATGATCGGCGTGCCGAGCGCGCCAAAGGCCACGGGTGCGGTGTTGGCGATCAGCGACAAGCCGGAGGCCTGCAGCGGCTTGAACCCCAGGCCGATCAGAAGTGCTGCGGTCACCGCGACCGGCGTTCCGAACCCGGATGCGCCCTCAAAGAACGCGCCGAAGGAAAAGGCGATCAGCAGCAGTTGCAGGCGCGTGTCCTGGGTGATGCCCGTCATGCTTTCCTGCAAGACCTTGAAGCGACCGGTCTGCAGCGTCATGCGGTAGAGAAAGATGACGTTCAAGATGATCCAGCCGATGGGAAAAAGACCGTATCCAGCGCCATACACGGCCGTCGTAGCCGCTAAACGCGCCGGCATGTGAAAGACAAATACCGCCGTCGCCAAGGCCGTGGCGAGTCCAAGTAACGCGGCATAGTGGGCTTTGATATGCAGCAGCGCCAGCGTCCCGAGCAATACGACGATCGGCAGCGCGGCGACCAATGTCGATAGCCACCAGTGGCCCGTGGGGTCGTAGTTCTGTGACCAAGGAGATGCAAGGGGCGGAAGCCTCAAAATGAACACAGCGCCAACGACCGCTGCGATCAGTGCCGTGATCCACGCCATCAGGTTGGCCGACGGGGAAGAAGTCGGCACTGGGGTTTTCTGCGACGTGGTGGTTGCAGACGTCATGAGTTCCTCCATGGGACCTGCGGGTACGCCAAGCTTGTTTTCGTAATGACGCTCCAAAGATGCGGAATTCTCATATCATCCTTTCCTCCGCGATGCGACACAGCGCACCGCTGGGTGTGATCGCGGTCACAGATCGCCGTAAGCAAGACAACTGACTGCTAGCAGCAACCCATCTTCACCTCGCCGGCAGCGGTGAGCGGAGGACCGAAGGCCTCCTGCGGCGCGGGCGCACCGTTCAGCGTCTTGATCCAACGTCGCACCGCATCCACTACGACGAGCACTACACCCGCGATAAAGATACTCATCAATATTGAATCGAGGTAGCCCGTGAAAACCTGACCCGGTTGGGAGGTCAATGGCCAGAAAATGTTCTTGATCCCCAGCACGCCGGCCGTGACCGTAGTGACACCCACGAAGCACATCGGAACTGCCGTAATCCAGGCATATTTCTGCTTGCCCATGTTAATCAGGAAGGTAGTCACGACCGCCAGTGCGATGGTCGCCAGCAACTGGTTCCCGGTTCCGAATAACGGCCATAGTGTGGAAATATTTCCGGTGTAGATCAGGTATCCCCAGCCCAGAACCACGACGGAGCTGGTGATCAGATTTCCGGGCCACCAGGCATTGTTGCCAAATGGCTTGTGCACTTTGCCCATGAGTTCTTGCAGGACGTAGCGGGCTACACGCGTTCCTGTGTCCACCGTAGTCAGGATGAAAAGGGCTTCAAACATGATGGCGTAGTGATACCAGTACCCCATCAAACGATCCATTCCAGGCATGCCGCGGAAGATTTGTGCCATGCCAACCGCCAGCGAGACCGCGCCTCCCGTGCGCCCCGCCAATTTCTCGCCGACTTCGCGGGAGAACATATCCAGATTGACCGTGCTCAAGCCGAGGTGACTGAACACCGTCGGGGCAGTGTTGATGGCAAAGTAGTCGCCCGGATGCAGGGAGCAGGCCGCAATTAACGCCAGAAGACCCACCAGTGACTCTGCCATCATGGCGCCATATCCAATGAAGCGAGCGTCAGTTTCCTTATCCAGCATTTTGGGAGTTGTGCCGGAGGATACCAGCGAGTGAAAGCCCGAGATCGCACCGCAAGCAATGGTCACGAAGAGAAATGGGTACAGAGGTCCTTTGATGATCGGTCCGCCGCCATGAACAAATTGCGTAAAGTTCGGAAATTGAATGTTGGGATGAACCACGAAAACGCCAATGACAAGGACGGCAATCGTGCCCAGCTTAACGTAGGTCGATAGATAGTCGCGTGGTTCTAGCACCAGCCAGACAGGAAGCACGGAAGCGACAAGGCCGTAAACGGCCATGAGGATCGTTATTTCGTGAGGCGTGAATGTAAGCGCGGCTGCAGCTCCGCTCTGAGCTATCCAGTGCCCGGCGATCACGCTGCCAATCAAAAAAACGACACCAAAAATGCTGGGGCCGGTGACCGTAATCTTTCCCGCATGGCTCTTGAACATCCACAATCCCATGATGACGGCGATGGGGATGGTCATGCCGATGGTGAACACTCCCCAAGGACTGTTCGAAAGCGCGTTGACCACGACGATGCCGAGGCCGGCGAGCGTGACCAGAAGAATAAAGAGCACGGCGACCATCGCCACCAGGCCGGCAAAGGGACTGATTTCGGTGCGGGCGACATTTGCCAGCGAGCGGCCGCGGTGACGCACCGAAGCCACCAGCACGGTGAAGTCCTGCACGCAGCCGGCGAGGACACCGCCGATCAAGATCCAGAGAAAGCCCGGCGCAAACCCGAACTGCGCCGCCAGCGTCGGCCCGACCAGCGGCCCTGCTCCGGCGATGGCCGCGAAGTGGTGTCCGAAGAGCACCCATCGCGGCGAAGCGACATAGTTGTGCCCGTCGGCGTAAGTGTGAGCGGGAGTGGTGCGGCGATCGTCGAGCGCCAGGGCCTTCGCGGCGATGAACGCGCTGTAATAACGGTAGGCAATGGCGTACACGCACAGCGCGCCCAACAAAACTGGGAAGGTGTTCATGAATCGCTCCCGATCAAGGAAGTAGTGGCCGACCTGCCACCCGCAATCGAAGGCATCGTACACCAGTCGTGGAAACCAGCACAAACAGCTTTCCTGGCGCACAACCCGCGCTACAATGTCGGGTTATTTCGCTACCAAACGGAAAGGACCGAACATGCCCACGCCACGAGAGAAGCAAGCTGCAACTCAGGAACAACCACTTGTCCGCTTTGGCTTGAGGCTCGCCAATTGGAGCGAGCGGTGGTTTCCAGATCCGCTGATTTTCGCGCTGCTGGGAATCGTGGTGGTCTTTGTCGTCGGCCTTTTGCTTAATGAAAGTCCCAGCAAACTCGCCATCCAAGGCGGGAAGAATTTCTGGACTCTGGTCCCATTCACCATGCAGATGGTGATGATCATCATTGGCGGATACGTCGTCGCCTCGACGCCGATCGTGTATCGCGCCATCCAAGCCTTAGCCGGAATTCCAAAGACGCCGCGCGGAGCCGTCGCCCTGGTGGCGTTGTTCTCTATGTTGACCTCGCTGATTTCCTGGGGCTTGAGCCTGATTTTCAGCGGTCTCTTTGTTCGCGAGCTGGCGCATCGCGTCAAGGGCATGGATTACCGCGCTGCGGGCGCTGCTGCCTATCTCGGGCTGGGAGCGGTCTGGGCGATGGGACTGTCATCTTCAGCAGCCATGATGATGGCGACCAAGTCCACCCTGCCGCCGTCATTGTTCAGCATTAGTGGTTTGATCCCGCTCACTCAAACTCTCTTTCTGTGGCCAAGCATTGCGACGACAGCGATCCTGATCGTGCTGTCGGTGCTGATCGCCTACCTCTCCGCGCCGTCGCCGGAGAACGCCAGAACTGCCGAATCTTACGGCATCGAATACGAGCCGATTCGCTCCAGTCTGCAGGTCAGGAGAACACCCGGCGAGTGGCTGGAGTACAGTCCGCTGCTCACAATTTTGGTGGTGGCGCTCTTATGCTGGTATCTGGTCGACGTATTCCGCACCTCGCCGCAAGGCGCACTGCAAGCGCTGGACCTTAATACTTACAACCTCATGTTCATCACGGTCGGGCTCTTATTGCACTGGCGCCCGAAGCGCTTTCTGCGTGCCGTAACGGAATGCATTCCCGCCACCGGCGGCGTGCTGATCCAGTTCCCGTTTTACGCGGTGATCTTCGGAATGATCATAGGCACAGGGATCGCAAATGCGCTCGCGAAACTCTTCGCCACCGTCAGCACCCACAACACCTATCCCTTGCTGGTGGCAATGTATTCGGCGGTGCTCGGCGTTTTCATTCCCTCCGGCGGGAGTAAGTGGGTGATCGAAGCGCCGTATGTCCTGCAGGCCGCGAATCTGCACCAGGTGCATCTGGGCTGGGTGGTGCAGATCTACAACGCGTCGGAAGCACTGCCCAATCTCGTCAATCCCTTCTGGATGCTGCCGCTGCTGGGCTTATTGAAACTGAAGGCTCGGGACATCGTAGGGTATGGCGTGCTGCAGTTGATCGTTCACATACCGGTGGTGTTTTTCTT
>JBEKXC010000120.1:0-14438 GCA_049512435.1 Terriglobales bacterium | reverse complement strand
GACTTGCAGAAAAGATCATTTTGCCCGCCAGGCAGGGCCTCAGCGCTGGCTGCGCAATCCGGGTTCCGGATTTGATTTAGCCTTCGCGCAACCCGGTGCCTGGCAGTAGAATCTCATTAAGTAGAGGAGCGCGTTGTCCTTCCCATAGGCTCGTCGCTCGGTGTATGGCCACGTTCGGACGGAGGTACAGATTATGTGCCGATTCAGTTTTCGATCCCTCTTCGCATTTGCTGCTTTCGTCGGTTTTGCTCTCACCCCAATTTCAGCGTTCGCTCAGCACGGTGGAGGCGGCGGCCACGGCAGCGGTGGCGGTGGCGGTTCCCATGGTGGAGGCGGAGGCTTCCATAGTAGTGGAGGAAGTGGTGGAGCAAGGGGTGGAGGATCGTATCGCGGTGACGGAGAATCACGCGGCGGCGCCTATGGAGGCGCGCGATCGTATGGCGGAGGAGCCTACAGCCGCGGCGGTGAAGCCGGGGCTGGCCGCAATTCCGGCTCATCGAGAACTCAGTCCGATGCTCGTTCGTCGAATATTCGTCCCGCAATCGCCGATGGCCAGTGGCATTCGTTCGGCAACTCCGGCACTTCCGCGCGATCCAGTGCCAGTGCGACCTCAAGCCTCACCGCTCGTAACACTGGAAGCTTCGATGGCGCCGGACACTCCTTTGCGGGATCAAGAGTTGAGTCCGGTTTCGCGGGCGGAGCCTTCCGCGGGGACTATGGCTTTGGATGGGGCGGCGGTTGGAGAGGCGGTTGGGGCGGCGGCTGGGGTTGGGGCCGCGGCTGGGGATGGGGAGGTTGGGGCTTTGGCTTCGGATGGCCCTACTGGGGTTGGGGACCGTGGGCGTTCGGATGGGGTCCGTGGTGGGGATACGGTCCCTATGGGTATGGGTGGCCGGGGTACGGCTACTACTCCAATTACTGGTACGACAATCCTCCGTACCAATCGGATTTGTCCTACGACGACGACTCACCGACCAGCTATCTGAACCGGCCAAGCTCGAACGATCAGTCGGACTACAGTCCCAACTACGGTCCGAACTATAACGACAACGTCAATGTGAAGACTGGTCCGATCCTTGACAAAAGCAGCTCAGTCCCCGACGACCCGACGCCGCAGCCCGAAGCGGCGCCGACCAGTCCGGCTCCAGCGGCCCAGCCACTCCCAAGCTCGGTCTCGCAATCACGAACCTGAGGAAAATCGGGTAGCGGTATAGTTTGAATCGGTTTTGAAAGGGCACGGCTTCTCAGTCTGCGGAAAAACTCGTGTAGAGACGGGGCTTGCCCCGTCTAGGGCCATCCGAGAACTATGGGCGTCTTGCCACTTTTTTTCTTGACTTAAGCCTCCAACCCCCGTCACTATGAATTATCCACTTCAGATTGCAAGCAAATGGGCGAGGGTTCCAACGGAACCCGAAAAGTAGCATCTTTGAAAATTTGGATCCAAGGGGTTTAGCTGAGAACTGACAGCTGAGAGCCGACAGCTGTCGCATTAACTCCTACTCGCTCAAGATTTTGCCTATAAGTCCTTATTCCTCAAAGATCTGGCGGGAATTTCTTCCTAACTCGCTGATTTCCAAAGGCCGGGGGACTAAAAAAATGCGGGGATACTTACCGTTACCAAGTAGTAAACATGAGAACTCAATGAAATTTGGCATCATAATTTTCCCCGGCTCCAACTGCGACCACGATGCTTTCTGGACGGTCGAACACGTGGCCAAGCAGAAGGCCACATTCCTCTGGCACGATTCGCACGACCTCGAGAATTGCGATGTAATCATCGTTCCGGGAGGCTTCGCCTATGGCGACTATCTCCGCACCGGAGCCATCGCAAAGTTTTCGCCGGTTATGGAATCCGTCGGCAAATTCGCTAAAAGCGGCGGACTGGTCCTCGGCATCTGTAACGGTTTCCAGATCCTGTGTGAGTCAGGATTGCTGCCCGGAGCCCTGATGCGAAACATCGGCCTGAAATATGTCTGCAAGCCGGTGCAGGTGAGAGTCGAAAACAACGACACGCCCTTTACGAACACCTGCCGCCAAGGCGAAGTGCTGACCATCCCCATCGGACACATGGAAGGCAATTATTTTTGCGATGACGCGACCCTCACCGAACTGAAGCGCGACAATCGCATCGTCTTCCGCTACTCCAACGCGCAAGGCGAAATCACAACGGAGGCAAATCCCAACGGATCGCTGGAGAATATCGCCGGAATCTGCAGCCCCGGACGCAACGTTCTCGGCATGATGCCCCATCCCGAGCGCGCCGCCGAACCCGAACTAGGCGGCACCGATGGCTTCAAGATTTTCGAGTCGTTAGTGGGAGCGATGGCGACAAAATAAATTGCAGATACGCGGCTTGCCGCGTCTCCGTTGGCGTCTAGTACGCCCATCGCAACAGCGTAGCTCCCGAGGTAAATCCCGCCCCCACCGACGCGAGCAGCACCAGACTTCCCTTCTTGAGTTTCCCTTCCTGGCGCGCGGTTTCCATGGCCAGCGGAATGGTTGCCGCGGTGGTGTTTCCGTATTCCTCGATGTTGATGATCACGGCTTCCGGACGCATACTTAAACGATCGGCAGTCGCGGTGATGATGCGCTTGTTCGCCTGATGCGGAATGAAGGCATCGATCTCGCTGCCCTTGATGTTGTTGCGTTTGAGAATTTCGTCGCAGAGCAGCGCCATCTTGCGCACCGCGAACTTGAACACCGCGGCCCCGTCCTGATGAACTACGTGCATCTTCTGGTCGACGGTTTCGTGGGTCGAGGGATTCAGGCTTCCGCCTCCAGGCATGTAAAGCGAGCAACCTCCTGCTCCATCCACTTCGTGCAGAAAGTCTATGAGCCCAACCGAATCGTCTTCCGCGGGTTCGAGCAGCACCGCACCCGCTCCATCTCCGAAAATGACGCAAGTCGCGCGGTCGGTGTAGTCGATAATCGACGACATCACATCGGCGCCGATGACGAGCACTTTCTTATGCGATCCGGTCGCGACAAACTGCGCTCCCGCTTGCAAGGCGTAAACAAATGCCGAACAGGCGCCCGAGAGATCGAATCCCCAGACATTTTTCGCGCCGAGTTTGTGCTGGACGAGGCAAGCGGTTGAGGGGAAAAACATGTCAGGCGTAACCGTTCCCACGATAATCGCGTCGAGATCGGACGGCTCGATACCGCGCTCGGCAAGCGCCTTCTTCGCCGCCTCGACCGCCAGATCGCTGGTCGCAACCCCTTTGTCCACCAGATGCCGCTCGCGGATGCCGACACGCTCCATGATCCATTGATCGTTGGTATCGACCATTTTTTCGAGGTCGGCGTTGGTCAGAAGTCGAGGCGGAACATAGGTGCCGAGAGCGCTGATCTTAACGCGCTGAAGCTGACTCAATGAGGTCTCCTGAATTGCCTAGTGAGATATATGAAGTGCGATGCATAGTGAAGCGTTATTTTAGCAAGGTCTTAGGTCCCAGGTGTTAGGTCTCAGGAAAACCGGGAGAGTGAATAAGAAGTTGATTTTGATTTTCTAACACCTGAGACCTGAGACCTATTTCATCCGTGCTGCCCACTCGCCAAACAGCGGCAACTCAAAGCGCTCGCCCTCCCATGCCTTGATGGTCAGTACAATCCACAAAAACAGCATGGCCAGCGAAGCGAGAATTCCAAACAAAAGAAAAGCCATGGCTGCGGCGACATTCGAAAGAAAGAGTGCAATGCTGGTCAAAACGAAAAACGTCCCCCAGAGCAACACGCTTTGCCAGGCATGAAAGCGGACAAAGCGGTGATTGCGATATGCCGGCAGAAACAGGATCACCGCGGCAGCGACGAAGGTGAAATAGGCCGCAGCCGCGGCCGCCCGTTCCGCGGCGGGAAGCGGTGTCATCGACCATCCGCATGCCGGACAGAAGGCCGCGTTCGCCGGCATCAGGGTTCCGCAATGTGGACATTTTACGGAAGCTTGCGCCGGATTCGCCGGGCTTTTCGCGGGAATATTCGCTGAACCTTGCTCTGAACTAGACAATTCGGCGTCCGTCCCTCTTTTTGCGGCATGCTTCGCAAACGCCGTAGATCTGGAAGGTGTGGCGGGTGGTAACGTAACGGTGCTTGCGTCCGATCTCCTGTTCGATCTCTCCGACTTTCTCCGAGAAAAATTCGACCGAGGCGCCGCACTCGGTGCAGACCATGTGGTGATGACTGCGGCGGTTGTACTGGTGCTCGTAACGCGCGATGCCGTCGTGAAAGGCAACTTCGCTGGCCAGGCCGCAACCTGCCAGCAGCTTCAGCGTCCGGTAGACGGTGGTGAACCCGATGCGCGGATCGGTTTTTTTGACCAGCCGATGCAGTTCGTCGGTCGAAAGATGTTCGCGGGTTTCCAGGAAGGTCCGCAGAATCGCGTTGCGCTGTTCCGTCTGCTTGAGCCCGACGCGCTTGAGATGCCGAAGAAAAATTCCTTCGGCCTCGCGGATATTCTCCGGCGAGATGGTCGGCTGATCGTCGATTCGCTTCTGCAGCATGTTGGACGGCGCGGACACTCAAGATGATACTGCACGCCAAGGGGTCGCCAACATGATACTGGTCGGCGAGAGTTGCGCCAACCGACTTCCAGATTCAGGCCTGATTTTGTTCCTGCTTTCTCGCGTGTTAACCACCTGGTACCCCCACCCCCCTCCCCCCCTGCCTCGTGGAATCAGGAAGTTAGCGGGAATTTTTTGCTTCGGTCTTTGAAATATAAGGACTTATATCAAAGTATTCCGGAATAAGGAGTTAGCTCATCAAATTGCGCTCAAAATGGCTTTGGGGCAGCTTCGAGGGCCGTCTTGGTGGACCGGCACACTTCTCGCTGCCCCAATTCAGATCGCTATTTTCGTGCATATGCGGGTTGGATGTCTGTGAGGGCCATCACAGGTTGATTGTGATGAACGTAAGATGCGGCCTCGGCACACCAAACTCGCAAATTACGCAATCGTCTTATCCGGGTTAGAATCGTGCCGCAGTGGAAAAGAACAAACTCTATTACGGCGACAATCTTGAAGTGCTGCGGCAGCACGTCAAGGATGAGTCGGTTGACCTGATCTATCTCGATCCGCCTTTTAACAGTCGCCAGGATTACAACGTCCTCTTCGCCGAAAAAGACGGCACGCGCTCCAGTTCGCAGATCATGGCGTTCGAGGACACGTGGGAGTGGAGCGTGGACGCCGAGCGGGCGTACGAGGAAATCGTCGAGCGCGGCGGACGTGTCTCTGAGGCCATGCGCGCTTCCCGCACTTTTCTTGGCCATAGCGACATGATGGCTTATCTCGCCATGATGGCCCCGCGCTTGATCGAACTGCATCGTGTGCTCAAGGTGACCGGAAGAACCCCTTCGCGATCTAAGGTAAGATGCCGATAACCAATGAATACAAAACTCACGCCCGGCAAGCCAGCGCTCACGATTGCCGCTCTGAAACAAGAAGCAAAGAGGTTCCTCGCGGCATTCTCGAAAGAACACCCTGAACTGTTCGGCATTACGGACGGGAAAGCCGTTGGCACCTACGTTGAGGAAAAGTTCAACGTCTACCTCCGGGAACGCTACGAATATCAGTCTGGGAATGCGGCCGTCGGCATCGACTTCCCGGCCTTGGAGGTCGATGTCAAAGCTACGTCAGTTCGTCAGCCGCAGTCTTCCTGCCCGTTCAGATCCGCGGAGCAGAAGGTTTACGGTTTGGGCTACAACCTCCTGGTGTTCGTTTATGAAAAAATAGACGACGCTCCCCGGAAAACCGCCGTTCTAGATTTCAAGAATGTCGTCTTCGTCCGAGCCGACAAGACCGCAGACTTTCAAACCACCAAAGGCATTCTCGGTATCCTGGATCGCGAAGGCAATGCCGAGGACATCGTAGCATTCCTCGAAGAGCGCAACCTATTTCTGGATGAGGTTGGCCGGATGCATTTGGCTGAGAAAATTATGCACGAAAGGCCGTGCTTGGGCTACCTCACGATCTCAAACGCTTTACAATGGAGGTTGCAGTATGGTCGCGTGATCAAGCTCGCGTCCGACGGCAAGACCGAAGGTGTGGAGAACGTACTTGCGTGAGTTCGGTGATTTCCAAACGCCGCTCGATCTAGTTAGAAGCGTCTTGCGCCTCGTCTATAGGGGAGGAGGCACGTGGACCCGTGCCCTCGAGCCCACGTGCGGAGTCGGCAACTTCATTACGGGACTGCGGTCCCTTGCCTCTCCTCCACTCGAGATACAGGGAATCGAGGTACAACCGAGGCACGCGCTTCGAACAACCGTGGAGGCCGAAAATTCAGGGGGAGAGGCTGCCGTCCGGATTAAGCAGGCGGATATCTTCCGGCTTAATCTGGCTGAGTTGGAATGGTCGCAGACGGGTCCTTTACTGGTGGTCGGGAATCCCCCTTGGGTCACCAATGCGGAACTTGGAGGTCTGGGCAGCGAGAACTTGCCTATCAAGTCCAACTTCAAGGCACGAAGCGGCTTTGGGGCAAAGACTGGCGAGTCCAACTTCGACATCGCTGAGTTCATCTGGATAAAGCTCATAAAGGAGCTAGCCTGGTCTCGCCCGACGATCGCTTTGCTCTGCAAGACAGCGGTAGCACGCAACGTGCTCGCCTATGCCGAGCGGGCGGCTTTGCCGATTTCCTCAGCCGACATTTACCTCATTGACGCTAAGAAATGGTTTGGCGCCGCTGTGGATGCCTGCTTGTTCAGGGTAGATGTTGGTTTCGGCGAGACGAACTATAGTGCGAATCTATACGCCGACCTCGACGCGAGTACTCCGCAATCTGTCCTTGCCATGGCAAACGGCTCAATGGTTTCAGACTACGCAACTTACGAAGAGTACAGCTTCTTGGAAGGCGAGAGTCCGATTGTTTGGAGGCAGGGCATTAAGCACGACGCAGCGGCGATCATGGAGTTGACCGAAGAAAGAGGTGTGCTAAGGAATCGACTTGGGGAGGCGGTTTCTGCTGAACGGGAATATGTCTATCCGCTATTGAAGAGTTCGGACCTCAACGGCGACGACAACCCGGAACCGCGGTGTCGCGTCTTGGTAACCCAGAAAGAGCTCGGAGCGGGCACGACGGACTTAAGCCAACGGGCCCCTCGTCTGTGGAAGTACTTGAGTTCGCATGAGGACGTTTTTCTTGCGCGAAAATCCTCGATCTACGAAGGTCGATCTCCCTTTTCCATGTTTGGCATTGGTGACTACTCGTTCACCGATTACAAGGTTGCGGTTTCCGGAATGTACAAGACGATTCGGTTTCGGGTTGTCGGCCCTTACGAAGGAAAGCCTGTGTTATTCGACGACACCTGCTATTTAGCCCCGTGTGCTTCTGCCGAGCAGGCCTGTATTTTAGCGGCGTTATTAAATGATCCAAGCTGTCTCTCATTTCTAAATTCATTGATCTTCTTGGACTCCAAGAGGCCCATCACGAAGAAAGTTCTCCAGCGCCTCGACTTGGCATCGCTCTTGTCACGAATTGATCGGCGTTTTCTCATACGGGACGCAAACCAAAGATTAGCGGTTCTCGGGCTCGGGGCTATCAGCGAGGACGACCTCAACACCTTCGCATGGCCTGGCACCGAGCTTGATCGCCAACTCCTGATTCCTGGAATGACTTGATTTCAAGCCGCTTCCGGTCCGCGTATGTGCGCGACCTGCGCGGCGTCATCGAGCGGGAGGATGCGCAGATTGGGGTGCTCATCTGCATGGAGGCTCCTACCAAGCCCATGCTGAAAGAGGCTGCTGAGGCCGGATTCTATAAGCCTCCTGGATTGGAAGACCGGTATCCGCGCATTCAGATTCTTACTATCGAAGAGTTGCTGGCGGGCAAAGGGGTGGCTTATCCGCGGCTGCTGGAAGTGACGTTTAAGAAGGCTCCTAAGGCGCGGAAGGTGGCGGAGGAGCAGATGGCTTTGGGCGGGACGGAGATTGAGGAGCCGTTTTAGGGCGTTCGCGGGCGAGGGCCCCTTCGACTGCGCTCAGGGCAGGTCCGCGCCACACGGGCCACGGGGAGAACTCCCTGATGCTTCCTTGCTGAGCGGAGAAGGGTGCAGGGGTCCTTCGACTCCGCAGGGGCTTCACTTCGTGAAGTCCCTGTTCCGCTCAGGATGACAGCTGCTAACACCAGGCTATGGCACAAATCGCGTCTACCGGCGTCCGCGGTTGTCACAGACACCTCATGCCCCTACAATCTTTCAGTAATGTCTTCCGCCACATCCCTGCCCGAGACTTCACCGTCTGAAGTTCGGCGGCGTCATCCTGCGCTGCGGATTCTTTACTACGCTGCTTGCTTTCTGTTGCTGGCGCTGATCGTCGGCCTCTGGTGGCTCTACTGGATTGCGCGCTCTCCTTTGCCGCAACTAGATGGCAGGGTCGCGGTGCCGGGGATTTCGTCCAAGGTGCGAGTCGTGCGCGATGAGCACGGTGTGCCGACAATTGAGGCGGCTACGCTCGAAGACTTATTTTTTGCCCAGGGCTATGTCACCGCGCAGGATCGGCTGTGGCAGATGGACATCCTGCGGCGCGCGGCTGCCGGAGAACTTTCAGAAATAATCGGCGAAGCCACGGTGAAAATGGATCGCGAAGAGCGGATTCTGGGACTGCGGGTCGCGGCCGAAGCGTCAGAGAAGAATATCTCCGCGCGCGACCGCACGTATCTTGACGCTTACGCCCGGGGAGTGAATGCGTTTCTCGAATCGCATCGCGACCGGCTCTCGCTCGAATTCCGCTTGCTGAAGTACACGCCGCGGCCGTGGACGGTAACAGATTCGCTCCTGGTGGGCGCGCGCATGGTGCAGGACCTGAACCACTACAGCAATCCGCCGGCGCTGACGCGAGAAAAAATTCTGGCGAAGCTTGGGCCGGAACTGACGGCCGACCTGTACGTGAATTCTTCCTGGCGAGACCGTCCGCCCACCGAGGTCCGGCGGTTGGACGAAATACCGGCGGCCCGCGGCAGCAATGCAGATGAAGATGACGATGACGAGGAAGAAATCGATCCGCAGGGAAGCGGCCGGATCATCTCTGGAATGTCCCCAGTTGTCACCCTGGAAGACGCCGATCCCTTCCGGCCGGGCTCGAACAACTGGGTCGTTTCTGGTCAGCATACGGTTTCCGGAAAGCCGCTGCTGTCGAACGATATGCACCTCGACCATCAGATGCCGAACCTGTGGTACGAAGCGCACCTGAGAGCAGAAATGAAAACCGGCAGCTTCGACGTCGCCGGAGTGACGCTGCCGGGAGTTCCGTTGGTGATTGTCGGCCACAACCAGCGCATCGGCTGGGGATTCACCAACGTCGGTCCAACGGTGGAAGACGATTTCATCGAGGAGTTCAACGCGCAGGGGCAGTACAAGACTCCGGCGGGATGGGTTGAGCCGCAGCACCGGCAGGAGACGATTCACGTCAAAGGCAAACCGGACGTGACTTTCGACGTGGTGACCACACGGCACGGGCCCATCATTACTGAGTTGCTTCCGGGCGAGACGCGCAAGATTGCCTTGCGCTGGACGCTGCAGGACGGTGTGGGACAGGTTTTCTTCGACGTGAACTCGGCGCAGAACTGGAACGAGTTTCGGAAGGCGTTCTCGACGTTCTTCGCGCCGGGACAAAACGTGATGTATGCCGATGTCGATGGTCACATCGGTTATCAGTCGACGGGACGAGTGCCGATGCGCGCGGCGGGCGATGGCAGCCTGCCGGTGAGCGGAAGCGATGACGCGCACGAATGGAAGAGCTGGATTCCATTCGACGAGATGCCGCATATTTATGATCCGCCGTCGGGAATTCTGGCGACCGCCAACGGACGCATCGCTCCGGATGGATACAAATATCCGATCAGCGCGGAATGGGATGCGCCGTGGCGCACGGATCGCATTTATCGCGTGCTCGAATCGGGCAAGAAGTTTGCGCCCGCGGATATGCTGGCATTGCAGATGGATGTGTCGTCGACGTACGACCGCTTCTGCGCAGACAAATTTGTGTACGCGGTCGATCACGCCGCGAACGCGTCAGAGCGGGCGAGGCGGGCGGCGGAAATTCTGCGCGACTGGGATGGGCGCATGTCGGCGGATTCGGCGGCGCCGACGATTGAAACGAAAGCGCGTCAGGAACTGGCGCGATTGCTGCTGGAGCCGAAACTGGGCGCGGCGGCGTACGGACCGAATCGTGGTGAGTTGAGTTGGAAAAGCTATCGCTGGTCGATGTCATCCGTCTGGCTGGAAAATGTGCTTACCAAGCAGCCGGCGCGCTGGCTGCCGCCGGGATACTCCGACTATGGGGCGCTGCTGACGGCTGCGGTGGAGAATGTGGTGAAACGTCCCCAGGCAGAAGTCGTCCTAGGCAATCCTTCAACAGACAATTCGCGAGCCCCCTCCGACCTCAGTCAATGGAAGTGGGGAAAATATTATCCAGTTGAAATCGATCATCTCGTGCTTAGCCAACTGCCACTGATCGGGCGCTTCACAGGTCCGGGACTGCATCCGTTGAGCGGAAGCAATTACACGGTGAAGGCGGTGGGGCGGGGGTTTGGGCCCTCCGAACGGGCGACGTGGAACTTCGCGAATTTTGACGGAAGCACGCTGAACCTGGTGACGGGAGAGAGCGGAATATTTCTCAGTCCGTATTACTTGGACCAGTGGGCGGCGTGGTATGGAGGCTCGACGTTTGTGTTTCCCTTCTCGCATTCTGCGGTCGAGCAGCACCGGGCGCATGAGCTGACGCTCGAGCCGCGGTAAGCTGCAGGTTTCGTAGCACAAGCCAACACTGTCATTAACTGGATCAAATTTAGAAATCGGTAGTGGCTCAAATTGGAAAGAGAGTAGCCGAGTACGGAGTGGAGAAGGGTGTAGGGATCCTTCGACTCCGCACGTTCTTCACTCGTGAAGAACGTGCTGCGCTCAGGATGACAACCAGAGTGATGACAACCAAAGTGAGCCACTACCTAAAAATCGACCGTTTTGACGTCGAAGAACTGTCCGACGAGACCGTAGATCTCGCCGGGGTTATTCGGATTGTTCGGGTTGTACTCCAAGGCATCGATCGTGTCGTCGTAGATATTTAGCGATCCGCCCTGCACCACATACACCACGACGCGCGTGGAAATGGGCTGGAGGCCGGTCACGTCTCCATTAGCGGGAGGAATTACGACGCCACCGGCTGGAACACTACCCACGGCGCTCGGCAGCGTGTTGTAGATCGAAAGGCAACCACGAACCTCCGCCCCGGGCGGCGGCGGAACCGGAGGAATGATTTCAGTGCAATGGTGCGAGCCGATGAAAAGCTGGCCGTTGGCGCCGAGTTCGATTCGGTCGTGATATCCGTCGGCGATGATAATCGGCGTGGTATTGGTGACGGACATGGTGGATAAATTCAGGATGGTGAGCAATCCGCAGGATGGTGACCCGGTTTTTTCCCCGGTGCAGGGCTGCTGCGGCTCTCCCCCCGCATACGGCGGACTGCCCGCCAAATACATAGTCGAGCCATTGACCAAGGCTACGCTGCCGGCTGCCAGGCTGGAACAGGTTACTGGGTTAGAGCCGGGATTGGGAACGCAGGATGGGACGGAAGCGACCAGCGTGTTAGTGATCAGATTGTACTGCTGCACGCTGGCTTGGGTTCCTCCACACTCGGCGCCACAGCTCACCACGTAGGCGGTGCTGTTGTCGCTGCTGAAGAAGGCTGCAACCGGACGGTCGAAAACACCCGGGCCGCCGATGTAAGTTACCGCGTTGCCAATCCCGATCAGCGTCGGCGTGATTACTGCCACCGAATCGGAGTTGTCACTGAAGCCAAGAATCTGGCCGCCGCTGTTGTTGATCGAGAGGTAGTGAATCGAGGGAATAGCGACCTGTCCGGTGAAAGAAGCACTGCTTAGTGAGACGACCTCCACCACACCGGGAGACTCGCCCACCACCGGTGCCGTGGGGACGGCAATGTAGGCAGTCGAGCTGTCCGGGGAAACGACGAAGCTCTCGGTCATTCCGGGTAAAGTCACGTGACCGGCTGCTGATTCGCCGGCGTTGTTGATAATGGTCAACTGGTTGTCGGAAGTTTGTGTACCGTTGCCGCTGAAAACCAGGGTT
Source organism: Terriglobales bacterium (assembly GCA_049512435.1). Lineage (GTDB taxonomy): Bacteria > Acidobacteriota > Terriglobia > Terriglobales > Acidobacteriaceae > Acidiflorens. The sequence goes on along the minus strand of JBEKXC010000120.1, from coordinate 2,371 downwards.
TCGGCATGGTTGGGTGTGACCACCATCATCCCCGGAGTATTGCCCGCGGAAATCGGACTGGCGGGACCGCGCACATCGTCTTGAGCATTGACGATATACACACCCGCCGCGCTAGTACCGGCACTGACGTTATTGGAGAGGAAGGCGCGGTACTTGATCCCGCTGGTGGAACTGGTGCCGGCGGAACTTCCGCCACAACTCAGCCACATCAGGCTGGCGGGCAGCAGGAATAACAGAAGGATCAGGGCTTTTTTCAAACGTGGGACTCCAACCTTAATGCTGGATAATCACTTGGATGCGAGAATAAGGATTATAGCAAAGGAAGAAATTCGCTTGCGCCGCTCGGCAGATGAAACTATTCGCCTACATAAGATCGGAGGGTTTGAATTCTCGCCTTGCGCCGTGGCGGATGTGGAGCACCTCAACTTGCTTCCGTTTCTCCTGAACGCGGTAGATCACACGGTAGACATAGGGCTTGCGGCCGTAAAGCAAGTGTCTCAACTTGCCCTTCCTGCGCGTTAGCGGGCAGCGGTTCGGCTGCCGTTCCAGGCTGAGAATTGCCTCTCTGATCCCCAGATACCATTCCATGGCCGTGTCGGAATACTCGGCGTTGATTTGCCGGTACAAGCGGGCAAGGTCGCGCTCGGCATGGGGAGTGGTGTTAACGACGTATGCCATGCTTCGCCTCAAACTCGGCGAAAAACTCCCGCGCTGGCCGTGTCCTTCCTGCCTTCACATCCTCCAGACCCTGACGGATAGCTTCCTCTTCATTCGCGGTGGCTGCGATGTCGAGCAACCGCTGATAGGCTTCGGCATCCTGCACTACCGCCGCGGCCTTCCCGTTCACCGTAAGCACTACGGGGCGCTTGCTCTTCTTTAACTGCTTGATAAAGTCGCCGGACTGACGCCGGAAAGTGGTTAGCGATTGGATGTCCTTGGTGATGTCAAGCATGGGCCGCCCCTCCGGAAGCACCTTATTAGATGCTATGAGAATACTCCATCCGGCGGACGTTGCGACACAATTTACTCTGCAGTTGGCCACTGAAAGCACAGGTTATATCCGTCCGGATCGTGAACGTACAATTGCTTCATGCCATAGGGCGCGACTTTTGGTTCCTTCACCTTCTGGCCGCGCGACCGAAAGTGAGCGTACGCGGCATCCACATTGGGGCATCCGAAGAAAATCGCCGTATCGTCGTGGCTGGCGATCCGCGCGCGATCCGGTTCAGGAGGCCGGGCGTCCTGTTCGTACGCCGTGTTCAGCATCAACTCCATGCCATTCAGCCGGAGCAGCGCCCAATCGAAGTGCCCTCCCCTGGGCTTGGAGGTACTTACGACCTCGAACCCCAGCACGTCCCGGTAAAATGCAATAGAGGTTGGCATGTCGAACACTTGCAGCAGTGGCGTCATCCCTCGAATGTCGATGCCCATGGGACCTCCTGTAAGGCATTGAGTCATTGAATGATTGAACCATTGAGTCATTGAAAGTCAAGGGCTCTTGGGTTTTCAAATGCCTTAATGATTCAATCTCCCAATGGTTGTCTCAATGATTCAATGCAATTATCTCTCGCCTTCTTGTATCCTCAGATAAATGGCGCAGAACTTTATTGAGCGTCTGAAGCATTCGCCTGTGCTCTGCGACGGAGCCATGGGAACGCTGCTTTATGCCAAGGGCATCTTCATCAACCGCTGCTATGACGAGCTGAACCTGGCGCAGCCGGAGCTCATCCGCGGCGTCCACCACGATTATCTGCAGGCTGGCGCCGAGATTATCGAGACCAATACTTTCGGCGCGAACAGTTTTCGTCTGGCGCGGCACAGCCTGGCCGATCGCGTGCGCGACATCAATATTGCAGGCGCGCACGTGGCTCGGGACGCGGCCAAGAGTTTCGATGTCTGGGTCGCCGGATCGATTGGCCCGCTGGGCATCCGCATTGAACCGCTGGGCAAGATTTCGTTTGAAGAAGCTCGGACGGCGTTTCGCGAACAGATCGAGGCCCTGGTCGAGGGCGGCGTGGATCTGCTGATGCTTGAAACTTTCGGCTACGTCGAAGAACTGCACCAGGCCGTGCTCGCCTGCCGGGATGTGAATGCGAAGATTCCCATCGTCGCCCAGGTCACGATCGACGAAGACGGCAACTGCCTCGATGGCTCCGACCCCGAGGCCTTCGCCGCCCGCCTGACGGAATGGAACGTCGACGTACTCGGCATCAACTGCAGCGTGGGACCGGTTGCCATGCTGGACGCCATCGAGCGCGTTCGAGCAGCGACTTCCCTGCCCTTGTCCGCGCAACCGAATGCCGGCATGCCGCGCTCGGTGGAAGGACGGAATATCTATCTCTGTTCGCCGGAATACATGGCGAGCTACACG
>JBEKXC010000119.1:0-14567 GCA_049512435.1 Terriglobales bacterium | reverse complement strand
CGAATGCCCTAAGTGAGGCAGAAAGATGTTGGCGTTACGCCGCTGTGGCCGGGGCTCGACGGCCAAGCCAATGCATTAGGTGGCCGAGACTGTCCTGGAGAGGCTGCCGAGCGCTCCCACAAGACCTGAACAAACGGTATCCGCTGGATACGCAGATGCAATCTCTGTGGCTGCCTGCCATCAAGGCGCAACTGGCGCTTAACCGGAAGGATCCCGCTGAAGCCCTCAATGATCTGCAAGCTGCTTCGCCGATTGAATTAGGCCAGCTTGCGTTCGGAGATTCCTGCCTCTATAACACATACATTCGCGGCGAGGCTTATCTCGCCGCTGGGCAGGGGAAAGAATCCGCCGCCGAGTTCCAGAAAATTCTCGACCACAACGGCATCGTCTTGAACTGCTGGACGGGAGCGTTGGCGCATCTGGGAGTGGCTCGTGCCAACGCCTTGCAGTCGAGAACCTCGCAGGGAGCGGACGCTGACGCCGCCCGCGTCCGTGCGCTGGCTGCGTATAAGGATTTCCTCACCCTCTGGAAAGATGCCGACCCCGACATCCCCATTCTGAAGGAAGCCAAGACGGAGTACGCGAAGCTGCAGTGAGGGTATTCAAGCTGCCGTGGTGAAGGTTTTGTCAGGCGCTCTAAGAGCCCTCCTTCGAACAAGGAGTGGAAACCCCTTTATCAGCTCTTCCAGCCAGCCCTTAGCAATCGACGTGCTGCGCCAGCATCCTTTTGATCTGTTGACCGTCTGGGTAGACGCCGAAACCACAGGCGTGAGGTCGAGAGGTTGAGATGGGCCGACCTCATCGTAGAAAAAAGAGGAAAGAGGGCAAGTTATTACCCATTACATCACTGGGTAGCATTTGTATTTCTACCGGGTATAGCAAGCAATACCAAGATACCTGGAAACGCACACTTCTAGCGTGGATATGGGGTATCTGGGATCCGTCGGAGGCGTAAATGAGCGATGTAAGGTGTATTTAGGACCCCTCACACCCTGGTGGAACCCTGGGGGACCCTACGCCGAGCCGCAATCTGCACAGATACACTCCCTGCCCAGCTTGTTAGAGCTATGGGCGTAAGTGAAGCGGTGAAAACACAGGTAGATTTCACGCTCAATACAAAGGCAAAGCCTTGGAATTTAGTGATAGGGGTAGTTTGGCAAGGACCTTTAGGACCCTTATAACCCTAATAGCCCCAGGGGGACCCTACGCCTGGTCTCAATCGACAGTGAACGAGCTGCTGCTGCGGGAAGAGCTGAGTGTGATCAAGGCAGTGAAAACACCTGCGATGAAGCGGAGGGAAAATATTGTGTGGTGCATTGGAGTAAGGACCTTAAATAGTTCTACATCCGCCAGGAAATCCTTGGACTCGCGCTCGAGGATCTCCACGGTCGCAGCAGGCATCTCCTCGTTCAGTTTTCTAAGGTGCTCTTGCGCAAGTGCGATCAGCCAGATCCCGTCCTTTTTGTTCGGACGGCGGTTTTCGTCACGAGCGCGCCGCAACAGTGCGGCATACAACTCATGCAGCTCTGAACCGCGCGTCAGGGGATCCAGCCAGATGTCCCTATCTCGCTCGCGTTCGTCGATGGGCCGCACTCCCAATCCGCGTTTAAGAAAGAACCGAAATGGACACTCGGCGGCCTTCTCTAGCTCCGTCACCGAGTACACGGTTTCGGGCGCACAGGGGTCTAGCACCCGTCCCGCGTCCGACACATATCCATCGAACTCAGTGAACTCAACAGACTGCCGGCTGCTCTCCGCCGTGCGCCCATGCTCAACACCCGTGAATGCTGAGCCTAGGACTTTGACTCCTTCGTCTCCTGCGCCGACAACACTACGCAGCCACCATCCGCCCAAGGAGAGCGCTGTCTGACGGTCTCCGGGTACGGCGGACTTCGGCTCTCCCAGCGCGGCCTTCATCTCTTTGTAGGAGAGCGTGGCGTCTCGTCGCTGCAGTCGAAAAGCCTGCAACATGAGCCATGAGGCGTAGGTCTCACGGAACTCCCTTGTGTCCCGACACGAGTAGCTGAAGGTGGCGGATGCAGCGGAAGTGGCGAATCGAGCCAGAACCGTATAAACAGCTTCGTCAATCCGGTCGGTGGACAAACGCAGATCGGACGAAATGGCTCCGCGCTCGACGTCCAGCAGAACCGCGTCTTCCGTCGATGACGAGAACACACGCCCTTCCTCGAGGCCGACGATAAAGAGGTGGCCTCGTCCGGCATAGCCGGATTGTGAAAGGCTACACGCATAGAGATGTCCGGGGCGAGGGCGCTCCGGCGCAACGTTGAGCGACTGAACACGTTCGCGGATAAAGCTCAGCGACTCAGACAATGTACATGAGAATGAGCCGAGTGCCCGCAGCTCGCTGACATAATCCTGCAGAGCCGCCGCTGCACGATGATCGAGTGCGCTACTACGTTTTGTTGTGCGTTCAAGGAAATCGAGAACGCTGCTCACGACAGTCTGCAGCGGAACCTTGCCGTCGGGCGCCGGCTCTGGCAGGGACGCCACCAGCCCGGTGATCCAGTCGCAAACGCGTGCGGTCAGTTCTGCCTTTGTCTGCGCCTCAGCGCGATCTTCGTCCGACGCGTCCTGATCCGCGGCACGAGATTCGTAGCTCTTGTTAAGCCGTCCAAGCGCGAGGCCATATGTTGCACGCCCCCAACCGGCTTCCGCACGCCCCAGCAGACGAGCAGCCTGTCCCGCGGTGAACCCTTGAACTTCTTCCAGCACCCCCAAGTCGCCTGATTGAAGGAGGCGACGAAAATGGCCGGCAGAAAAGTCTGTTTCGACCCAGTCGCAAAGTCCGATCAGCGCTCGACCCGGACGAGTAAAGGCGGCGGGGATGCCTGACCCCAGCGTCACTGGCCAATCATGGCGCAGGGCCTTTTCCCAGATCAGCGCTACGTGAGCGTCCGATGCGCAAGCGATTTCGACCTGATCCAAAGATGCGCCGGTAGCGAGAATCCGGCGGAAAACTTCCTCGATTTCCGCTTCACGGCCGCCGGCGTGAAATATCGAGATCTCAGCCTCCGGAGAAGTCCGGGGAGGCACAGATGCTGGACTCATTACAAACGCCAGCTCGTTCGTCGCGACGTCCGCCATGAGGCGATCTGTTCTCCGCGACATCAACCGTCGAGGGACACTAACACCGGATAGCTCGAATGCACGTGGATAGAACCGCTCGCCGGGCATCGAATCAATAAGCAAGCGTTGGAGCGGACTCCAGACGGTATCCGGGAACTCCGTCCAGCAATCTTCAGAGTGAATGGGACACCAGTCCGGGTGCTTCAAAGCTTCTTCGTACACGGTTGACATGTCGCCGCTCTCATGCTGATCGAGGAACCGTTCGTACGCCGAAAGCAACGCAACGAGCTCCGCATGTTTGGCCGGCGATGAGAACAATTCGGGCTTCAAGTCCTCAGGATGAATGCCAGCCATGCGCAGCTCCCGCACCGTCGTCCATAGCGCTTGGGCCATTGTCGGATGATCAGCGAGCGGTCGAAAGTAACCACGCTCCAGTGGACGGTCAAGCAGGAGGCGCATCATTAGCGCGGGGCCGAGACCTTCTTCGGACGGATGGACACCACGCTCGACAAGGAACGGAGCTCCCATGCGTAGCGCGATGTCGAGCGGAGTGACAAAGCGGAGATTGAGCCAGTTAGTGCCTTCGAGGGCGATCCGTTCGCCTAGCGTGTGGCCGATCGCGTGCGTCGGGACAAAAACCCACTTCGCTCGCGTTCGATACGCGACACAGAGACGTTTCACTTGATCGACGAAGGGATCCACGTCCGCCTCAATCCGCATTCACAGCGCCCCGAGTGCGACACGTAGGGTCCCCTGCTGATGCTTGGGCATGCACACTCACGCTGCACGTTGCAATGTGTGAGAATCTGAGCTTGGGGAAGACTGATGGTGCTCTCACGTCGGAGCCTTGTCAAGGTCCGCGATTCGCCCTCCATACCAGTGTATTGTTGGGGTGCTGCGGAGCTCGCTCGCAGGACGAAGGCACGTCAAACCGGCGCAATAGAAAAGTAGGTACCTTCAGGTATCCAAGCTATTGAGCATGTCGGGCTAAAAGCCTCAGCAAGGGCCACGCGCGAGGACAGATTCTTATTTCCAAGATGAAGACACCAAGTCCCAACGCCACGCCCCTGGCGTATGAAGCCTATCGTTTCAGCTCGGGTTTCGGTGATTGCGGCGAAACCACTCTTGCCAGCGGCAGGAACCGCACTACAAAACCGGCGGATTTTGAGTTCCACAGCGGGTTCTGAACCGTTAGGAAAATTCTCTACTCTACTTGATTCCTCAATCGCTTACAAGAACTCTGATTCCAACCGTCATGATCCGTTTTGCCGCGTTTTGAGCGTGGAGCTACTACAGTTTTACTACAGTGGCCGGAGACTCGCTGACCTCTACCTTGACACGTAGAAGTGAAGTCTCAACGTGTAATGGCCTGATTACGCCACTATCTGCATTTTCGGCGATTCGATGCTGCTAAACTGACATCGACTCGCAGTCTCAGGTTCGCATCGATTTCTGATGAGGTACGCCGTTCTCACTCTTGCATTTCTTTTTGGATTGCTCTCGTGCATCGCTGTGGCGGGATTGTTTTGGCGTCTTCTTGGATGGAGTGTGGCGGGTGCATTTCAGAGTGTACTGCACGCTCCGAGCGACCCTTTGACCCACACAGAACTCGTAATTTGGTCAGCGTCTTCAATCGTTTCCATCTTCTTCACAGTGTGGTTGTCTCGGCTATATCGTCGCCAATGGCTACAAGGGTAATGGCATTCAATTAACCCGGTGTTTACTGGGTTCCCAGAAGGGCAAGCAATTAGGCGTTCGATTATTCCAGTGTTTAGCTCGGCTTCGGCCTCAATCTGTCTTAGTTGCGCCCTATGCTTTGTCCGCGCCCATCTAGGAGCAACTTTAAGCAGGCGCGTTATGCATCAAGCTAGAGTTCTTGCTTTTCCACCATCACGATGGAAGCTGGGGATGAAGCAAGAGCGCTATGAAACATTTGAGGCAGATCAGCGATATTGGAAGGCAATGGCAATGCGAGGACGACCACGACCTTGGTGGGCGCTTTGGCAAACGCTACGGAGAGTTTGGCAGAGGCTTCGGCCTAAATTAATTGCAGACTTGCCAAGAATGATTCTCCTTGGAGCAGGGATCGGCATTCTGATTGGCACGATGATTCGTATTCTAGGATGGTAGATATGCGTCGTTCCAGCAAGAACGCTCTTTTGTTGTTAGCCCATTGTGGCCAAGCGCATGAAACGGGTGGGACATTGCGGACTTTATCGGCCACGAAATTAACCTTGTTAGGAAATCCGAACACGCCATCGATGGTTCACCTCCGTGGTGACTCCAATCACTGACAAACAGTGCCAACAGGTGATGTTGTGTTAGCAAGACTAAACTTCGCGCCAGCGCCCGGGGAGTGGAACGTGCCATTTCGTCGAGTAGTTTTTATTGCCTGCTTTGCAGTTACTCTGGTCCTGGCCGCGGGCGAGTACCCTTCTGTCACGGTTCGCGCGGGCGAAGGCTTTCAGCCCATTTCCCCTGAAGAATTGAAGATGACGAGCGAACCGCTCGCTCCCGGAGCGCCGGCGATCATCCTCTACCGCGAGGTCGACCGCGACGATAGTGGCCGGGGGACTGTTCACGAAAACAACTACTACCGCATCAAGATCCTGACCGAAGAAGGACGCAAGTACGGGAATATAGAGATCCCCTTTCTAAAGAATATCGAAGAGGTGAACCACATTCGGGCACGCACCATCAAGCCAGACGGCTCCATAGTTGATTTTGACGGCAAAGTTTTCGAGAAGTCTTTGGTGAAGACCCGGGGGCTAAAATACCTAGCAAAAACCTTTACCTTCCCTGCCGTCGAGGCCGGGTGCATTGTTGAATACAGCTACACCCTCCTCCTGAAACTTGCTTATGCTTCCCATTGGATTCTGAGCGAGCCGCTGTTCACCAAGAGTGCCCGGTTTTCTCTCAAACCATTCGAAAACAGCTACAGTCCGATAACGATTCGCTGGAGCTGGCAGAACCTCCCCATCGGCGCCGTCGCCAAGAAAGGACCAGACCACATCATCCGAATGGAAGCCAGCAACGTCGCCGCCTTCCAGACCGAAGATTTTATGCCACCGCCAGACGAATTGAAGTCGCGCATGGATTTCGTTTATGAGGCTGAACGGCCCGAAAATGACCCGGAGCAGTTCTGGAGACGTGTCGGCAAAGAGCGAAACGATGCAATGGAGACCTTCATGGGGAAGCGCAAGGCCATGGAAGAGGCGGTCGCCCAGATCATTTCGCCAGACGATCCTCCAGAAGTCAAACTGCGGAAGATATATGACCGCGTACGCCAGATCCGCAATATTAGCTACGAACTGCGGAAGACTGAACAGGAAGAGAAACGCGACAACGAAAAGGTAGAGACGAACGTCGAGGACATCTGGAAGCGGGGCTACGGCGACAGCCGCCGCTTGACCTTGCTTTACCTGGCCCTCGTTCGCGCCGCGGGATTCGAGGCTTACGCATGCTTAGTCGCAGACCGCGCACATTATTTCTTTAATCCCAAATTGATGCAAAGCGGGAAACTGGACACCCTCGTCGCTCTGGTCAAGCTGAACGGCAAAGAGCTGTATTTCGCTCCGGGTGCAGCGTTTACGCCCTTCGGGATGCTGCCCTGGGCGGAGACTGGAATACAAGGACTGCGGCTGGACAAAGATGGGGGGACGTGGATCAAAACGCCGCTTCCCCAGAGTACCGAGTCGCAAGTTGAGCGAACCGCGAAGTTGAAGCTGTCGGAGACTGGCGATCTAGAAGGCAACCTGACGGTCACCTACACGGGGCTGGAAGCCATGAACCGGCGGTTGGAAGAACGCAACGAGGACGACATTGCACGAAAAAAGCTCCTCGAAGATAGTCTGAAGGAACAGGTTCCTGGAACAGCCGAATTGGAACTGACGAACAAGCCGGATTGGGCAAGCACGGATACACCTCTGGTTGCGGAACTGAACATAAAGATCTCGGGCTGGGCATCGAGTGCCGGGAAGCGTACCCTTCTTCCAGTCGGGTTCTTCTCGGCGGATGAGAAGCACATCTTTGAACACGCCAACCGGGTCCACCCAATCTATTTTGAATATCCGTACCAAAAAGTGGACGACGTGACCGTTGAGGTTCCTGTCGGTTGGCAGGTAAGCAGTGTGCCGCCGCCACAGACGAAGGACGGACGCGTGATTACCTATAGTTTGAACGTTGAGAACGGCAACGGTACCGTGCGCGTGATCCGGAAGCTAAGGGTTGATTTACTGATGTTGAATCAGCAATATTACACGGCGCTGATGAACTTTTTCCAGGTAGTGCGGAGCGGAGATGATCAACAGATTGTCTTGCAACCCGCGACGGCGAGCGCAAGCAACTGACCAACGCGGACCGCTGTTAGCCGCTTGGATCGTGGTTTGCGTTTTGGCATGCGCGCGACTGGCCGTGGCAGGTGGGGATGCTCCGCAGTGGATGCACGCGCTGATCAATGCACCGTTACATTCCTATGATGAAAAGACGGACGCAGTGTTGCTGTATTCCGAAACAAATGTCACGGTCGTCTCGACCGACAGGATCAAAATGCAGGTCCGTGAGGCTTATAGGATTTTGCGGCCCGCCGGTCGGCACCACGGCACTGTGGCCGTTTACTTCAGTCCTCAGCGGAAGGTGAAGAGTCTTCATGGCTGGTGCATTCCTGCACAAGGCAAGGACTACGAAGTCAAAGACAAGGACGCGATCGAGGTGTCGCCCAAACTCGAAGGTGCCGAACTGATCTCGGATGCGAAGTATAAGGTCCTGCACATTCCGGCTTCAGATCCTGGGAACATTGTCGGATACGAGTACGAAGTGGAGGAGCAACCTCTCTTCTTGCAAGACATCTGGGATTTCCAGGAAACAGACCCAGTGCGGGAAAGCCATTTTTCCCTCCAGCTCCCCCCAGGCTGGGAGTACAAAGCCTCCTGGCTTAACCATCCGGAAGTCAAGCCTACGCAGTCTGGCAGCAATTCGTGGCAGTGGACGGTGAACGACGTAAAAGAGATCAGAAGAGAGCCTCTCATGCCTCCGATGCGTGGGGTCGAGGGCCAGATGATCGTATCTTTCTTCACGTCGTCCAGAGGTCCAGCCCTGAACGCAAATGCTGACTGGAATTCGATGGGGAAATGGTACTTCGACCTCGTCGGCGAACGGGTGGATGCGTCTGCAGAGATCAAACAACAAGTAGCTGCATTGACTGCTTCGAAAACCACGTCTTTGCAAAAGATGCAAGCTATCGCCGAATTCGTACAGCGCGATATCCGCTATGTGGCGATCGAGCTGGGTATTGGCGGGATTCAGCCGCATTCCGCATCCGATGTGTTCTCGCACCACTACGGAGATTGTAAGGACAAAGCGACCTTACTGCGCTCCATGTTGCGTGAGATTGGCGTGGAGTCCTACCACGTGGTGATTAACGCTGAGCGTGGCTCGGTGACCGGTGACATGCCAGCGCACGATGGGTTCAACCACGTGATTACTGCCATCAAATTGCCCGACGGCTTGACCGATCGCTCATTGATCGCCACCACGCAGCATCCCAAGCTAGGCAGAATTCTGTTCTTCGATCCGACCAACGAACTGATACCCTTCGGCCAGATCGGCGGGTATCTGCAGGCCAACTACGGCCTGCTGGTAACGCCGGATGGCGGGGAGCTGATTGAACTGCCGCAGCAGCCGTCAGCGATGAACAGCATCCGGCGCACGGCCCAGCTGACTCTCGACACGACGGGCACGTTGAGAGGCGAGGTCAAAGAGTTGCGGCTCGGCGAGCGCGCATCCTCAGAGCGGCGGCGATTGCGCGCCGTAACCAATGACACCGACCGCATCAAGCCGATCGAGGAACTTCTCGCCAATTCGCTTTCCAGCTTTCGCATCACCCACGCCAGCCTTGTCAACCTTCAGCAAAACGACCAGCCCTTCGGCTTTAATTACTCGTTCGAATCTCAGAACTACTCCAAGAATGCCGGAAACCTGCTCCTGATGCGGCCCCGCGTGATCGGAAACAAGGGTTCGGGGTTTCTAGAGACCAAAGAACCCAGGAAATTTCCCGTAGAATTCGAGGGGCCTGCCAGCGATACGGATACGTTTGAAATCACGATACCGGCCGGCTACGCCGTGGATGACATTCCCCCACCTGTCGACGCGGACTACAGCTTTGCCAGTTATCACGCCAAGACGGTAGTGAATGGCAACGTCGTCGGCTATACCCGCACCTTTGAGATAAAGGAACTCAGCGTACCGGTCAATAAAGCCGAGGAGCTCAGAAGGTTCTACCGCATCATCGCTGGCGATGAACGAAACACAGTGGTGCTCAAGCCTGCTCCTTAAACACCGGCGTATTCGCTTCGGTCGGGACGATTCGGGTCAACACCTCCGGGTAATGGGGATTAGAAAACTACACATTCCTAACGTCAGAACTCACGACGCGAAGATCCAATGTTTATGCAGTTGCGAAGGACCAGATTTTGAAAGGGTTTTCTAACACTCCAAGAACAATCGAATTCTAACCGAAGGTTCACAGCGGGACACCGCCCGGTGCTAGAATTTCTGCACAAATGAAAAGTGAGACCCGCCGCCTCAACAAGCTCAAGGACACGAGCCGCAATCTCGCCAAGCGGTACAAGCTCTCCGAGGCTGCCCTCACGATTATTGAGAAAGCCGGGAAGATTCACGGACAGCAGAGCCGTGCAATTCAGATAGCGGTAGAAATCATTTACCGGACGCCTTGAAAACGGGATGACCCCAAGATCAGGCTGTGGCTTGGGGACTTTGAACAGTGCTATCATGCCGCGTTCAAAGTTCTCTCGCGCTTCCGGGCCTTCGATATATTCTGGAGTTTCCATGGAGCAACCTTCAGGCGGAAATAAATCATCTCTGTGGCCTCTAGCCCTTCTCGGTATTCTGGTTTCATGGTTGGCATATAAAACTAAAACTCCACATCCAAACGATAGCACCAATGATGCAAGCAGTAACAGGAAGCCAACCTTGACGCCCGTTACGAATGCTGTGCCATCCCAACCAGAAAATACCAAAACTAAGACCACTTGCCGACCAGATCACACTCCATGGTGGAAGACTCTTGGTGAAGGGATCGCTCTTCTCGGAGGCATCGGTCTTTTGATTGTCAATATTTACCAAATGAGGGCTACGCAAGACGCGGTAACAAACGGCAAAGAAACTAATCAGATCACGAGGGATTCCCTTCTGTATGTCCAGAGGGCGTTTGTCTTCATTACAAATTTTGACGCTACTCGACTGACTGATTCCGCGAACAAACCGGACGGCAGAATGCGAGTTGCCTTCATGTGGGAAAATGGGGGGAACACGCCGACGAAGAATATGATCACGCATACCAGCATTAAATGGTTCCGTGATCCACTGCCAAACGATTTCACTTTCCCAGATTATCCCGAGGATACCCAGCCCTTCAGGATGTTTGTCGGCCCAAAAGGAACCAGTCGGACTAATCCCATCGTTATTTCTGCCAAAGATATGCTCGCAATCAAAAACCATCACGGGCATTTGTATTTTTGGGGATGGACTAGGTATCACGACACGTTTCCCAAGACGGCGGAACACATTACCCGATTTTGCTCGGAACTCACCGACGTGATCGGCGATTTGCTTCAACCCGGAAACGTGAATATCCAAACGGCGAACTGTGAGCGCGGAAATTGTTATGACGATGAATGTAAAAGCAATTAGCCCTGTCACGGCAAGGACAATTACACATGTGAGCCAAGGATATAATTGGCCCAAATCCATTTACGAACCTTGCAAACAAGAAAGGGTTATAAACCAAAACAGACGGCAATTCATGGGACATTTTATTTACTTCTCCCACGCACCTGTCAGGTCATCGTCTAGCAAGTCCTGTTTCGCTTTGTTCCACTTGGCATAGTAGCGTTCGGTAATCGTCACGCTGCCATGACCCAGCGCCTTGCTAACTTTCCTGATGTCAACGCCGTGCTTCAACAACTCGACCGCGAAGGTATGGCGGAACCTGTGAGACAACATTCCGTCCGTTGCAATCCCGGCTTGTGCGAAGACTTTGCGATATTGCTTATCGAAGGTGCTGACGGCGCTCGTCGGATTGATTCTCTGGGCCATTTACGCGCTAGGATCGGCCATGGTCACGCCAATCTCCGCCTCATCGCCCCAGCCATCGCCAGGGGGCTTTTCTTCGGCTGGTCTGGTATCCTGACGGCGAATTGCAAAGGAACGGAAAAGGAAAATGAGCAACGTTGAATCTCAATCAACAAGCTGAAAGAGCTAATGGAGGCCGTAAAAGATGTCAGCGAAAGAATGAAGACTGTGAACCTTCACGAAGCTGAGAAGGCTATGAAGGGTAACGCTGGCGAGGCTCTTGACAGCGTTGAGCGTAATCTTTTCGTAATGCGACTAAAGATTCTGTCCGAACTGACAGGAATCATTAAGAACTTCGGATAAACGCCCGGCGAACGCTAAACAAAGCGGCCGCGTCCTAAACGAGATCGAGCTTGACAGTGAGATCGATCTTAGGCTAAAGTCCCCCTCACTTCTGATTGCACGAAGAAGTTCTCCCCCTCGGATACGGACGCAGCTCTATTGTTCTCAGCGCTGCAACAATCGCGAAGCCCAGCGCCGCAAACGCTAACAGACACCCGAGGGGGTCACCGCATGAAACCGTTAAGCATCCTGCTCTTTCTAGCCCTGGCGCTTCCAGCCTTCGCCGACTCCATCACGGATCTCGGCCCCGAAACCCACCCAAGAGGAGTTGAGGAAGAGTTTTTTGAACTCAGAAAAATGAAAAGATTCATCGGATGCGCATTTGACTTCCTCTTCGGCTGTCGCCACGGCACGATAAGCCGAGTGTTCACGATCCGCGGCCGCACCTATCAAGTGTGCTGCGATTGTGGCGCCACGCGCGAGTACTCGCTCGAGACCATGTCGGCGTGTGATGGCTCCAGGTTTCACTCCCGCACGCCCAGCTTGTTGGCGTGATAGACCAGTGAAGAAATGGAAACGGCGATCACATTCCCAATTAGCTGCAACGCAAATTGAAGGGGAGGCGTATCTCTATGAACCAACGCACGCAGCCAAAACATTGAATCAAATATTAGTTCAAATGCGTAACGGCCCAGAGAATCAATCCAAGAAGCGCGGGCAGCACGAGAAGCCAGAGCACTAAATTTTTCACGATGTACTTGGCATCCGCCGAGACTTGCGTGCGCGGATCGAATGGCGCTGGTGGACGCTCACGTTCGGCGGCGCGCTGCACACTTTCGGCTTCGTCCAGCTTTGCGCCCGGTCTTTCGTTGAGCCATTCCTTGAGGGACACGGGATCACCTCTCTCAGGGTCGGTTACTAGCTCAAGATCGGCGGTTTTAGCCAGTGGCGACCTATCGCTTAGGCGAAGACCCAACTATCTGGCAAGGGCCGAGTGGGTTTGAGCTTTACGTGGATAACTAGGAACGCGTCATTCGCCGTCTTGGGTGGGAACAAGAGCTTGTCCGTCACCACCCGCACCTCGGTTACGAGTTTGTCATCCTCAAGGAGCAGGAAGAATGGATGTTCGTTCTCTGCCGGCCCCACGCCGCCTGCTTCATTCAGGTTCGCGGGCATTCGCAAGGCATCGAAGATGGTCTTGAGCCGTGCGTCGAGGTCTCCGCGTTCACTGAATAGATTAGGGTCTTCCGGACGCAGGAAAAGTATATCCATGGCGCATCGCAGGCATAGGTCTCGGGTGACCAGCGGAACGAACGAGTACCCATTCCGCTCCCACTTTTGTGAGATCATGTGCAGGCCAGCCTGCAAAGCGGCAGGCGTGCCGATATCCTCCTCTGCTCTCCGCTCTGGGCTAAAATCCGCTCCTCCATCTTTGCCCTGTAAAATGCCAGTCCTCATAGCTAATTGCTTAAGCGTTCCGTCGCCGTGCCACAAGTTACGAAGTTGAAGATGGAACTCCTTCCGGATCGCGTGCTTGAGTTTTGCCCTAGTCTTCGTCCCTGTGGCGCTGGGCAGATCGCCGCCATACAGTAGCCTGAATTCCACCACATCCTCCCCTTCGATTGGATCATCAAAATAGGTCTGGATCACTTCATCTGGTGCTCTGGCCCTACTTTTTATTTGCCCCACGCTCCGGTCAAATCGTCGTCCAGCAAGTCCTGTTGCGCCTTGTTCCACTTGGCGTAGTAGCGTTCTGTAGTCGTGACGCTCGAATGACCCAGAGCCTTGCTGACCTTGCGAATGTCCACACCCGCCTCCAAGAGTTCCACTGCGAAGGTATGGCGGAACCTGTGTGATAGCTGCCCGTTCGTTTCGATTCCTGCGTGCTGGAAAACCTTGCGGTAAATCTTGTCATAGTGTGAAGAAACGGAACCTGATAAAGACTCGCCAGTCCAGAAAAAGTAATTCGGGTTGCCGTTCTTCACTTTTAACAGTTCTTCCGCAACGAAAGTTGGGATGACGTTATTAACGGGCTCATCTGACTTCTGGCGGTTGGTTTTCACACGGTAGACTTTGCCGTCTGTGGTCAGTTCGTCACGCTCCAAGCAACTTGCATCCACCAGCGCCAGTCCTGAGTAACGCTGTAGCAGCATCAAGGCGTGTACACGGCTGCGATTCGCAGCCGTAATGTTGGGCGTGGTCGCACAAGCAGCGAATAGCTTCTCAACCTGCTTAGCGTCCAACGGCGAGATTGTCTCTTGACGGCGTTTCTTTGCATCTTTCGAGTAGCGCCTAACGTTCTGCTTGAAGCCTTCCGCTACCATCGGGTTCTTAGAAATGAGTTCCCGTGACGTGCAAAAGATAAAAAACGTCTTCATGCGTGCATGAAAGCTCAAGCGGGCGGACGGCGCAGACCAGTGCTCTTGTGTGTCAAACCACGTCAGCAGCAAGCCGGATGTAATCTCTTCCAGCAAGGTAACATTCTTCTCAGCACAGTATTCCTTGAGACGATCAAGCGTCAGCTTATACTTGGCAATCGTAATCTTCTCATTGCCTTCGGATTCCTTGCTGTCAATGAACTGTTGACGGGCTTCCGCAATCGTGATCGAAGCGGTTTTCGTGGCTGGTGCGCTTCCCTTCGTTTCTTTATCGGCAACGATCTTCGCTGCCTCAGTCCAAGACGACACAGGATGCGACAGTTCGTCCCGCACTACCATGACGTTCTGTTTGCCGTTGACGTTCCACTCCACGTATATGGAGCACTGGCAACGGTGAGACTGGTTTCGGTCCTTTCCGCTGTACTGGCATTCTGCCCTGTGTCGCTTGTAAATAATCATTTCAACGCCCGGCTTCCACAGTAAATACAATACAGGGGCAAGACAGGAAAAACAAGAAGTTTATAAAATACTGATAATACAGGTGTTTAATGTGGTGGCCAGGGACGGAGTTGAACCGCCGACGCTAGCCTTTTCAGAACTCATCTTTCCATTGTTTCCAACAACTTCAATGGTTGCCGTGGGCTGCTAAACACTGGGAAATACGGGCAA
>JBEKXC010000118.1:0-14600 GCA_049512435.1 Terriglobales bacterium | reverse complement strand
TTCTGGTCGCCCACCGTAATATAGAACTGGATCGGACCGTTGGTGCCGCCGAATTCCTCGGAGAAATAGAGCTTCCGCTGCGCCGTTACCGTCGCATGCGCGAGGTCGGAAAACTTGAGCCCCGTGGTTGGCATGGGAGCTGGCGCGGGGGCTGGCGCGGGCGCGAGTGCGGGCGCGGCCGGTGCCGCGTGCGATGATTTGTCAGCGTCTGTGAGCTGGATATCGGCGAGGACCTGCGCGACATCCGCGTTTCCCGTCGGGCCGGTGGAATAGGACTGAGTGAACAGCACCGCGCTTCCTCCAGCCGGAGGAGCTTGCACGATAAACTCAGCTCGTCCGGCCGGCGGAATCAGAATTTCCTTTTCGTCCCTGGTCTGAGCTAGAGGATAACCATCCAGCGCGATCAATTCCAGGTTTTTGGGCTTGTCATTGTCCAGCACCTGCAACTGCAGGAAGTCCTGGATGGTGGCATTGACCACTCTCCAGAACTGCTTCTCACCCGGCGCCATTTGAATGATTGGTGGAAGAGCGCCAACAGCCGCTACCTGATAGTTAATCGTATATTGGTAGGGGCCGGGGATCCACGGAACCAGGTACTGCTGGCGAATCACGAAGACGCGTTCCGTAAGTCCCTTAACTTCGGGCCGATATTTCTCCATCCCTTCGACAATGATTGCTCCGGCCGCGCCCCCGTTCACCTGAAATTCCGTAAACCCGTGCACGTGAGGATGGTACCAATACAAGCCCGGCGGCTCGGTCGTGGGAATCTGCATACTGAACTTAAAGCCAGGGTCGCCGGGCTGAATCAGGGTATCGATCACATCGTCCTGATGGCATATGGGAGGAACATTCAAGCCATGAAAATGCACGTTTGTGGCATCCAGCGTCGGGTCTCCGCCATCGCCACAGGTCTGACCGGCCGCGCCTGACGTTTTCATGTTCATGTTCATCTTCGTCTTTGTCTTTATCGCATCGTCATCCTTGATGCGATTGGCGACCGTGAGATTCAGCGTATCTCCAGGATTGAGGCGCAAGGTTGGCGCCTCGACGACCTGACCAGAGGCGTCATATTTGTAACAGTAGTGGGTATAGCCTTTCTCATCCACCGAGTGTGCCAGGTAAAGTGCGGCGGAAAGAACGCCATTCTGGGAGGAAATGCTATAGGGGTCATTCACCACGCTGCCCGACGCCGGACGAGGGGGACAGTCGGACGCCGCGAGCTTCAGAAAAGAACATCCGCAAAATATGATTGCCAGCAACCACCTCGACCGCAGCCGCATGTCCAACTCCTTCACATTTCCTAAGTCAAATTCCTGGGCGTAAATTCTTGAAGATCGAAGCCAACGAAAGCATCAATCTTTCCACATTATTTTCTACAGGGCTGCGCAAATCCCACGGTTTTGTTTCCGGCGTTCCTTTAGTCACGTAGTCACGCCCACTTCGTATCAGGATACCGCGTTAGCGGCGCCGAAGGGCGTCGAATTAAACCCTTCTTGGAGGCCGCGGATTGACGGCCTGTTAGACGCCCTGCTAGAAAGACCGCGGAGGAAAGGTGCCGATGGACAGCAATCCCGAACTGTACGGATCTGCGAACGGCGACTGCGGCACTTCCTTCAGCCAACACTTCCCGCCCGAGGAATTGAGTTGCACCATCGCGATCGCGGACGGGCTGCCGAACTCCGCCACATACACTCCGCCGCCGTTTCCCGTGTCGCTGATCAAGCCCAGTCCTGCCAGATAGGACCAGTTCGCGGATTCGCCCTTCACTCGGGCCGAGGTGCAACCGCCGGAAAGCTTGCCTGTCTTCTTGTCAAAAAACTTTGCGCTGACGCTCGCCCCTTGCGTATTGATCACATAAAGCAAGGTTTCGTCCGGACTCAGCATAATGTTGCTCGAGTTAATGCTGGCATTGGATGTGTACACCAGCGTCGGCGTCAACTTGCCGGAGGAAATGTCTGAGACTTCCACCACCCCCAACGTCGAGGTGTCGCCGAAAATCGCGTAGTGGCCATCACTCGTGATGTCGATGGAATTGGGATACGTCGCGTCCGTAGAAGACAGCGTCGCAGTGGAATACTGTTCGTCGCCATTCGACACCGGAGTTCCCGACGAAATGTCAAAGGATTCAATCGAGCCGTCGGTGAAGGTGGCAACCATGATGTTGC
Source organism: Terriglobales bacterium (assembly GCA_049512435.1). Taxonomy (GTDB): domain Bacteria; phylum Acidobacteriota; class Terriglobia; order Terriglobales; family Acidobacteriaceae; genus Acidiflorens. The sequence goes on along the minus strand of JBEKXC010000118.1, from coordinate 12,435 downwards.
CGTGGATCATCATGCCATTGATCATGCCGCCCGCCAAGCCGCTCACGGAAACATCCGCGACAAAGGTCAGACCGCATGCCGGCTGGACCTGGAAGGTCCCGATGGTGTTCGAACTGGTGAAGCTGGCATATAAATATTGGCTATTCATCGCCAGCCCAATGCCATTGGCCGCACCGCTGTCGGTTGGGGATCCAGTCGCGCTGCCGCTCACTGTCAGCGTGCTGACGGCAATTCCCACGACATCTCCGGTATAGGCTTCGGATGCAAAGACGCACTGCTGGTTCCCGCTGTCGAGTACGCTGATCCGGTTTGTGCCAAAAAAGCCGCCGCCGACGCCAGTACCACCCGTTTGCACTTGCTGCGTGAAAGTCAGCAGGCCGTCCGGTGCCGCAGTGTAAAAGCTGACACTGGTTAAATACGGAAATGCCGCGTCGTCATTGGTGACGACGTACTGAGTTGCACCCGTTGCAAGTCCGCTTGTGGCGAGAACGCTAGCCATCAACGCAGCCGCACGCAACCACCAGGTCTGTCGCAGTCGCTTCATACGTCGCTTCACACTAGGGGGATGTTCGCGACAGAACTCATTGAACTCCACCTAATACTCAAGCGTCTCTTGTGTCGCCGTTACGTTCAGACCATAGTTGCAACTCGGGTTTGTGCCCGCAGGCGCGGGAGTTCCTATCCAACCCGGATCCGAGATCAAATTGCGGTTCTGGTCGTACAGTTGGACTGTGAATACGACACTGTTATTGTCGGGAAAATAGCTACATTGTTGCACGCCGTAAACTTCGAGCACAGCGCTGAAGGCCCAATTCCAAAACTGCCCCTCGGCGGGAATCTTACGCAGAACTGTCTCCTTACCCGTAGTCTCATCCTGACTTATCACTTTCCAGCTGGTACAGTAATTCGATGCCTTCTTGCACGAGGGAATAATCTTCCCAAGGATGGTATCGCCCGGACTCACTTTCACCGGATGGCTTTCCCAAGCGGTGCCTACGATGCAGCAGTTCCAGCTCGCCATAGCCCAGGGTCCCGGCCCGTACCACTGCAGCACGGGCTGAAGAATGCTTTGCACATTGTTGATGTCCTCTAAGCCGGGAAAGAAAAATATGCTCTGATAACCCTCGGTAGACGGCTGCGGCGGCACCGTCCAGGTTGCGGTAATTTCGCCGTACGAAGCAGTCGTGGTAGCCGCCACGAATTCAAGCCAGCCGTCAACTGTAGGCTTGTTTTTCCCGCTGGCACCGATTAGGCCTTCGGTTACAAGCAATCCCGTGGGAGTGTAACGCGGATAATTGCAAATCGGAATGCTCGCCTCTACCGTGCCATCGGCATGTTCGACGCGGCCATCTGCCAGCAGCGTCTCACCTTCCTCGATCCCAAACACGCAGGATGGATGAAAATAGCCGAACGGTGTGATCACGTAACCCTCCGGCACTTCCGGAGGCCGGTCCGGCCCTGCTATGGCAAGGTTTCTGGCGAAAGCAGGCGCCGTCCCCTGCCCGCTCAGCGATGCAGAAAACATAAACAGAACCGCCAGAACAGCTAAGCCAGCGAGAGCGCGATGGTTAGATCTTTGTGTGCATTTCGTCATAATGAATCACCTATAGAAGCCCAATAGACTCCTTCAGGCGGTCTCCACTGCCCAAAACAACGACCCTTGCTGCAAACAGTTGCAGAAAATTGGTAGTAGATTCCACTCCCTGCCTGGCTCTTTGCCCCAGTGGTCAAGGCTTCCCGTCCTTCATCCCGGATATCAGCAAGCCGATGTCCTTCCGAGCCACCTTATTACCTTAACTTCCTAGAAATTTCCTAGAAAGACCGAGGGGGGAAAGTGCCAATGGACAGCAATCCCGCGCTGTTCGGATCTGCGAACGGCGAACTCGGCGCTTCCTGCAGCGAACAGTTCCCGCCCGAGGAATTGAGCGTCACCATGGCGATCCCGGACGGGGTGCCAAACTCCGCCACGTACACTCCACCGCCGTTTCCCGTTTCGCTAATCAAGCCCAGTCCTGCCAGATAGGACCAATTCGCCGACTCGCCCGTGAGTTGCCCGGATGTACAGCCGCCGGAAAGCTTGCCCGTCTTCTTGTCAAAAAACGTCGCGCTGACAGTGGCCCCCTGTGTATTGATCGCATAAAGCAGAGTTTCGTCAGGGCTCAGCATGACGTTGCTCGAACTGATGGTGGCTTTCGTTGTGTGCACCACCGTCGGCATCAACTTGCCGGAGGAAATGTCCGAGACCTCCACCACCCCCAACGTCGAGGTGTCGCCGAAAATCGCGTAGTGGCCATCACTCGTGATGTCGATGGAGTTGGGATACGTCGCGTCCGTAGAAGACAGCGTCGCGCTGGAATACTGTTCGTCGCCATTCGACACCGGAGTGCCCGCGGAAATGTCAAAGGATTCAATCGAGCCATCCGTGAAGGTGGCAATCATGATGTTGCCGCGGATCGCGATCCCATTGATCATTCCCCCCGCCAAACCGGCCCCGGAGACATCAGCGACGAAAGTCAGACTGCATCCCGGCTGGACCTGGAAGGTCCCAATCGTGTTCGAACTGGTGAAGCTGGCATATAAATATTGGCTATTCATCGCCAACCCAATGCCATTGGCCGCGCCGCTGTCGGTCGGGGATCCGCTCGCGCTGCCAGCCACCGTCAAGGTACTGACGACAATTCCCGCAATCTCTCCGGTCGAAGCTGCGGACGCATAGACGCACTGCTGGTTCCCGCTGTCTAATACGCTGATCCGGTTAGCCCCAAAAAAGCCTGCCACATTACCAAACCCACCGATTTGCAATTGTTGCTGCAGGGCAAGCACACCGCCTGGTGTCACCGCAAAAACGCTGACACCCGGGTCGTCATTGGTAAACACATATTCAGTTGCATGCGCGCTAAGCGCACTCGTGGCGAGAACGCCCGCCATCAGCGCAGCCACACGCAGCCACCAGGATTGCCGCAGACTCTTCATACTAGATTCCTTCAGGCGGGGGCCCACGTCCTGCAAGTAGATCACAGGTCAGGCGATGGTTCAAGAACTACCCTTGGCTTTTAAAGAAGGACCAACAAACGGCACAGCTGCAATTGGTTGCGGAAAACAGGCAACTGGATTCCATCGCGGCCTGCCGGGTAACGCTCTCCTCGTACTCCGGTCGGATCTCACCCTACCCCGCTCTTGCCGCTTGCCCCAGCCCACTCTTCAAATCCGCCGCCAGCAACTGATGAAACAACTGTTCTCCCGCTTCCCGCCGCGCGGAGAGCCGCCCCGCGCCATACGCGCGAGACTTCAGCCCCCGCTGCACTGCTTCACAAATCCCCAAGTCCTCATCTTGCACCCGATGCCCCACCGCCACGCTCTGCTCGTTGTAGGCGCGAGCCGCTTCGCTGACGTCGCTAAAGTAGAAGTCGAAAATCACCCGGCAATGGTCCACATCAATCGGAATCACCAGATTCGTATCGAGATACCCTTCGTAGCAATTGAACATGAAATTCGGATGCAGCCAGAAATACCAGGCCCGGTCGCCTCTCCGCGTCGTGCCCGTAGCCCTGTCCTCATCCGAACTCAGCATCGGACTCGACTGCAAACAATACCGGTCTTCATTCTCGATCGTGTACTGCTTGTAATCCAGCACCGAGCTAAGTCCCTTGTGTAAATGCGGCACGTGATAGCCGCCATCCAAGTAGTTATCGACAAATACCTTCCAGTTACAGTTAATGTCATAACTCTTGGTCGCAAAGTAGTGCAGCTTACTCAACCCGAGCGGAGCCACGCGCTTTGTCAATCCCCCGAGAAACTCCGCCAACGGAGCAGCTTCCGCATCCAGATTCACAAAAACAAACTTTTCCCAAGTCTCCACCTTCGCCGGGACGAGCCCGTTGTCCTTACGTTCGAAGTTCTTGACTCCATCGAACTCCGGCATCCCCTTGAGCGTCCCATCCAGCCCGTAATTCCATCCGTGATATGGACAATGCAAGATCGAAGCCTGCCCGCAAGGCTCCGTCACCACCGCTGCCGCATGATGCCGGCACACGTTATAAAATGCCCGCAGCACGCCATCGTTCCCGCGCACCGCCACCAGCGGCTCTCCCGCCACGGTCGCGGTCACAAACTGTCCCGGTTTTTCCACTTGGTCTACTCGTCCCATCACCTGCCAGGTCCGCGAGAAAGCCGTCTGCCGCTCCAGTTCTGCGATCCGCGGATCCACATACCACGGCGCCGGAATCGTCGACGCTTCCGTCAATGGCGCCGTCTCGTCATAACTCGCCACAATCTGCTCGATACTCATGCTCATTCCGTGCTTCATGCTTTCTTTCCGGTTACCTGCACTGTTTCGGATCCAATCGCCCGCCGCAATAATTCCACAAACTGCTCAATGCGCGCTTCTTTCTCCTCCGGAACCGGTCCCGACTTCCGGAACAATCCCGGATCTAACTCCTCTGTAAGCAGCGCATCCTGAAACCGATCCATCGTCCACTCCAGGATCGAGCCAATCATGTCCACATCCAGATCGGTCCGCAACTCTCCCCGCCTTACTCCAAAACTCACAAACTCGCGCCATCCATAAGGATCCTCCGCCACTAGAAAGCGATTGATCTCCCGCCGCAGCGCCAGATCCGTCCCATAATTACCAATTAGATAAATCCGGTATGACGACCAGTTATCGCGCACCATATTCTCCGTGCATCCCAGCCAGTACCGCAGCAGTTCAAAGAATCCCCGCTCCTGCGCCGCCGCCGGAGCCTGCAAATATTTCGGAAACGATTGCACTGCCTTTTTGTACGCCTCGAAAAACAATCCATCCTTGCTCTTGAAGTGCTGAAACACCGACCCCTTGGCAATGCCCAACTGAGCCGCGATATCTTCCACTCGTGCCGCGCTATAGCCGCGTTCGGCAAAATGCCGGATCGCCACCTCCACAATCCGCGCCCGCTTGGCTTCTGAGCGCGGACGAGGCTTTCCGTCCCGCCGAATCTGCGTCGGTTTTGCCAGACTACTCGTAATCCCTTCCATGGCCCAACTCCTCCCAAGTTCTTTGACCTTCGGTCAACGAAAGATACAGTATATTGAAACGATTTTTCAATGGCCCCTAGGGAGGGATTTCGTTCGTTTCCTCCACTGCGGTCTTTTCTTTTTGACCGTTGGTCAGCCGACTGACGAACTCTGTAGGGGCGACGCATGGCGACGTCGTCGTCTTCATGGCTTGGCGCTGGCTAAATGGAGCGACGTTAAATTATAAGTATTGCAAGACGAGGAGATTCCAAATGCCCGAAACCGTTCAGCAATACACGCATCGCATCATGGCCAACGCCCAAGGGGTAGACCCGATCAAAGTCCAATCCGCGACGCCGAAGAAATTAGCTCGCCTCATCAAGGGCGTCCCCACCGCGAAACTCCGCAAGCGACCCGCGCCTGAAAAGTGGTCCGTCGCCGAGATCCTGGCTCACCTCGCCGACGCCGAAATCGTAATTAGCTGGCGCATGCGCTCCATCCTCGGAGCCCCGGGCGTGCCTGTCCAAGCCTATGATCAGAACTCGTGGGTCATTGCCGGACGCTACGAGAAACGCGACCCCCGCAAATCCATCGAACTACAGCGCGTTTTGCGGGAAGCAAATCTTGCGCTTCTCAAATCGCTTTCCCCCGAGCAGTGGAAGCACTATGGCCAGCATTCCGAGCGCGGACAGGAATCGATCGAGCACATCGTCCGCATGATAGCCGGACACGATATCAACCATATCCACCAAATCGAGCGCATTCTGACCCCAGCCAAATGACCGCATCTGCACAGGAGCACTTATACGAGCAAGGTGCTCCTGGCTTGAGATGGTGGTGAACATGGTGGTGAGCTATGGTGTGAACTGTGTTAATGAACTATGGTTCCGCCACTTCCTGCAGCGGTTCCACCAGGGGCGCGACCGCAGGCTTCCTGGCGCGGGTGGTGGTGATCACGATCACGCTGACGAGCACCAGAAGCGTTCCGAGCAGGGTTCTAGGACCGATGGTCTCGCCGCCAAGAAAATAGCCGACGATTACCGCTACTACCGGGTTGACGTAGGCGTAGGTGCCAACTTTGGTTGGCGATTCATGATGGATGAGCCAGACGTAGGCGGTAAATCCAATGATGGAGCCGGCCACGATCAAGTAAGCGAGCGCGAACCAGGCGCCGCGAGAGACCGCCGAAATGTGAAATCCGCGGAACTCGCCGAATATTGCCGCAGTCAGCGCCAGCAAAATTCCTCCCGCCAGCATCTGCGCTCCGGAGCTCATTACTTTTGAGGCGGGCAACGGGAGCTTGCGGGTAAGCGCCGAAGCAATCGACCAGCTCATGGCGGCGATCACGAGCGCGACTGCTCCCGCACGATCGATGGGAGCTTCGCCAATATTTACTGACCGGCTCACCAGAACGGACACACCGCCGATCCCTACCAGAAGAGCCAGCGCAAGCCGCAATGTAAGCCGTTGCGTCCGCAGAAAAATTATCTCCGAGAGCGCCATAAAGACTGGAATGGTCGCCAGCATCACGGCGGCGATTCCCGAAGGCACGCGTTGTTCAGCCCAGAACAACAGGCCGTAATCGACCACAAAAATGCAAACCGCGAGAAGCGAAGCCGCAAGCCACTCGCGACGCGACGGAGATGGCGTACCGGTTAGGCGCATCCACAAAAAGAGCACGACTCCAGCAACGAAAAACCTCATGCTCGCAAGAATCAGCGGCGGAACCTCGCGCACACCGACGCGAATCGCCAGGAAGGTCGAGCCCCAGACGAAATAAATGATGGCGAAGGCCAGCAAGGTCTTCCAGGTTGGAGGACGAACTGTGGCTTCCATGGGAAATAGATCACCGGCGAGGCCGCGGGGACGCAGAGTTTTCTGACAAGCGTGGGTTTTCGTGGAAGACACTCGTCGAGCAGCAGTTTCATTGAAGTTGGCTGACAACGAGTGATTTGGCGTGTTCCAAGGCGTGAACGGCTGCTTCACGCGTCACGGTGGGGAAATTCTCAAGGAACTCATCCAGCGTTTGCCCACCTTCCAGATAGTCGATCAAAGCTTGAAACGGAACGCGCGTTCCTCTGAAGACAGGCGTCCCCCCAAGGATATCCGGGTCCTTCGTGATCACTTCATTCCGTTGAGCAGGCATGCCACTCCCTAACTCGAATTCTCCACTGAGTCTACTCCCGCTAAGCCGGGCTCAGGTGAAATTACCGATTACAAATTACCAAATTACCAATCCCTCACGAGCTGCCAATCCAAATCCCCACCGCAAACACCAGCACTCCGCCCACCACCACCTGAAACGCCGCCGACAGCAGCGGCGTATCCATATAGCGATTCCGGATCCAGGCAATTGTGGCTAACTCCATGGCTACGATAATCACTGCCGTGATAAGCGCGACATGAAAGTCTTTAATCAGGAACGGCAGCGTGTGTCCGATGCCGCCAGCCGTCGTCATCAATCCTGTTACTGCGCCGCGCAGCACAGGACGCCCACGTCCCGTCATTGACCCATCATCAGACAGCGCCTCGGCAAACGCCATCGAGATTCCCGCTCCAATCGATGCCGCGAGGCCGACCAGAAACGCATCGTTACTGCTCTTCGTGGCGAATGCCGCCGCAAATACCGGAGCCAGCGTCGATACCGAGCCATCCATCAGCCCTGCCAGCCCGGGCTGCACAATCTGCAACACAAACAATCGCCGCTGCGCTTCATCTTCCGTCCTTCTAGTTGCCGGAGTAATGCTCTCCGACAGGGCCTCCGCCGCCACCTGATGCTTGCGCTCGACCTCCTCCAGATCGCCGAGCAGTTTACGGATCCCTGCATCGGTCACCTGCCCGATCGCCTTTTGGTAAAACTGGCGCGTCTCTAATTCCATGATCTCTGCCTGCTTGCGCACCTCGGAAATCTTCAAAGGACGCGTCAGCCAGAACGGCCGCCGTTGCACGAAACCCTTCACATCCTGCCGCCGGATCAGCGGGATATGCTCCCCGAATCGTTCCCTGTAAGTTGCGATCAGCGACGCTCGATGCCCAGACTCCTCCGCGCCCATGTCATCGAACAGTTTCGCCGTCGCCGGATAGGTCTCGCGCAGGCCATCGGCAAAATCGGCATACACGCGGCCGTCTTCTTCTTCCAGTGAAATCGCGAGCGCCAGGATTTCGCGCTCCGACAAGTCTTTGAAGTTTCGCGCCATGCGAACAAGTTTACTGTTTTTGAATTCGGTTTCAAGATTGGCGAGTGTGGGACGGGACCTGCGAGCCCGCCGCGAGCGCAGCCGAAGGCTACAAGAGCTGTGCGCGGCAGGTAGCCAACCACCGTTGCATCAAGCTGTCGAGCGATGGTGTGCCGAGCGCATGCCGCACCCGGCAACTCTTGCCTCCACCATGCCTGCAGGCTTTGCCCCGCGCGGCCCGCACCGCGCCGACTCGCCGATCGCGATTCTCTGCAACCGCCACAAAACGCACCGTCATTTCTTCCGCGCCACTTACCGCGACAAATGGAATCGAGCGTGCTCCCACCGCACCAGGTCCACGCGGAATTTCGCCGGCGTCAGCACGCACGCTCCGCGGCGAATTCCCGGTGGAGCGCTACTCAACTTTTACATCGAGGTACATCAATGTCCATGTCCGGGATTCAAAGCAGTACCTTCAATCCATATCAACTCGCTTCCAACAATCCTATGCAACAGCAATTGCAACAGCTCAGCCAGGCTCTTCAGTCTGGCAATCTTTCTGAAGCGCAGTCCGATTTCGCTACTTTGCAACAAGCCTTTTCGCAGCCCGCTGCCACCTCAGGCGCTACTTCCACCGCTACAACCAACCCCCTCAATCAGTCCTTCAATCAGCTCGCCTCCGATCTTCAGTCCGGCAACCTCGCCGCCGCACAAAAGGATCTCTCCACCGTGCAGCAGGATCTCCATGGTGGCGTCGGTACTCCTCCGTTTCACCGCGTCCCCCCCAACCAGCATACCGGCGGCGGACTTTCCAACGGCACGGGCTTCCAGTTCAAGGACCCCAATCAATTCAGCCCGAGCGCCTCGTCCACTAACCTTGCCAGCGCGCAACAGACCTACACTACGCTGGCGCAACAATTACAACAGTTCGCGCTCGGCGGAGCAGCCCTCACCGCGGAGTCACCCATCTCGTTTGACGCCTGACCGGAGCAATGGCCGCGGACAATTCTGCCCGCGGCCGTTGATGATTGCGCCCTATTGCGCCAATGAAAAAGCGCGGGCATAGGCCCGCGCCCAGAAACCGAAAAACAGCCATCCACCGTCAGCTATCCGTCATCAGCAAAAGTCCGCTGACGTCCGCTAGCTGATGATGGCTAATGGTTGGCAGCCGGCAGCTTTTACCGCTCTGCCCGAATCGCTTCGATCGCATCGTGCAACTCGCGCTCCGCTGCGTGCAGATGCTCTTCCGCCTTTGCGCCATGCCCCGCCATATCGTAATGGTTCGCGGCGCGGGCATGGTCCAACTCTTTGATCGCTTCTTCCACGTGGTGATGGACCGCATCCAGATCGTGCCAGTCATGCACCCTGTCGGCAACCGCGATCCCGGCAACGAACGACAGACACACAGAAAGAACGGCAACGGCAATCGTTTTCTTCATAGTTTTCCTCTCCAAATTGTGGCCTAAGGTTGTGGATTGAGTTTTTCAGGCACGCACGGATACCCGCCATTTTCCCCGGCCACAAACCTCCTGTCAAAAGGAAATGAACGCATCTTAGTGTTACAAGAGGTTCGGGTCGTTCGTGTGGCGCGGACGCTCTGAAATGGAGGTTGTCTCTACATCACCCGCTGCGACTGGTTCAGCAGGATGACAAACTGCCGGCCGCAATACGTGCATTTCGCCGGGGAAAACAGGATCATGGTTCCTGACCAAGGATGCACAGATTGCTTTTGGCAGTGCGGGCAGGTAATCAAATGCCGATCAAAATCAAAGTTGATAGTGGCGTCTTCCGACATGACTTATTCCCCACGACCTATCCCCGATGAGGCGGAATAGTTTTTCTCGCGGACAATGCGCGAGCGCTCAGGCTACGCTGACGCCGGCCAAGTGTCGGTACGCTAAGAAACTGGCGAATGTGCGCTGGCGCGCCAAGGGCCGCTACTTCGTTTCGCTCCGCCATTCTTGAATCTGCAGTTGCATGATTCCATAGCACTCGCAGGCTGCTTCTTCCAGTCTTCGCCGGTCGATGATCTGCACGTCTCCGCGACTGTGGGCGATGAGGCCCGCCTTCTGCAACATTCCGGCCGCCACGGTCACGCTGGAGCGGCGAGTGCCCAGCATTTGGGCAATCAATTCCTGAGTCAAGGGCACCGAATTCGATCCGATCCGGTCGGCGCTCATCAATAACCATCTCGCCAATCTCTCATTCACTTCATGCAGACGATTACAGGCTGCAATCTGTGTGACCTGCATGGTCGAGATCTGCGCAAACTGCTGTAATCGCCGCTCCAGGGTCAGGCACTGTTGCAGAATTCCCACCAGCGTCTCACCCTCGACTCGAAAGGCGGAGCCCTCAATCTGAGTCACGGCCCGGGTTGGGGCGGTGCGAAACCCTGCAACCAGCGGCAACCCGACAAAACCTTCCTTGCCCACCAGACCCACTTCCACACTCTTTCCGTCCGGGAAGACGCTCAGGATGGACACTAAGCCGCTGTTCGGGAAATAGGCAGACTTCAAAGTATCGCCCGGCTCGTGCAGCACGTGGTGAATCGTCAGACGTACAAACTCCAATTTTGGGAAGAGGAGTTCGGACTCTTCCGGCGGCAAGCCGAGCAGGATCTCGTTGTGGATATGGTTGCCGTCACCGTCAGCGCGGGGTGGCGTCAAAGAGGACTTTGCAGACAGATGTGTTTTGTTGGCCATAACGGCTCCTTGCACATTGCACAGCGCAAACGCTGTCTAATTTTCGCAAGGGACCGTCACCGTACGATTACGGCGGAAGGATGCTAGAAGAGACAACTCAACACTACTCTCTTTCCGGTCTTAGAAGTGTGCGATATCGCACATTTTGTAAGTTCTCGTGTGGCACGGACCTGTCCAGTTTTGCCGAAACCCCGAGCGAATCCGAGATCGAAGGACGCTCGCCCGAGGCCTTTGACTATGTGCACAAACCGCAGACCAGCATGATCCTCGCCTGGCGTGACCTGCCTCGCGTGATCTGGATCACAGCCTCATGCCCGTCATTTCCGGTACAGTGAATCACGCATGGGCGGATTTTCCATTCTCACCAACCGCAAACGCGCCGTCGTCGCACTGGTGCATTCCGTCGTGTTCCTCCTGATCGCGGTGCGGCAGATGGTTGCCGCCAATCCTGCCAGTGGTATCTGGGTCTCGGCCACGGTATCCCGTGCTACCTGGATACTCTGCGGAATCTTTGCCGTAGTCTCCTCCGTTCTTTTGTGGCTTCTCGTGATTTCCCGCGGATGGATGGAAAAATTCTATTTCGGATTCTGCACTATCAGCGCCACCTCGGGCCTGGTTCGAACCGCTGCCGGAGACCAGGCCTTTCATGCCGGCCTCTACATCCGGGTGGTGATGCTGATCAGCGCGGTTCTGGTGGGACTGCTGATCGTTAGAATGCATTCCCGCACGAACTCCGTCGCAAACTCGGAGTACGCCGACGAAAGTTTGTAAAACCCGCTAACAATGCGCACCAACGTCCTCCGTGAAAGAGTCAAGGGAGTGTGAGCACCTGCCTCGAAAGCTTTCGCGAGGCAGCCCTCCCCGACCTGTCAAGGTATTCGCCCAAGTTTCACCGCTACCCGCTACCCCCTATTTTCTCGTTCCATTAGAATCATAGAGTTAGGCGAGTTGTTCCCGCTACATAATTAATAAATAAGGACTTAACAGATCCGCAATGGTTGACAGTATGCTAAAAGTAGTATATTCTACGCTTGTACAATGACAGCCACTTCGATCAGGCCGCTGCGGTTCATGGGGGATTCGCTGAAAGTGCTGCGCGACCTGCCGGAAGAGGTCAAGGACGAGATTGGGTTTGCGTTGGAGCGCGTCCAGAGGGGCAAAACGCCGGAGAACGCAAAGCCCTTGAGAGGTATTGCGCCGGGTGTTCTGGAGATCGTTTCCGATTTCAGGGGAGATGCGTTCAGGGCCGTTTATACGGTCAGGTTCCCGAAGGCCGTTTATGTTTTGCATGTGTTCCAGAAGAAGTCCAAACGGGGCATCGCGACGCCGAAGCATGAAATCGATCTGGTGAAGCAGCGCCTCGCGCAAGTGGTGGAACTGGAAAAACTGAAAGGAAAAAGTTAGGTGTAGGAAGAATTACGCTGAACGAATTACGTTGAACTAAGGATGAATCAGGATGAAGAAGCATGGGTACGTGGAAGGCAGTGGAAACGTCTACGCCGATCTGGGAGTTGTCCATCCCCAAGAGGCACGCGCGAAGGCCGATCTGGCTCACCGGATCGTTG
>JBEKXC010000117.1:0-14657 GCA_049512435.1 Terriglobales bacterium | reverse complement strand
TTCCGCGTTTCACAACTTTCAAAAACAGAGGGAAGTGACGCTCGAGCGTTCGGCGGCGCTCCTGGCCGACCTTCCAAATGTGCGGGCGCTGATGACCACGCATGATCCGGCAACCATCCAGGACGCTTCGCGGGATCTGTGGCAACTGGCGGGCAGCGACCTGCTTTCGCTGGCCGATTCTTCCGGCAGGGTGATGGCGCTGCAGGCCACTCCGCCGGAAATCACGGTTCGACAAGGGCAGGATTTCTTTTCGCAAGTTGTGTCGAACTTAGGATCGAGTGCCGAAACGCGACACTGGTGGTATGTCGAGGGCCACCTCTACGAAGTTTTCCTCCGGGATATTTATTTTGGTCCCACGAGCGGCGGTCAGGTTTTGGGATACTTGCTGCTCGGTTACGAAATTGACGACGGCGTTGCCCGCGACCTGAGCCGGGTGGCCGCGAGCGAAATTGCGTTTCGCTATGGAGACGTGATCGTGCGGAGCACTCTGAAGCCTGCCCAGGAATCGGAGTTGCTCCGCGTGGCGCCGAGAACGGAGGCGGGCGGCCCTCCGCAAGGCGATCAGATCCGGCTGGGCGAGGAACGTTTTTTGGCAACGTCGGTGGATTTGCCGATGTCGGGTGCACCGCCGCTGAATCTGTGGGTGTTGAAATCGTTCGATCAGGCCACTGCATTTTTGCGCAGCCTGAACGAATTGCTGCTGGCGCTCGGGCTGACCGCCGTTCTGGCGGGGAGCCTGCTGGTTTTTCTGATCTCGCACACTTTCACGCGTCCGCTGGAGAATCTGGTGGCGGGAGTGCGGGCGCTGGAACTGGGCGATTTTGCCTATCCGCTGCAGGTGCGGGGCGGAGACGAAGTCGCTGAGGTCACCGGAACCTTCGACCGGATGAGGAAGAATCTGCAGAAAACTCAGCGCGAGTTGCTGGATGCGGAACGACTGGCGACGATTGGGCGCATGGCGAGTTCGATCTCGCACGATCTGCGGCATGCGCTGGCGGCGGTCATGGCCAATGCGGAATTTCTCTGCGAGAGCAACCTGACGCCGGGGCAGCGCGAAGATCTATATGCCGAGATACGGATTGCGGTCAACCAGATGACGGAGTTGATCGAGTCGCTGCTGGAATTCTCACGCACGCGAGAGTCGCTGCGTCCCACGTACGGCAACGTTCGTTCGGCGGTGGATCGCGCAGTGCAGGGGGTCAAGGCGCATCCCGAATTTCAGCGCATACGGATACGGATTTCCTGCGAAGGCCTTACCGAAGGATGGTTCGATTTCAAAAAACTGGAACGCGCCCTGCTCAACTTGCTGCTGAATGCGTGCGAGGCGGTGCCGGGGGAAACCGGAAAAATCGATATCAGTCTGAGACGCAAGGGCGAGAGTTTGGAAATTCGCATCGAGGATAACGGCCCCGGAATCGCGGAGGCAGTGCGTGACCGGCTGTTCGAACCGTTTGTGAGCCACGGCAAGGAAAATGGCACAGGGATGGGATTGACGGTCGTGCAAAAGATTCTGCAGGACCACGGGGGCGATGTCGCGGTGGAGCGAACGTCGTCCTCGGGAACGACTTTTCGGGTGAGTATTCCGCTGAATCCCTCGGCGGAAAATGCCTTGGCAGCCCGGCATGCCAACTAGACGGCAAAGCGCGGTTGCGAAACCCTTGCATGCAAGATTCCGGAGCGCAGACTTGAGGCGCGCGATTGAAGTTCACACCCGAAATTCAAAATGCAGTGCGGACAGCGAGCGGGAGGCGACATGAGGATGAACAAGACGCGGTGGTTCGAGTGGTTGCGATGGGGGATGCTGATCGGTGTGACGGCGTGGACCGCTTTCGGCCTGGCGCAGGAACCTGCGAATCGGTCCAGGCCACCTGCTTCGGCCGCGCAGAGCGCTTCGGCAAATAATGCGGAGAGTGACTCGGTGCGGGAGCTGCGCGAGCAAGTGCGGGAGTTGCAGGCGGCGGTTGCCGGGATGCGCTCCGATTGGCAGCGAGCGCGCGCGGAAACGGCGGAACTGCGCCGGGAGCTCGACGAAGTCCGCACTGGAACGGTACCGCGGATTGCAGTGTTGAAGGATGCGGTGGTGAAGTCGGCAACGCCAACGTCGACGTCAACGTCAATGACCAGTTCCGACGCGGTTGCGAGCATCTCGCAGAACGTCTTAGCGAGCCCGGAAGATCAGAAACCGGATGATCAAAAAAAACATCAGAACAAGGGCGAGCATGCGGCCAGCGCGGAAGAGGAATACCAACTTCTGAGCGGCAAAGTGGACGAACAGTATCAGACGAAAGTGGAAAGCGCATCGAAGTATAAGGTGCGGCTGTCGGGCATCGTTTTGATGAACCTGGTGAGCAATCAAGGGGTGGTGGATAGTATTGATCTTCCCACGGTTGCTTATGCGAGGCCGGCGAGCGACTCCGGCGGAAGTTTCGGTGCGACGCTGCGACAGTCGGAGATCGGCTTCGAGGCCTTCGGCCCGACCGTGGCGGGTGCGAAGACGCGGGCAGATTTGCAACTCGACCTGGCGGGCGGGTTCCCGGCGATTCCGAACGGGATTAACTCCGGACTTGTGCGCTTGCGAACCGCCACGATGCGGATGGATTGGACAAACACTTCGGTGGTGGTTGGGCAAGATACGATTTTTTTCTCGCCGAACTCGCCGACATCGTTTGCTTCGCTGGCGATTCCCGCGCTCACCTACGCAGGCAATTTGTGGAGCTGGGTGCCGCAGATAAGGGTGGAACATAGAGTGGCGCTCGGAGAAGAATCCAGCCTGGTATTCCAGGGAGGAATTCTCGATCCCGTAAGCGGGGAAGTACCGGGCTATGTACCGGGCGAAACGCCGGGCACAGGTTATTACCGGCAGGCAGGGCCGGGCGAAGCATCGCGCCAACCGGCATATGGTACACGGATCGCGTGGACACGGAATGTTTTCGGGCAGCCGTTGCAGGTGGGCGTGGGAGGGTTCTACAGCCGGCAGGATTATGGTTTCAGCCGGAGTGTCGATGGCTGGGCGGGAATGACGGATATTGATCTGCCGCTCAACCACCAGTTTTCTCTGAGCGGAAAGTTTTATCGCGGAAGAGCCATTGGCGGACTGTACGGGGCATTCGGACAGAGCGTATTGTTCAGCGGCGATCCGACATATCTCAACACGCAGGTGCAAGCGTTGGACTCGATTGGCGGCTGGGCGCAATTAAAATACCGGCCCGCGACGAAATGGGAGTTCAATGCGGCGTTTGGGATGGATAATCCGTATGCCAGCGACCTGAAATATTTCGCATATCCGGTGTCCTACGGGGATCCAACGCTGGCGAGAAATCAGGGGAGTTTTGTGAACATGATTTACCGTCCCCGATCGGATCTGTTGTTTTCCGCTGAGTATCGGCACCTGACGACGTATTCACTGATTGACGGCGGGAACAGCGCAGGACATCTCAATTTGATGATGGGAGTTCTTTTTTGAGGAGAAGGGTGCGAGTGTCGCCTTGCGCTAACATGAGCCATCGACGATGAACCCTAGAGGAACGTTGATTTTGATCGCGATGTTGTTAGCCGGTGCGGGCGGATTGTGGGCGCAGGCCACGACCCTTCCAACACCGACACCTGCGACAGCGACACCTGCGACGACAACGGTGCGCGGGCGCGTCGAGGTCATGGGTCCTGGGGCGCTCAAGAAGCGGCATGAAAAGACTCCCGGGACCGTGGTGTGGCTGACGCCAATAACGATGACCGCAGCGGGCGGCGAAGCACCAAATTCCTCCACTGGTTTGGCCGCCAGTCCGGCGCAAATTCCGCAACTGGTGCAGAAGAACAAGAGTTTCGAGCCCCACATCCTCGTGGTTCCAGCGGGCTCGATGGTGGAGTTTCCCAATCGCGATCCTTTCTTCCACAATGTCTTTTCACTTTTTGAAGGAAAGCGGTTCGATCTCGGTTTGTACGAAGCGGGCACGTCGCGCATGGTGCGATTCGACCGTCCCGGAATCAGCTACATTTTCTGTAATATTCACCCCGAAATGAGTGCGGTGGTCATTACGCTCACGACGCCGCTGTATGCCATTTCCGATCCAGGCGGGAAAATCAGCCTGCCGGGCGTTCCCTATGGGCGTTACATGTTGCACGTCTGGAGTGAGGGCATGGGGCCGGAGAATGCGCAGCCGCTTACGCGGGAGATCACGATCGCGGAGAATGCTTCTTCTTTGGGGGTGCTCCGAGTTCCGGAACTGAATGGCCAGCGCATGGCGCATAAGAACAAGTATGGCCGCGAGTACGACGACCCGACACCGAACAGCTCCGTTTATGAGCAGCAACACTGAGGACTTAGCGGAAGATAGTTCTCGGTTCTCAGTTCTCAGAAAAAGCTTGATTCGTGGCGCCCGCGCCACACTGGTCACGGGGAGAGCTCCCTGATGCGTTCCTGCGGAGTGCAGGGTGTAGGGGTCCTTCGACTCCCAGGGCCTTCACTTCGTGAAGTCCCTGCTGCGCTCAGGATGACCGCCCTAACGACGTTATCGAGCATCGACAGTCGGGTGGCGTCAAGGGCTCGCGCGGGAGGGCGCCCGCGGTACACGGGTCACTTCGCCTGAAACTGGAATAAACTGGCAGCATGAACATCGACAAACTGCTCCAACGTTACCGCGTCGAACACGGGAAAGACTTTCGCCTCAAGGATTACGACCCCGCGGACACGCACGGGTTGAAGTCAGAACTGAAGCCGCAGGCGAAGGCACTTCTGGCCAAGGGCGTGGAAGAGCTAAGCCGCTTGCAAGACATTCTGGCGGCGCAGGACCGATGGGGGCTGCTGCTGATTTTTCAGGCCATGGACGCGGCTGGTAAGGACGGGACGATTAAGCATGTGATGTCGGGAGTGAATCCGCAGGGCGTGCAAGTGTGGTCGTTCAAGACTCCATCCCTTGAGGAATTGCATCACGGTTACCTGTGGCGCACGATGAAGTGCTCGCCGGGGAGAGGTCAAATCGGAATTTTCAATCGTTCGTATTACGAGGAAGTGCTGGTCGTGCGCGTCCACCAGCAGGTTCTGGAGAACGAGAAACTGCCGAAGGCGCTGGTCACGAAACGTATCTGGCAGGAGCGCTTTGAAGATATCAATAACTACGAACGTTACGCCACGCGGAATGGCATCGCGGTGGTTAAGTTCTTCCTGCATCTTTCAAAGAAGGAGCAGAAAAGCAGGTTCCTGGACCGGCTCGACAATCCGGAGAAGAATTGGAAGTTTTCTTCGTCGGATGTGAAGGAACGCGAATTCTGGGATGCGTATCAGGAAGCATACGAGGATATGATCCGCCACACCGCGAGCGAGTACGCGCCCTGGTACGTTGTGCCGGCGGACAACAAATGGTTCACCAGGCTTGTCGTCTCGCACGCTGTGGTGGATGCGCTGAAAGCTATGGACTTGAAGTATCCGAAGGTAGGGAGCGCCGAGCGGACTGCGCTGGCGCAAGCAAGAAAACAACTCGAGAAGGAATGAGCGTCAGCTGGTGCGGGCATCCCCGCCCGGCCGCCATACTGCTGGACCCTTCGACTTCGTTCAGGCCGGGCTCACGAGACGCCCGTCCCCACACGAACGACCTCACTTTAAGATTATGGGCAACACCTGATCGTAGGGTTGAATTGTGACGGTCAGGGATTTGCGCTGATCGAAGCCTTCTTTCGTCACCTTAAAAGCGACGATGATGGTTCCTTTCTGTTCGGTTCCGGCTAGCAGCTTGGTTTCGGGCGAAAGCGGCGGCTCGGAACTTTCTTTTAAGGCCGGGAATGCCTGGTAATAGCGGTCGAGATCGACGGCCGATGCGGCTTCATCCTCGAAGGTTTTGGCGTCGGCGGTGGTGAGCTGCGCTTTCAGGGTGTGAATCCACAGCGGTTTATCTGCCGTATTCCGCAGAGTGAGGGTGATGGCAGCCAGGATCATGTTCTGTCCGGGCACGTCGGCTGCGGTCACCAAATCGATGGATCCCGCGCCTTGCGGTTTCGGTCGTTCCTTGAGCGCGAAGATTCCTACGATAACCGCGACGGCAGCGATGCAGATCAGAACAATACGGGCGGGCGGAAGATTGCGCCTGGCGGTTCCGAATTCTTCTCCGATATGAAATTCAGTGTGGGGACTGGTGGGGGGCGCCGGTGGCGGAGGAGCGGCCGGAGCGGAGGTTCGGTCGGAGGCTGGATCGGAGACTGGATCGGGCATGCGTTGATTGTAGACGACTGATTCGATAGAGCGACGAGCATCTCCTCGACATCTCAGGGCGAGCTCTCGCCCATCCCAAGGGAGCATCGGGACGGGCGAGGTCGCCCGTCGCTCCATTAGCAACCGAAGTCTAATTGTCGGCCAGGAGCGGGGGGGCACGCGAGAGGACAGACCCTCCCCTCCGTGCAGTGCCGTGACTTTAGTTACCTTGCCTGGGGTGACGGATGCTGCGACGATGCGGAAGATTTCCTTTTGGAGGTACTCGGCGGTGAATCGTAAAACTCTCTTTGCCGCGTTGGCTTGCGCGCTGCTGGTCGTCAGCATGCTGGGCTGCGGAACAACTGACAAGTTGCAGTCCATTACGCTATCGGTTTCAAATACGGACCCGCTCGCGGGCAACGGTTTCGTCTTGTATACGAATGCGCCGGTACAAATGTATGTGTGGGGGACCTACAGCGACGAGCAGCAGAGGCTCTTGGGCGGTAGTGGGCTTGCCTTCCAGATATTGAATCCCCCGGTCGGTTTTGCTTCGACCGGCGAATTCGGCGACCCGAACGCCACTCCGCCGGGAACCGTCCAGCTGAGCACGGGCGGAATGCTCACGCCCGTAACGCCCGCGGCCTGCTCTTTTGTGAACGTGGCAGTAGCCCCTGCGACCACCCCGTCCTTTGAGTCGACCGGTTGGTATACGGTCACGGCGACCTATGGTGCGTTTACCACTCCCCCCGGCTCCGTCTATCTGGCTACTGCGGGTGGCGAGGTCAGTTCCACCAACCCAACCGGAGAATGCTATTATCCGCCGTCGTCCTAGCGCTAGGGCATTTGATTTTTGATCCGCGGGGACGATGGCTTAGCTGTCGTCCCCGTCTCCATTTAGCGGCTCCGATCTCCCCAACTTGATCTCATCGGTTTGAGCGTCCTGCTGTAACCCTATATAATCCGAGGTTTGCCTTTGCCTAAGAAGGCAATCCCCTATGCTTGTCATTCCTGTAACTGAAGTCGTGCGCGGATGAAGGTTCGCACGGGAATTGAGGTCTCGAGCCAATCTGACATCGGCTGCGTGCGCCAGAACAACGAGGATTCGTTCGGTTACTGGGAGCCGGAGGACGACCAGCAGTTCGTGCGCAAGGGGCGGCTGGCCATTGTCGCGGACGGTATGGGCGGCTACGAAGGCGGTCAGGAAGCGAGCCGCCTGGCGGTGGAAACGGTGATGGCGGTCTATCGCGACTTTGGCGGCGACGACCCGCAGGCAGCCCTGATCGAAGGCTTGCAGGCGGCCCACGAGCAGATCCGACGCTATAGCTTTGCCCATCCCGAACTGCGGGGCATGGGCACGACCTGCACCGCGGCGGCGATTGTTCAGGAAGCGCTTTACTACGTGCATGTTGGTGACACTCGTCTCTACCTGATCCGCGACGGCCAGATTACGAGGGTAACGCGCGATCATTCCTATGTAGGGCGGCTGGTGGAGGCGGGAATGATCAGCGCGGAGGAAGCGGAGCATCATCCGCAACGGAATATTCTGACCGCAGCTTTAGGCACGAACCCCGATCTCATTATGGATTCACCCGGCCAACCGGAGCCGCTGCGCTCGGAGGATGCGATCGTGATCTGCTGCGACGGACTGTGGGGACTGGTACACGACCGAGAGATTCTTGAGGCCGTAGAGAACAATAGCGCCGAACAAGCGGGCCGCAAGCTCATCGAACTGGCTCGGGAACGCGGCGGACCGGATAACATCACGGTGGAGATTCTGCGCTTGCGCTGAAATGCAGGTGTCAGGTCACAGGAAAAGCTTAGAAATTGTCAGCACACCGAGTCGGCACGGCTGGCTTTACGGCCGACATTCTCTCCCAAAATGCTGACTTTCAAAGTGCAAAGCGTTGCGCAAACGCCCCGATCCGAGTTTTCTTCCAGCGGTAATGTGCTGAAATCACGCGACAGGCACCCATGCAGAGTGCCCGGGAAATTTTGTGCTCGGGTAGTGCGCGTGCAGTTCTATAATGCCTATCAGTGACATAAAGATACTTGGAGCGGGCCATTATGAAGGTTTCCCAAAAAGGGTTGTACGCATTACAGGCGATGATGGTTCTGACCCGGCGTTATACGCAGGGCACCATCCGGATTCGCGACATAGCCTACGAAGAAAATCTGCCGGAAAAATTCCTGGAACTGATTCTTCTGGAACTGAAGAACGCTCGCATGGTGGAGAGTGTGCGCGGCGCCAAGGGCGGATACCGGTTGCGCCGGGCTCCGTCGGAGATCCAATTGAGTGAAATTATCCGCTTGATTGACGGGCCACTCGCGCCGTTTGGGGACGCCGACCAGTTACGACTTCTGATCGATCGCGATGCGGACCATAGCGCTTTGTACAAAGTGTTTCTGGAAGTGCGGGATGCGGCCGCCAGGATTCTGGAGAATACGACGCTCGCCGATCTGATCAGCCGGGGGCCCGCGGATGGCTCCCATCCAAAGGCCATCAACAGGAAGAGACGCAGGAAGAAGAAATCCAAGCCCAGCGTGCTGCCGATGGTGGCCCGAGGCGAGGGGAACTAGGGGCAGGTCTCAGGTGTTAGGTCTTAGGAAAAACCCCTTCATCGGTGGGGACCCGCTGCCCGGCTGGGTTTCGTGAAACCTGAGACCTGATTTTCGACACCTGATTTTCGACACCTGAGACCTGCTGTAACATTCTCTGTGCTCGTCTTCTGGATTCTTTTCAATCTGTTTGTGTTGGCGGTGCTGGCGCTCGACTTGGGCGTGCTGAATCGCCGCTCCCGCCGCATCAGCTTTCATGAAGCGCTGACCTGGTCGGGAGTCTGGATCGCGCTGGCGGCCGTGTTTGCGGTGCTGGTGTTGTTCTGGCATGGGCGCGCGCTGGCGCTCCAGTTCGTGACCGGCTACGTGATCGAACTGTCGCTGAGCGTCGACAATCTGTTCGTATTTCTGCTCATCTTCCGCTATTTCAAAGTACCCGACGAGGACCAGCACACAGCGCTGTTCTGGGGAATTCTCGGGGCGATCGTCATGCGCGGCATGTTTATCGTGGCGGGGGTCGGCCTGATCAGACGCTTCAGTTGGATCACCTACGTCTTCGGCGCGCTGCTGGTTTATTCGGGATTCAAGCTGCTACGGACGGGCGCGAAAGAAATTCATCCCGAGAAAAACCTTGCTCTGCGACTCTTTGTTCTGCGCCTCTTCGATTTACGGTTCGTCCGCCGAGCGTTCCCGGTCACGAAGGACTATGTGGGCGGTCGGTTTTTTGCGCGAAGGGACAGGCTTTACGCTACTCCGCTGCTGGTGGTGCTGCTGGTCATCGAGACCAGCGACATTCTCTTTGCCGTGGATTCGATTCCGGCGGTGCTCGCGATTACGCAGAACGCCTTTATTATCTATACGTCAAATGTGTTTGCCATTCTCGGCCTGCGCTCGATGTACTCTGCGCTCGCCGGCATGATGGACCTGTTTCACTATCTTCATTACGGACTATCGGTAGTGCTGATTTTTATCGGGCTCAAAATGCTGGCGTCGCACTACGTGTACATTCCAACCGAATGGGCGCTCGCGTTCGTGCTGCTGGTTTTGGGGGTGTCCATTCTCGCCTCGCTGATGAATCCGCAACAGAAAGTAGCTGAGTAGCCGCGCTACGGGTGCGCGCGCTCGCCCATCGACTAAGCTAGCGCGGCGTCGTCATACGCTATGATGAATGTTCATGATTAGCATTCCAGTGGCCACGCCGTCGCGCTCTTATGAAGTGCTGATTGGAAGCGGCCTGCTTGCCCGCGCCGGAGAATGCCTCGGCGCGGTTCTTGAAAACCGCCGCGCCTTTGTGGTCACGGTCCCGCCCGTGCGCCGGCGCTGGGCAAAGGTCCTGCTGAAATCGCTGGCGGCTTCGGGTATCGAAACCGGGATCCTCGAAATGCCCGATGGCGAGCGCTCGAAACGCCTTACGACGCTGGAGAAGCTGGCGGAGAAGCTTGTAACGCACGGCGCGGATCGTGGAGTTACGCTGATTGCTCTTGGCGGCGGCGTGGTCGGCGACGTGACCGGGTTCCTGGCCTCGATCTATATGCGCGGCGTGGATGTCATCCAGGTGCCAACGACCGTGTTGGCGCAAGTGGACGCGGCGATCGGCGGTAAAACCGGCGTCAATCTCGTGTCGGGGAAGAATCTGCTCGGAACCTTCCACCAGCCGCGCGCGGTGCTCGTCGACCCTGCCGTTCTGGAGACACTGCCATCGCGCGAATACCGCGCCGGGCTCTACGAAGCGCTGAAGTGCGGCATCATCGGAGATCCGGGGCTGTTCAAGCTTTTTGAAGACCGGCGCCGCGAGATTCTGGATCGCGATCCGGTCGTGATTGAGAAAGTAATTGCCGATTCGGTGCGCTTAAAGGCGTCGGTGGTGAGTGCGGACGAGCGCGAAGGCGGCTTGCGGCAAGTGCTTAACCTCGGCCATACGATCGGGCACGCGCTCGAGGCCGAGACCCGCTACACCCATTTGCTCCACGGAGAGGCGGTGGCTTGGGGCATGATCGCGGCCACGCACATCGCGCTCTCCACGGGCAAACTGGATAGCGTGACGGCGGGACGCATTACGAACTCGGTTCTTGGTTTGGGCAGGCTGCCACGCGTGCGCTTGCAGACCGCGAGCATCCTGAAACGATTGCGCGCAGACAAGAAGACGCGGCAGGGAGTGGTGCACTTTATTTTGCCGCGGGAGATCGGCAAAGTTGAGATCACGAGCGACGTGCCGGAAACGATCGTGCGCTCGGCAGTTGATGAGATTCGAAAACTGGCGAGGAATTAGTATTGTGGAGCCACGGGCGTCTCGCCCGGCGCTCCACAAGCAACATCATATGGATCGAGAGATAAACCAGCGGATCGTAGGCGCTGCTCCCGGCGGCGCGCGGGACCGCGAGTCGGCGGCGCAGGCGGTCCGGGAAATGTTTACCTCGATTGCGCCGCGTTACGACCTGTTGAATCACGTTCTTTCGCTGAACATCGACCGGTTATGGTGGTGGCGCACCGCTCGGAAGTTCGATTCCATTCTGAAGCGTCCCGACGCTCGTGTGCTGGATCTTTGTTGTGGCACTGGCGACATGACTTTTGCGTTGCGCCGCCGCGCCGGCTCGGGGTCTACAAAAATGCAGATTCTGGGCGCGGATTTCTCTCACGCCATGCTGCAACGCGCAGCGGAGAAGGGAAGAGGTGCGAGGTTGCGGCCCCTGCGATGGATCGAAGCGGATGCTCTCAGGCTTCCGTTTCCCGATGGACATTTCAATCTGGTGACGTCGGCATTTGGTTTTCGAAACCTGGCCGACTATGACGCGGGATTGCGCGAAATCGCGCGTGTGCTCGCTCCCGGTGGAGAATGTGGAATCCTAGATTTCGGAGAGCCGGGCGGTTTGATAGGAAAGTGCTACCGCGTCTACTTCAAGAAAATTCTTCCTGCGATCGGGACGGTGATCTCGGGAGTGCGAGGCCCGTACGTATATTTGCCGGCTTCGGTTGAACGCTTTCCTTCACCGGATGAAATGCTCGGGCGCATGCATCATGCGGGGTTTTGCGAGGCTTCGTGGACTCCGTACACCTTCGGCATCGCGGGCCTATATCGCGGAATCAAATCCTCCTAACCGCCGAGACGCCGAGTGCGCCGAGGAAATTCTGAGAGAAGGGGCGCGATTGCCATGCTTGAAACTGTTCTGAAGCGTTTTGAAGAGCCCGACGAGATACGAACATTCGAAAAGGGACAATTCGAACTCGTTCGCATCGGGGGTATGACCATCGGCCGCGCCACTTACCAGCCCGGATGGAAGTGGTCCGTTCACGTCGGGCCCAGCGTGGGCGCGTCGCGCTGCAATGTCGAGCACGTTGGGCTGGTGCTCTCCGGCTGTGCCACGGCTGCTATGGAAGACGGTACGATTCACGAACTCCGCGCCGGCATGCTCTTTTATATTCCGCCCGGACCTCCCGGGCATGATAGTTGGGTGGTGGGCGACGAGCCCTACGTCTCGCTGCATTTCCTTGGGGCTGACAGCTACGCAAGCAAGTAGCTTTTCCTGTTTTAAGATCTTGATCTTCTCTGCGTCTCGGCGGTAAAAGGGGTTCTTAGTTTCTCTGGAACGAATCCGTGAACGCCTCGAAATTGGTTTTCCCAATCACCCGTTCGTAGTCGCTGCCGAGAAATTTCTTCAGCCGGTCGGTATTCATGATGTACTGGCCGGTCATGTAAGGGACGGCGTCCGGCGGAATCGCCGAGATGTTCCAGTCCCATAAAAATTGCAGAACCCGGCGCATGGCCCATTGCCCGGGGACGCGCAGCAATTTGGCGTGCGCCAGTTCGATACATTGCGCGAAGGTCATAGGATCGCCGCGTCCGGCAACGTTGAGGATGGTCAGCCGCTGCGCTTCCGGTTCCCGCCTCAGAATCCACGCGATCAACCGAGCCATGTCATCGACGTGGACGAACTGGATTTTGTTGTCCAGATACTTCTGGCCGAAGGGCAGCATGCAGGGCAGGCGTTTTGCCGACTGGCGCATGCGGGCGGCCCGCGGCCCTTTCCCATTGGGCGTTCCACGGAAGGCTCCCATCAGATAATTTTCGACCGTCGATCCGGCGAGAATGTGGGGACGCAGAATGAAAACGCCGCACCCGCGCAGGGAAGGCGCGCGCTGCTGCACGACCAGATCACTTTCCTTCTTGTGGATCGCGTAGGGCAGGGTGTGAGCGCTCAGGGGCGAGTCTTCCGTTGCTGGTGCGGGCATGTCAGAGCCATAGGCCGACACACTGCTGAGAAAAATGAACTGCCGAATCGTGGCTCCCGCATTCCGATTGGCTTCGGCAACGGCTTCCATCATACGGGCCGTACCGGCCACGTTGATCCGCCACATGCGGTCGACATCGAGAACTCCGGAGCGCTGGGGATCGATTACAAATGCCAGGTGCACAACGGAAACCGGCTGCAGTTCGCGTAACAGCGAGAGCAACTCGCGCGTGGATTCTTCTCTTCCCAGGTCGAGCGGAACGAAGCGGGCGACCGGAGAATGAGTGGGGGGCGTGATATCGACGCCCACCACCCTGTAATCCGAGAGCTGCGGAACGAGCCGCTGACCAAGATTCCCTGAAACGCCGGTAACAATAATGGTTGGTTTTGCCGTATCCATTGCGCCCGGGTCTTCCTAATCGGGGTCTGCGTGGTGTTCTGGCATCCGCACTCCTCTGGGCGGCGGCGGCACACCAGGATTCCGGGTCGGGCCAAAGTAGGCATCGTTCAACTCAACATTGCCCTGAAAACTTTGCATGCTCTCGCGGTAGCGCTGGCTGGAAATGGCTTTGCGAATCTCTGGTGTCACGCTTTCCAAAGACAGCGTTTCCTTGCTGACCATCTTGTAGAAGTAGTGGCCGTTTGGATCGTTGATCACCTCGGACACTTCGCCGGGTTTCAAATCCATGACCGCCTGATGGCTTGGAGGCAAGGTGCTGCGGCGTGCTTTCTCGACCTTCGTGTTAATGGCATTTCCGGTGATTCCGCCGGCGGCGAAGGCGTCTTTTTGCAGCTTGTCAAAGTCTTCAGCGTCTCCACCCTTGGCAGCGCGCTCACGGAGTTTGTCGGCGAGTTTCGTCATCGCTTCTTCGGCAGCCTTTTTTTCTGCTTCGGTCGGCTGCGGTGCTGCTTTCTCATCCTCATCCTCATCGGCCTTCGCAGCGGCCTTCGTACCAGGCTTCACGGGAGGCTTGGGTTTTGCGACTGGATTTGCGATTTGCTTGCTCTTGGGAACAAAAATCCTCAAGAGGTTGGCCTGCTCGTACGAGGCTTCGTTCTTCTTGTAATAATCGGCGACATCGTCGTCAGTAACCTTTTGGGAATCCGCCTGCAGCGCGCTGCTCAGCTCCTGGGAAAGAATCTGCATGCGGGCATAATGCATCTTCTCTTCGAACGCAGGCAATTTGTCGAGGCCGCGTTCTTCCGCTTTGGTGGACATCCTCAGAACCTGCGCATACCGGGTTGCGAGTTGGCGGCGAAGGGCTGGAGGCATTCCCGGCTGTAGCGCTTCGGCCACCTTCTCCAATTGGGCGCGGGTAACCACGGTTTTGCAAGCATCACCCTGTTGCGTGACATCGACGCAGAAACCCTTCAGCGTGATTACCGGATCATCGGGCGCAACTTTCACTTCAGGGGCCTTATCGGTCGCGGCGGGAGTGCTTTGTTCCGCCGGGGCTGCGGCGGTGGGCGGTGTAGCAGAAGGTGTAGTGGGTTGTGCAGTTTGTCCGTAGGCCAAGCTGGCGAGCAGTAGACACACGAGGCACTGATAACGCATGAATCAAGATCCTCCAGAGAGAAATTACGACGAATGTCATCCTAGCATGTCTCACTGGAGCCGGGGTATCGCGGACAGGGGGTTGGCGGCAAACGAATCCGGAAGAGATAATGACGTTGATGCCGGAAATTCGAGCCACGTA
>JBEKXC010000116.1:0-14664 GCA_049512435.1 Terriglobales bacterium | reverse complement strand
CGAAGTCGCGCATGATCTCCAGGTATTTTTTCTCGCCCACAACCCAGCGCAGCATGTGCAGGATCATGGCGCCCTTGTCGGTGACCAGCGACTGAAATTCGGGAGAAAAATAATCCAGCTTGGCGGCGCTCGAAAGCGGCACGCTGTCATATGCCAGCGCGCCCACCGACATGTCCTTCACCATCTCCTCGAGCCCGGCTTGGCCGGCCGCGCTTTCCACGTACCGAGCTTCGGAGTAGCGGGCGAAGCCGTCGGTGATCCACCAGTCGTCTTTCGATGCCGGACTCACCGAGACGCCCCCCACTGATGGGCAATCGTGTTGGCCAGTAATCGGTAGTTAATCTTCTCTGTGATCGCGCGGCTCGAAAGCGCTGCGATCTCTGGCGCATATGCCGTAGGCACCGTGTCATCAGGTATTTCGACGATCTTTAAAGTGGTCGAGGGTGCCACTCCATACTGGGTGACGAAGTAGGTGAACTCCTTGACCGCAGTCGATGCGTACTCCTCGCCCAGGTCCTTCTTATCCGGCTTGAAGAACACGTGCAAGTCCAGCCCCGCTTCGTCGTTCTTGAATTCCTGGAAGGTGCCGGCAATGATCGTGCCTGGGAAACTCGGCTTGTCCCAGGTGAAGGTGAAAGTCTTGGAGTTCGCCAGTTCAGTCGCGGGCCTCTTTGAAGATGACCCAGAAGTTGCTGCCGACGGGGACGATTCCTTGCCGCTGCCGATCACCACCATGTGCGCCGGGACGGTAACGCTGATCGTCGAGGTAAAACGATTCACGCCGTAACCCGCGACCGGAAACCACAGTCCGGAGTAAAGCAGGTAGCTCGTATCCGGGCCGACGTAGGCGAGCTTCAACCCCTGAACCGGGCTGTCGTCGCCCGTTTCCAGCGTGCCTTCGTATTCGAAGTTAAAGGTGGTGCTTGCGTTTTTTGCGACGCCGCTGTTGAGAGCGAAGCGCACGGTCGAATCCTGCGTGTTGCGTTCCGGGTTGAGTGGCTTATTGTTTGCGTCCGTGAGCTTTGTAATGCGCAGCGCATTGTTCAACTGAAACGTGGCCACACTGATGTCTTCGAGCGCCGTGACTTTGACCGCCGCACGCGCGGTAAGCTTGTGCGTCTGGGGCAGGAGTTCGACCGCGATTTGATAATCGTCCACCCGCAGGCGCGTTTTTTCGGCTGCCAGCGCCGGCGTGCTCGCGACCGCCGCAACCAACAAGCCGAGAAAAATGACGAGGGTCAAACCGAGTGCCCGGCGCGCTGATCGAGAATGGCAGAGCTTCAAGTAAAGTCTCCTGGCGGGCCTACAAATTCTTAAGATGTTGATTTTCCCGCAAAAGATGCTGTGAGGACAAGGGTTAGCGAAATTTGTTTAGCGAAATTTGTTTTTCAGGAGTGGGATGTGCACCGGCGCCACTTCCGTGTTTCAGTCTTTTCTTCGCCTTCTCCAGAAAGCGCCGCGACGGAAAAATAATAGTTCAATCCGTCGAAACTCTTGCGCATACCAGCGAAGGAGGTGCCTCAAATTCGGCGAAATACCCCCAACTCATTGAAGAACAAGTTCCCCGCAATTGGCGCAGAGGTTGCAAAGTAACGCTGAGTACGGCTCAAATCGCCCGGCCACCCCAGCTGTCCGCCGCATCCCCCTGGCAACCGGACGCCGCAAAGACATAAGACAAAGACGAAAGCAACGCAACAAGGGAGATCTACCTGCAAACCGCGCACTTGCCCGTTCTCACGCTTCTGGGGGTCATTGCTTTTGCCTCCACACTGTCCGCCGCCCAAAGCCAGCTACCCAACGAAATGCTCCGCGAGGCCAGCGGTGGAGTAAACTCGACGACCGACTACACTTCCCCTATCGCCCCGCCCGTGTTTCCCGATGCGCCCATCCCGCAAAGAGGTAAAGTCAGAGTCAAAGTCATTGACAAAAAGTTCGTCGCCGTTATGGCAGCACTTGGTGGCGCCGAGAGCCTGCGCTTCACCACGCACAAGCTGGTGCTGGACCACGAGTTCGACGCCGGCGCTCCCTGGGTCCAGAGCGTCCCTCGAGATCAACACCTGGTCGCCAAGTACGGGGCGGTCTACGCTGCCGAATTGCTCGTCGTTTATGAACTCAAGAAGCCCCACTCTTGGCTTCCCGGCGACAAGGTCATACGAAAACTCTGGTGGGTGTATCCCGCGGCAATGGTGCCGATCCATATCAAGAATGGCATTCGCAGCGTCCGAACCTCAGCTCCGTCGTGCCCCGTGGCCGAGTGTGAATCGCAATAGATTCGTGCCAGCATGTTGCTTTAGCGATATCATCACCGTTCGAGATTCAAAGCCCTTTTAGGGGGCCGGGCACTCGGAACTATCCGATCATTCTGAAGATGATCTCCGCCGCCGCTTCCGATGGATGTCGAAGCGCGCCCCCGCTCCCGTGCTTCAGTCTTGCCTTCACCGACGCTAATCGCTCGATCATGCTCGCCCGCGGCTCGCCGTCGGGGATGATCCTGTTCAGTTCCGTGACGATGTTCTCCGCTGTGAACTTGTGCTGCACCAGTTCCGGGACGACCTCCTCCTCGGCAATCAGGTTGACCATCGCGAAGTAAGGAACCTTTACTCGCGGCTTGCCCAGAGCATAGGTCAGCCGCGACACGCGGTACACCATGACGAACGGAGTGCCCATGATTGCCGCTTCGACCGTAGCCGTGCCGCTGGCAACGATGGCGGCGCGCGAGTGGAAGAGCGCAGGCAGTGCTTCCGGAACTAAGTGAATGTTGAGTAGAGACACGCCTTGCCGCGTCTTTATCGGCGGCGCCCCGATCAATTCCCGGAGAAACGAAGCGTCCAGCGTGTGCGCGATCGGCAGCAGAAATTCATAACCGTTGCCCAGTTGCTCTTTCTGCAGACGATCCGCCGCTTCAAGAATTGTAGGCAGGTTCATGCGCACTTCCCTCCGGCGGCTGCCCGGCATTAGTGTGATCCAGGGCTTCGCGGCGGCGATTCCGTGCGCGGCCGCGTAAGCTTCGCGAGTGATTGCCGGCGCGGGAAGGTCGGCCAGCGGATGACCAACAAACGTCGCATCCACGCCGCGGTCGCAATAGAACTTTTCTTCAAAGGGAAAAATCACCAGCGCCTTGTTGACGTACTTGCGCAGCAATTTGACGCGTCCCTGCCGCCACGCCCAGAACTGCGGGCAGACGTAGTAAACCACCGGAATGCCACGCCTGCGCATCCGCCGCGCCACGCGCCAGTTGAACGCGGGCGCGTCGATGACGACCGCAAGAGCCGGACGTCTCTCATCGGCCGCCTGAATCAATTTCCGATAAAGCCCAAGAATCTTAGGCAGGCGGCCAAGAATTTCAGTGATGCCGACCACCGCAAGGTCTCTTGCGTCGACAACGATTTCGCAGCCTGCAGCCCGCATGAGCTCCCCGCCCGCGCCAAAAAATTCTATGTTTATGTGGGGAGTGTTCGTGTGGGGACGGGCGACTCGCCCGTCCTGCGTAGCGACCGGCGTCCCCGGCTGTCCAGCGGAGCGCAGCTCCGCCCGCTGCCGCAGCGCTTCGATCAGCTGCGCGCCGTACATTTCGCCCGAGGCTTCACCAGCGGAGATCAGAATTTGCACAGCTGCATTGTAACGGGGCAGATGAAAGAGGTCTTAGTCGTCCGCGTTCGCCGTGACCGAGGGAGCCGCCGGCATTTCCTGATCCTTATACTGCAGCTGATAGAGCTTGTAATAAATCCCGCGCTGGGCCAGCAGTTGCTGGTGCGATCCCATTTCGCGGACCTGGCCTTTGTGCATCACGATGATCTTGTCGGCGCGCTGGATGGTCGATAGACGATGCGCGATGATCAGTGCCGTTCGCCCTTCCACCATGCGGTTGAGCGCGTCGCGCACCCGGAACTCGGTCTCCGTATCGACGCTCGAAGTCGCTTCATCGAGAATCAGAATCTTCGGATTGTGAGCCAGCGCGCGGGCGAATGAAATCAGCTGCTTCTGTCCAGTCGAGAGGGTCGAGCCGCGTTCGCGCACTTCCTCCTTGAATCCTCCCGGCAAAGTCCGAATGAAGTCGGCGAGGTTAACATCCTCCGCTGCCTGCTCCACATCTTGGTCCTGTATGCGCGTCGTCCCTAGCCGGATGTTGCCCGCCACCGTGCCGCTGAATAGAAACGGATCCTGCAACACGACGCCGAAACGCCCCCGCAGTTCGTCGAGATTCATCTCCTTGATATCCACTCCGTCGATACGAATCGCTCCCCGCTGCACGTCATAGAAGCGCATCAGCAACGAGATCAACGTAGTCTTGCCCGCGCCGGTGTGGCCCACTACGGCGATAGTCTCGCCCGGCTCAAGCACAAAGTTCACGTCGCGCAAAACCCAATCCGGCTCTGTGGTTTGTGAAAGCGTGGAGAGTGGAGCGACGAGCGTCCCCACCCGTCCACCCGCGGCCGCAGCCTCGGGACGGGTGGGGACGCTCGTCGCTCCACTAGCATGTCCTGAAACGTTGTACGCGAACCACACATGCTCAAATTCAATCCGCCCCGGCCCCTGCGGACGTTTCGTAACTGCCGGCGAGGTCACTTCAATCTTCGTATCCAGCAGCTTGAATACGCGCTCGCCCGCCGCCATCGCCGACTGCAGGATGTTGTACTTCTCGCTCAGATCCTGAATCGGGCGAAAAAATCGCTGTGCGTACTGCATAAACGCGACCAAAACTCCAATCGTCGCCACGCCGCGAATCACGTCATTCCCACCGAACCAGATGATGCTCGCGATGGCAATCGCCGACATGATTTCGACCACCGGGTAATACACCGAGTACGCCAAGATGGCGTCTTTGAAGGCCTCCATGTGCGAGGCATTGATGTCGGAAAATTTATTGAAGGCACGCTTCTCGCGATTGAAAAGCTGCAGCACCAGCATCCCCGAAACCGCCTCCTGCAAATACGCGTTGATGCGGGCAATCGCGGTGCGGATGCGCCGGTAGGAATCGCGCACCTTATCGCGAAAAATCTTGGTCGCATACACGATCAGCGGAAGTACGGCGAAGGTGATGAGCGCCAGCCTCCAGTTCATCTTCATCATGATCGCGATAATGCCGGCCAGCACGAAGACATCTTCAAAAATGGAGACCACGCCCGCCGTGAACATCTCATTCAGGGCGTCGACGTCGGTAGTGACGCGCGTCACTAATCGGCCAACCGGATTCTTGTCGAAAAAGGCGACGTGCATGTGCTGCAGGTGGCGGAAAATCTGCCGGCGCAAATCGAACATCACCTTCTGCCCGGTCCACTGCATCAGGTAAGTCTGGATGAATTCAAGTGTGAAAGTGAAGATGAGAATTCCGACGTAAAGCCCGCCAATCTGGGCGATGCCGGTCAGCGGAGCGTCGCTCAGCCGGTCGCCAATCCAGGAATGTGAGTTCGGCGACTTCGCCAGGTATTTATCGATGGCGACCTTGGTGAGGAACGGCCCCAGCACGTCCAGGCCCGACTTCAGGATGATCGCCCCGAGTGCCACCACCACGTGCCACTTATACGGACGCAAATAAGTAAGCAGCCGCCGCATCAGCCGGCCGTCGTACGCTTTGCCTAATACTTCTTCTTCCTGATTGGAGGCCATCGGTGGCGCGAGCGATCGTCGTACCTGGAGTTCTGCCCAGTAAAGAGTATCCCAAAACCGCTACTCCAACTAGATGGCCGAACCGGCGTGGAGGATGGAAAACGTTCGTCTATGTTTTTGTTCTCCGTCGCCGGGCTCGCGTATGTTTCGGGCGGATTCCCGCGCGGACTCCCACAATCCGAAAAGAAGAACGACGTTAAGCGCGAGGAGCAACCATACGAAGTATCTCGCTACAAAAAGATTCCACCACCACGCCGCAGTGATCGACGCCGCGATGTGAGGCGAGAGGCGCATCAGCGCCGAATGCCCGGGCAGCATCATCAACAGAAAAATCACGCAGGTCGCAATCTTGATGCGGGTCCATGGCTGCTGTCCGGCCGGGATGGCCCAACACAGTGCCAGCGTCAGGATCGTCGTATCCGACACGCTGTGGTAGAGCGAGATAAAACTGAGAGCGAGCAGCGAAGCAATGGCCAATGGTGCAGGAATGCGGAAGCGCGCGCGCCAGAGTATCAGGATCCAAACGGCGAGGCCGCTGACAAAAAGAAGGCGCGCAATCAAGTTTGCGGCGAACACGCTGTGCACGAATTGATAGAGAATGACTTGAGTCATGTTCACGTGGAAAGGGAATGCCCCGGGCGTAAAGCCCGCAGGCCGGCCCGGAGCAAACCAGTACTGCACGTTCGCCCGGTAGCTGGAGATCGCATCCGACACCGGGATCGGATGCAAGAACAAAACCGCCGCGACCACGGCACCAGCGGCGAGCGCGCCCAGGAATACATGCTTGCGTCTTCGCAAGAGGTAGTAAAGCAGGACCCAGACACCGATCTGAGGTTTGAGGCAGCCGGTAATACCGATGGCCAAGCCTGCCGACCAATCCTGCTGCCTTTCGGCGAGAAGGATCGCCCAGAACGCCAGAGGAACGGCTAGCAGCGCCATGTTTCCCAGGTGAAAGGCTTGGTGCAGAGGATCAAAGCTCAACAGAAATGTGACCAAAGCCATCGCCCGCAAGTCCCAAGGTCTGGAACCGCCGATGCGCCACAAGAGAAAGATGGTCGCGCCGACGCCGGCGAGACCAGCCACCAACCAGATGAAGTTCGCCCATCCCCAAGGCAGAAACGAGATGGGCGAGAACAGTACGAAAGCAGTAGGCGGGTAGAGCGTCGCGACGTCCACTGAGACGCCAATCAATCGCTGCTGCGTGGCCGTGGCCAGAGCGGAGTTGTAGAAGTTTAGCCCGTGCCGCCACAGCCATGCGCCTACGTAGACTTCCGAGAAATCGGTCCTGCTGGGTGCAAAAGCGGGAACAATACCACGCAGCACAAAGTCAGAAACCATCAGCAGAGCGACGATCCAGAGGAGCAGATAGGCTGCTCGCACGGGCATGCTGATTGTCGGCTCGGACGAAGTCATATTTCGGTAAGAAAGTGTCCGAAATAATAACAGGAACGGTTGGTGTGGAAATCGCGCAACTAATTAGGCTTTTTGACAGGTTGCGACCCCGCAGCCTGCCCGGCACCCTTCACAGGCTTGCAGTCGGGGTTCGCACGGCAATTTGGGCATACAACCCTCTCGTTCTGGTCGGCCATCTGGTGCAGGAAGGCGGAAAACGTCTGGCCACAGTCCTCACATAAAAGATCAATCGAGTCGGTGCTCATAATTTGTTCTCGTAAACCTTAATGATTGATTAAGTCCCTCGCTAAATGTTCCCATCGGCTATTTTAAGCCATTGTCCGAGAAAGCGGGTCCCATAGAATAACAACAACATGCCGCTCGGCCTCTACATCTCCGTCCCCTTCTGCCGGACCAAGTGCAGCTACTGCAACTTCGCTTCCGACGTGTTCTCGAAGGCGGCTTACGAAAATTACGTTGTCCGCTTGCTCGAAGATATCGGCAATTCGCGCCAGCTTGCGTCGGAACTGGGGTGCGAGGAGGATGACACCGCTGACTCCATCTATCTTGGCGGCGGAACTCCCTCGGTCCTCGAGGCCTCGCAGTTGCTGCGCATCTTTGCCGCCGTGCGCGCTCAATTTGCGGTTACGCCCAATGCCGAGATCACGGTCGAGTGTGCTCCGGGCACGCTTACTCCTGCTCTCGTCGCGACCTTGCAGCAGTGCGGAGTTAACCGCGTGAGCCTGGGAGTACAGTCCTTCGTCGATCAGGAAGCGCAGTCTGTGGGACGATTGCACAAGCGCTCGACCGTTCTCGAGGAGATTGCTCGCCTGCGGGAGGCCGGGTTAAACAACATCAGCCTCGACCTGATTGCCGGCTTGCCGCACCAGACGGCGGAAAGCTGGGCCTATTCCGTGTCGGAGACGATTGCCGCGGGTGTTCCGCACGTGAGCGTTTACATGCTCGAAGTGGACGAGGATTCACGCCTGGGCAGGGAACTGATTGCCGGAGGCGCCCGTTATCACGCCCACTTTGTCCCCGACGACGACGTGGCCGCGGATTTCTATCAGCAGGCATGCGAGATACTAGCCGCCAACGACATCGCGCAGTACGAAATTTCCAACTTTGCCCGTACCGCATCGCCTTCACAAAACGGCGAGTTACGAAGTAACGAGTCGCGCCATAACTTGAAATATTGGACGCGCCAGCCCTATCTAGGGTTCGGCGTCGATGCGCACTCGATGCTGGAGCTCATGTGGGGACGGGCGCCCTCGCGAGCCTGCCCTGAGCCAAGCCGAAGGGGCCAAGCCGGCTCGGCAGTTGCCGACAGTCATCGGGCTGTCCGCTTCGCAGCTCCCGACTCGCTCGATGCCTACATGAATCGCGTGCCGCGTACGGTGACGCCGGTCTCCACGCAGGCAGCGATCGAAGAAACTTTCTTCCTCGGTCTGCGCCTCAATCGCGGTATCGATCTCGATGGTCTACGCACAGAATTCGGGCTAGAAACGGTTGGGGTCTGGGAATCCGCGATCCAGGAGTGCGTGCAGGATGGCCTGCTCGAACAGCAAGGCGCTACCCTGCGCCTCACCGCGCGCGGCCGTCTCTTGTCGAACGAAGTGTTTGCCCGATTTCTTACTGAGAAAACCGAAGAAACAAAAGTGGGAACCGGTCACGTGAATCCACGTTAGTTGACCGATCGGTGCCGTTCGGCGTTTGATCGCTGTTTATCCGGTTCCCACCATCTTAAAAACTCTTGGGAGGCTTCGCCGATCCGTTCCGCTCCGCGGTTCCGATCAACGATTCAAGCGCATCATAACCATGAACGCGCCAAAGCGAAACGTCACATCGGTCACACGCCAGGGAGTTCCCGAAGTTACGTTGCTTTAGCGCGGGAATAGTTGGGGAAATAAGGTCGAAACCAAAACTAGTCGAAGTCCTTCAGCGAGCAAGCCCCCGGCCCTCGGGGATCGCCGCATGATCCGCAAGATCCTGCCGACAGCGACGGCTGCGAAGCCACCCCGCTCTTCGCCGACACGGCGAACACGGAGAGTTGCGGCTCCAGTTTCTTGCTCTGGCATTTCGGGCACTCTGCCTTCTGTTTGCCGAAGATCAGCGCCTCGAACTCGTACTGGCAGTCCTTGCAGACGTACTCGAAGATGGGCATGAAGAAAACTCCAACGACGAAAATTGCTGTCTTCTATTTAAAATCAAAGTGTGGGTACTCCGCAAACCGGCAATTCGCAAAACAACGTCGAGACACGTCCTTTCACGCCGCGCCGTTGGTTAAGCGGCGGGCATGTGCAGACTGTGGCCAGCTTTTTAATCCCGCGACGTTTTCATCTGCCAGCGCCCGAGGAGCGGCTGGTCGAAGTCGAGCCCGGCGTCAAAGTGCTTTGCCACTGCCACTGGCAAGCGAGTCGAGCGTACGCGCTGACCGTCATTATTGTGCATGGGCTCGAGGGGTCGAGCGACTCGCAGTACATGCTCGGGATCACGAAGAAAGGGCTCGCCGCTGGAATGAATGTGATCCGCTACAACCAGCGCAACTGTGGAGGCACGGACGCGCTCGCCCCGGTGCTCTATCACTCGGGGCTGTCGAGTGACGTCGCGGCGGTGGCACGGGAGGTCATCGCGCGCGACGGCGTTTCGCGCCTGGCGCTAGTTGGTTTCTCGATGGGCGGCAACATCGTGCTGAAGTTGGCGGGCGA
The DNA here is from genome assembly GCA_049512435.1 of Terriglobales bacterium. Lineage (GTDB taxonomy): Bacteria > Acidobacteriota > Terriglobia > Terriglobales > Acidobacteriaceae > Acidiflorens. The sequence goes on along the minus strand of JBEKXC010000116.1, from coordinate 4,957 downwards.
GTGGGGCCCGCAACCGCCACCGCAGTTTCGCGCGGTCGCGGCGTGTTGTCCGGCGATTGATCTGGCCGTGTCGGCGGATGCGCTGCACGACCCGTCGAACCGGATTTACGAAAAGTATTTCTTGTGGGCGCTTCGCCGGCGAATGTTGCAGAAGGCGCGGCTTTTTCCCGGCCGCTTCGACGTTAGCCGACTGCATGGCATCCGGAGCCTGCGCGAGTTTGATGACAAGATTACGGCATACTATTGCGGCTTCAGCGGCGTCGACGATTACTATGACCGCGCTTCCGCGGCCCACACAGTCGCGCGGATCGGCGTGCCGGCACTGATTTTGTACGCCGCGAATGATCCGTTCATTCGCATCACGGCGAAGACGCGGCAAAAGATTTCTTCGAACCACAACATCACTTTTGTCGAGACCAAGGATGGCGGGCACTGCGCGTTCATTGGAGTACCTGACGTCACTGCGCGCAGATCGGCGGCTGTAGTGGGGAATGACGGGGATGGCGGTGGTCGTTATGACGACGGTTATTGGGCGGAGCGTGAGATCGTGAACTTCCTGCGCAGGTTTTAATCCGTGACCTGCTAATCGACGAGGTTCTGATGGATGCTGAATTCTCGATCGAGCTGGGACGGGAAGACCCGGTGCTGGATTTTCCATGGAAAGACCCGACGGGGAAGCTTGCTTATGTGGACTTGAAACGGTGTCCGGAGTTGTTGGCGAGGATCGAGGAGGCAGAAAGACTTCCCGAACTGGGCGAATTTCTTCGGACGGTGAACTCGACGCGGAGCATGGTGGAGACGGCGAAGTGCGACGCCTGGGTGACGAGAGAACTGAATGCCGAGGAAGCAATTTACGATGCGTCGCATAAGTTTGTGAGTTATGTGGACGCGGTGTTTGCGGAGATTGATGCGCGTCAATCTTTGTTACGACAATCTCTGTCCGCTCACGAACAGTTCGCCAGGAAACTGGTTGCGTTGCTCCGGCGGGCGCCTGAGACTTCCTCGACGGCGGAGGTGTGCCTCCGGCGCTGTTACTACGGACAGGACAGCAGCGTCCGGGAGGGATTTTACTTCACTTTGTATGTGAGTGGCTACGGAAACGACGAGACCAGTGCGCGTCGGAATTGGGAAGTGGGACTGAAGCTGATGGGGAATGCGATTTTGCAGTTGTCAACGTGAAGAGAAGGACGGGGCGAACCCACTCCCAAGCGAGCGGAGCCTATCCTCACCCGAGCCTATGCGGGCTGGACCCTCCTCGTTATCTTTTTCCAGTCAATGCTTTTCCAGTCGATTCTTGTGCGAAGGAGGGAGAGGATCAGCATGAACAGAAATATCTCCAGCAATCCTCGGGAGGCGGCGGGAATGGATTCGGCTCTTTTGGGTAGCAAGGAAAAGCGTCCGTATACGAATTCTATGTGGACCCAGTACACGAGCAGAGACGTTTGGCCGAGTTGAATTAGTGGGCTGAAGCCACGAGTTGCGAGCCCCCAGCGACACCAGGCATAAGTCAGGAAGGCGATCACTAACAACAGACCTATGCGCATCATTAGGAAGTTGGGGCTGGTGTGCCAGTAATCATAGGTGGAGTAAAGATAGAAGGAAGAGTGGTCGAGTTGGCGTGCGGTTAGGATTGCTACGATTCCTACGCCCGAAAACAGGGCTAGAGTTGTGGCCATCTGGTTGTGAGCCTGGTCGCTGAAAAGAATGAAACCGCTCGCCAGGCCGGCGAACGCAAAGGCAGCCCAAGGGAAGAGCGGGAAGAGCCAAGGCTGCGGGGCGCCCAGGTTATGGCATCCGTTAATGTAGGACTGCAGCCACCAAGGCAGCCAGGTTGGTCGCCAGGTTGTATAGAGGGGTGGAGTTAGTAAGGCAATCAGGGCGGTGACAGCAATCGAGGTCGATATTAACGCAAGCCGCCAGCGGCTAAAGCCAGTCTCCTTTTCGGTGCTTTGTGTTATGCCTGAAGGCATACCCTGATACGGATCATTCGGAAGCACTTCCTGCTGCGGCGCATGGGTCTTTCTCCAAATGGTCAGAGTGATGCCGCAGGTTAGGGCCATCAGTATCATCGATAAGCCGATGATGTTCAGCACGTCCACTCGGAGTAAGTCGGACCATGGAGCCCATCCCCAGGCGATGAGAAATTCCTGCAGACGGAAAAGGAGTCCGAAGGCGAAGATTTCTGCGCCTCTACGGGCCATGGTGCGGGTGATCTCGGCGGCGCTCAGATTCTTGCGAATGAGTTTGTCGGTGACCAGTGCGAAGGAGATTCCGGCTAGAAAAAGAAAGAGGGGCGCCGGCAAGGTGCCGAGGATTTGCGATCCTTTGAGGAAGTTCGTGTTGCGGGCAACGCCGCCAAGCCAGGCGTCGTAACAGTGCGTCTGGAACATCAGGACGCAGGCCAGGCCGCGCATCCAGTCGATCCAGGCGAGACGGGAAGAAGATGGCGAACTCACGGTCGAGAGTGTAACGTGCGAGCGGGGATAGGGCCAAGGTGAAAGGCGACCTTCGAGAGCCTGCCCTGAGCTTGGCGAAGGGACGCCCGTCTCTTCATCATTAAGCCGCGCGCTGCGTGGCGTGCTAGCATTTTTGGGGAAGGAATCTACCGTGAGGCGCAGGGCTGGTATCGGCACCGTTATTTTGAGTCTGCTGATCGCGGGTGTTTTCTCGCCTTTTGCATTGGCCAAGGATGAGTCCAAGTGGATCGAAGTGCATTCGGCACATTTTTCTGTGATTACCGATGCGGGCGACAAGCGTGGACGGGAAGTTGCTTTGCGGATGGAGCAGATGCGCGCGGTTTTTGGACAGCTGATACTGAAAGACAAGCTGAAAATGTCGGTGCCGATCACCGTCATCGCGCTTAAGAGCGACAAGCAATATGGCTTGGTTGCTCCGGCCAAGCAGAGTATGGCGGGTGGGTTTTATGTGCCCGGGAGCGATCGGATTTATATCGTCCTGAACCTGTTTGAGATCGATCCATGGCGCTCGGTGGCGCATTCGCTGGCCCATTATCTTTTGAATTACAACTATCCTCCAGTGCAGGGCTGGTTTGACGAAGGGCTGGCGGAATACTTTGGGTCGATCGATGTCGGCAAGGAAGTGAACATTGGCGGCGATCCGGAACTGCAACCGGAGTGGCACGAGGACATTTTCGAGTTTAAGTGGCGGGACCCCAATGTGCCGCAGTCGCTGACGCAACTAGTTAGTTCCCCAGTATGGATATCGATGGTGGACCTGTTCACGATGAAGCACGATGAGTCGGGGACGCGTGAGGGAACGCACAACACGCTTTACTATGCGCAGGCTTGGATGGTCGTCCATTATCTGGTGAACAAAAACAAGATGCCAGAAGTGGGGACTTACTTCGACTTAGTGCAGAATCAGAAAATGCCGGTAGACAAGGCGATGGTGCAGGCGTTCGATATGACGCCGGCGCAAATGGAAGAGACGGTGAAGGCTTATTTCAAGACGCAGAGCGGGTTAGGCATTGCGCTCGATCAGTCGAAGAAGCCGAATGCAGACCCGGTGGACATTCCGCAGCCGAACCATTTTGCAACTCCGTTCGTCGCGGACGACATTGGGATGGCCGTCAGTCCGGTTAAGGAGGAGGAAGCGCGAGCGATGATTGACGACGTGATGGCGCGCATTCCGGAGCGCCGCGATCAGGCGCTGCACGATTTGCAGCAATTGACGGCGGATCCGAAGGATAATGAAGCGGCGCGTCGCGGGCTGGCTTGGGACGATATTCGCCAGCAGAAATTCGATGCGGCCGCCGACGAACTGGAGAAGGCAACGGACCTGAATCCGCAGGATCCATGGATTTGGTATTACCGCGCGGCGCTGAAGTATCGGAAGGCGCAGTTTTTGCGGCAGGAGATGCAGGGACTGGCGAACATGATGCAGGATCTGCGGGCGGTAGCGGATTGGTATCCGGACTTAGCCGACGCTTATAACATGCTGGGAATGGCTCGTGTGGAAGGCGGAGGAATCAACTCGGCGCTGGAGGCGCAACGGCAGGCGATCGCTTTGTCGCCGCGGAATCTTGAGTACCAGTTCAACCTGGGACAGATTTATGTTGCGGGGAAGAAGTGGGATCTGGCGCGGGAAGTGTTTACGCGGTTGAAAGAGGGACCGGACCGGGCGGCGGCCGCGGCGGCAAAACAGCAACTGGGCGATTTGGAAACGTTGCAGAAGTATGGAGTGCGTCCGCAGCGAGCAGGGGAAAGCGAGGCGCCAGCGGGCGCAGCGAGCAGTCCTTCGGCCGGGACGAGCCCGCCCGCGAAGGTGGCGAGCGCAGCACAAGATCAGGATGATGATGCGGACGCGATACCGAAACCGGCGACGGCCAAGCCCGGTCGGACCGGGCCAGTGCAGTTTCTGAAAGGCAAGATCGTGAGCAGTGATTGCTCAAAACCTCCCGAAGCTACGGTTACGATTCTGAGCGGCATGACGACTTACAAAATGCACGCTTCAGATTACAAATCGTTGGTGGTAATTGGGGAAGACCAGTTTTCCTGCGAATGGAAGAACCGCCTCGTGTCGGTGAACTATCGGGCGCTGGGGAAAAACCAAGGCGAATTGGTGTCGATTGAAGTGCGGTAAGCGTCCACTTCTAATTAAAGATCCTTTGTACTCCCAGATCATGACGGTGGACCAAGTCCAGAGCCCGCATCTGGAAGCGCTTGAATGTCCCTCCGGGGCCGACTGCCCATCCGATGCTGTTGGACGTGATCGCGGCTGCATTGAGATTCAGAGTGTCCGCAAACTTCCAATTAGCGCCATAGTCGAGGCTGACATCTTCACCATTCGGCCCTACTGCAAAAGCGGTGCCGGATGATATGCGGACAGAGGAACGATAACCTCCAGGCTGCTGACCCGCTAAACGCCACGTCTTTCCGCGGTCGTTGGAGTAGGCGGCAGCACGCTCAGCGCGCTCGGGATTCTTGTAGTCCCCTCC
>JBEKXC010000115.1:0-14947 GCA_049512435.1 Terriglobales bacterium | reverse complement strand
CTATAGTTAGTTCTAGTTAGTTTTGATGACAAGGTGTATTTCATTTCGGGGTTAGCGTCACACCCCCCTGTGACCCGGCTCACTGAACGCTGCGACAGGGCTGATTAGGCTCAACCTGTAAGCTTATGCGCCGTTTCCCGCCCTGCCCAGATTGTCGTCCAACGCGCGGCGTAAGCGAAGGAGCCACCCCATGCCTATTCAGAATTCAGTCACCGGCGAAGTTCTGCGTTCCTACAGCATTAACGAACTGAAGCAGCAGGCTGCATTGATGCGCGGCTACGACCTTGCTGCCTTGTGCGCAGCCACCTCCGGACACGCCGGCGGCACGCTTTCCATCATGGACATCACGGCGGCGCTCTACCTTCGCGTGGCCAATCACGATCCCAAGAATCCCAACTGGCCTGACCGCGATCGCATCGTCTGGTCGACGGGACACAAAGCGCCGAGTCTCTACCTCGGCCTCGCCTTCGCGGGCTTCTGTCCGAAAGAGGATGTCGCGCTGCTGCGCAAGCTGTATTCGCCATTTCAGGGGCACCCGCACTGGCTGAAGCTGCCCGGAGTCGAGGTCTCTACCGGATCGCTCGGCCAGGGTTTGAGCATCGCCGTGGGCATGGCGCTCGCTGCCAGGCTGGATCAGAAAAATCACCACGTCTTCTGCATCATGGGAGACGGCGAGCAACAGGAAGGTCAGATTTGGGAAGCTGCAATGGAAGCGGGCCATTTCAAGCTCGATAATCTGATCGGGATCATCGACCGCAATCGCCTGCAGATCGACGGCTGGGTGAAAGACGTGATGAACGTCGAGCCGCTCGAAGAAAAATATCGCAGCTTTGGTTGGGATGTCGTCACCATCGATGGACACGACATGAAGCAGGTCGTCGAAGCGCTGGAGAATGCCAAAGCGAAAGCCGGCTCCGGCAAGCCGACCGTCATCATCGCCGACACCGTCAAAGGCAAAGGCGTGAGCTTCATGGAGAATGTTGCGGGATGGCATGGCAAAGCGCCCAGCGTCGAAGAATTAAATAAAGCGCTGACGGAACTCGGCGTAGATGAAGCAGGCCAGATTCCCGTCGAGCAACTTTTCGCCCACGCCCGGCAATATCAAGCCGAGGTCGAGCGCAAACTGGACGCCAAGATGCCAAAGTTTCACCGCAACTACTGGTGGAACGCCGCCGAAAACATGAAGGTGCAAATGAAACCAACGCGCCTCGGTTTCGGGCAGTCGCTTGCGGCGAATGGCGACGATCCTCGGGTAGTCTGCTTCGGCCTGGATATTTCCGGTTCCATCACTATCAGCGAGTTCTACGCCGGCAAGCCCGAGCGCAAGGCGCGCTGGATCAGCATGGGCATCGCCGAGCAGTCCGCCACTTCCGCCGCCGCCGGCCTCGCCAGAGAAGGGAAGCTCCCCGTGTTCGGCACCTACGCGACCTTTGCCGCCGCGCGCAACCTCGATCAGATTCGGACTTCGATCTGCTACGGCAATTTCAACGTTCTGATCGCGGGCGCTCACGGCGGCGTCAGCGTCGGCCCCGACGGCGCCACGCACCAGGCGCTCGAAGACCTGTTCGCCATGTGCGGACTGCCCAACATGAACGTGGTGGTGCCCTGCGACATCGTCGAAACTCGCAAGGCTACCGACTACTTGTTGCTCCAGCACGTCGGCCCGAAGTACATCCGCTTTGCACGCGAAGCGACGCCGATCGTTACCGACGAGAAAACGCCGTTCGTCTTCGGCAAAGCCAACGTGATTCGACTGCGCGGCGAAGCGGCGAACTTTATTGACGCGTTCGAAACGAAACTGGAATCCGAATATCGCGACGAATGTGAAGACCTCACCATCATCGCCTGCGGCCCGATGGTGCCCGAAGCCATGCGCGCGGCTTGGATTCTGAAATCCGACTTTGGCTACGAGACCCGCATCCTCAATGTGCACACGCTCAAGCCGCTCGACACCGAAGCCATCGTGCGCGCCGCCCGCGATACCAGCGTCGTTCTGACCGCCGAAGAGCACCAGATCGGCGCGCTGGCCTGGCCGGTCGCGAGCGCCATCACGCAATCGCCCACGCTCTACGGCATCCCCGTCATCACCGGCGCCATCGGAGTCAAAGACCGCTTCGGAGACTCCGGCGCTCCATGGGAGCTGATCAAAGAGTTCGAAGTTTCCGCCGAGCACATTGCCGCGAAAGCAGTGGAGTTGATGGGCGTGAAGAAGTCCCACTCCGGGGAGCCGGTTGCTGAGGTGCATTTGGTGGGGACGAAGTAATGGTTTTGAGTTTATAGCGAGCCCGCGTTTGCCCCCCGCACGCCCGGAATGGTAAAACCCTCCCTAGGGCACGTTCGTGAAGAAATCCGTGAAAAAGATTGCCATTGTCTTCCTCTTCGCTCTTTCCTCGCTGCTGGTCGTGTTCCTGGTGGCTCGCGCCGCCGACCGCTCGCGTCGCATCAATCTTCCGACTGGCAAGAGCCTGACGCTTCCCGTTCCCGGATATCTGGCGCGCACTAATGGCTTTCCTGCAACCATCGCCCTCAGCCCCGACGGCCGTTATGCTGCACTGCTCAATCAGGGATACGGCACGCAGGAAAGCGGCGCGCGTCAGTCGATCGCAATTCTCGATCTCAGCAATAATCGACTGCAGGATTTTCCCGACGACCGCCTGGGTGAAGATGGTCGCCAGAGCTATTTCACAGGCCTCGCCTTCTCCGGCGATGGCAAGCATCTCTATGCTTCGATGGGTTCGATTACCGACCCCACGGGCGAGAAGCCGAAGAGCGCGGGCAACGGCGTCGCTGTGTACAAATTCGCGGACGGACAAGTCACCCCCGAGCGCTTCATCAAGATCGCACCGCAGAAGATCGCCGAAGATAAACAGGTGGCATTCGGCTTGCGCAAGACTCCTGACGGAACCGCGCTGCCATATCCGGCTGGATTCGCAATGTTGCCCGGCGTGAAAGGCGACCGCTTGATCATTGCCAATAATCTTTCGGACAATGTTGTGCTGCTCGACGTCGACTCTGAAAAGATACAGAAGTCATTTGATCTAAGCCGCAGCCCCTATATTCCCAGCGCATATCCGTACACGGTCGTCGCCAACAAAGCTGGAACCAAAGCGTGGGTCAGCCTGTGGAACGACTCTGCCGTGGCCGAGTTGAATCTTGTGACCGGCACGGTCGCGCGCTGGATTAAACTCTTCAAGCCCACCGACCCCATCGCACCTGGTTCGCATCCCACCACGATGCTGCTAAGCCGGAACGAGGACTTGCTCTACGTCGCGATGAGCAATGCCGATGTCGTGGTCTCCGTCGACCTGGTTGATTTTGACCATGCCCCGATCTCACGCATTTACGGAGTGGCTGACCATTGGACTCGGACGGGTGACGTTCCGCAGGCCCTTGCTCTCTCGCCCGATGGGAAGCGCTTGTACGTTGCTCTGGCCGCGCTCGACGCTGTCGCGGTTTTTGATCTCCGCGACGAGCAGCGCCCGAAGCCGACAGAATCCCCGAAGTTCGATCCTTTCCTGGGTTTCATCCCCACCGAGTGGTATCCGAGCGCCCTCGCCATCGCGGGCAACGACCTGCTCATCGCCACCGCCAAAGGCGAGGGCAGCGGACCGAACAACACGGCAGCTCGGCTCCAGCTTGGGCCTTACCATCGCCGGAACCCTTACATCGCAACTCTCATCGGCGGCTCTATCCAACGCCTCAGCCTCGCCAACATCGACGAGAATCTAGCCGCCTATACGCGGCAGTTCGAAGAAGACAATCTCGTCCGCTCCGACGGAGGCAAATTTGAATTTGTAAGCGGAACAAACCCCATCCGCCACGTGATTTACGTTCTAAAAGAAAATCGTACCTACGATCAGATCCTGGGCGATCTTTCCTTCGGCAATCGGCCGGTCGGCGACGGCGATTCTTCACTCACTATGTACGGCTCCGAAATCACTCCGAACGAGCATAAGCTCGCGCTGCAATTCGGCGTGCTCGACAACTTTTACGACAGCGGGGAGGTCTCCGGCGACGGGCACCTCTGGTCAACTGCTGCTACCACGAGCGACTACAACGAAAAGACCTGGCCCATCGCCTATCGCGGCAAAGAGCGAACTTATGATTTCGGCGGCGCCGTGGCCGATGTTCTGCCCTTGGACCGCGGAATTCCTGATATCGACGATCCCGGTACCGGCTTCCTTTGGGACAATCTTGCGCGGAGCGGACTGACATACCGCATTTATGGCGAATTCGTCGAGGCGGTGTGGTGCCGCGACGAGAAGGCGCAATCATCGATGCAAAGCTCGCCGCCGCCGCACTCGGCTCCGTGTCCGAATGCCAATGTCAAGAAAGGCGAGCCGTTGCCCGACAACCTTGGAAATCCGCGCGGAGCGCCGAGTCCATGGCCATGGGCGTTTCCGCTGTTCAAGGAGGTGCGGCCGGGGAAAGCAGCGTTGCGCGGCCACTACGATCCGAACTTTCCAGATTTCGAAACCGATTATCCCGATCAGCTGCGCGCCGACGAATTCCTGCGCGAGTTCGATGAGTTCGCGAAAGCGAAAGGAACCGCAAAAGAACTTCCGCAGTTCACGTTGCTGTATCTGCCCGACGACCACACCGGCGGCACGCGCCCCGGCAAGCCCACGCCGCAAGCCTCGGTTGCCGATAACGATTTGGCGCTCGGCCGGGTCGTCGATGCCGTTTCGCATAGTCCTTACTGGGACGACACCGCGATCTTCGTTGTAGAAGACGATGCGCAGAACGGCGCCGATCACGTCGATGCGCATCGCTCGATCGCATTGGCGATCAGCAAGTATGCGCCGCACACGCCGCAGACGTTTGTCGATCATCACTTTTACACCACCGTCAGCATGATCCGCACTATGGAAGCCCTGATCGGACTTCCTCCGATGAACCTGTTCGACGCGCACGCGCCACTGATGGCGCCGCTGTTCTCCGGCCCGGGAACGCAATCGCCGTATCAGGTTGATGACAGCAATCTGCGCAGCGGCCTGATCTATAAGGTGAACGAAAAGAGTGCAGCTGGAGCGAAAGAATCCTCGCAGATGAATTTCTCGAAGCCCGATGCAGCCGATGCCACGAAGCTGAATGCGATTTTGTGGCAAGATGCAAAAGCCAACATCAAAATGCCCACATATCGCTAGAGTGGTTCTGTCCCAATGAGCGAGGGATTTCGACTAGCGTCAGAGCTTTACATTAAGCCTTTAACACCCGCGTCGGGCTTTACCCCGCGTGTGTCGCTGGGGAAACAGGTTCCGGCCAGCCGACTTTATCCATTGGCTTCAACCGCCTAAAGATGCAATAATTTCACGCCGTGAGGAGGAGTGCTTTCAATGACTGCTGGGTCATGTGATGCTGACATATACCTCGTCGGCCTTGGCATGTTTGGATTGCCCCACCTTACGTTAGAAACGCTCGAAATTCTAAAACGCGCCAAGGTCGTATTGCCGCGCTCCGGAGGAACTGAATCTGCGAAGGGTTGACCTGCACCTCAGCGCCGGTTGGATAGACAAGGCCGGGATTCGCAATTACGGTAATGGATGCATCTTTTTTATGCGGGAGATCTACCCAAGCCGCGCCATCCCAGAACTGGACCTCCGCAAGCGCATAAACACCACCCCGAGCCGCCTGGGGCGTAGAAACCTTTAAATGATAGACGCGTTCGCCAGGTTTCGCCGTACCTCCAGCGCCTAATACATTGGGGCTGCCGGGTGACCTGAAGATTACGCTGAGTGAACCCTCGAAATTCGAGGCGTTTTCCAGCGTCAACGTAAGATCAACACTCTCACCGGCCTTAACAATTCCGTTTCCGAGGATGGTGACTTGCGCTTCCTGTGCTTGAACGATAGCGCAAGCAGCAAGCAGAACACCGCCAACAGCAAGACACCAGCGAACCAGTCTAGTCATCCCGCGCCTCCGACGCCGATGGGCTCTTCGGACTCCACCCATACCCAAATCACCTCACGTAAGGAGTTCCCGGCGCTATATTGGCCAGCCGGTGTCCGTACGAGCTGTCTCCACGCGAGCTACCCCTTCGACATCTTGTACTCGTCGAAGGCGTCCAGGAACCGGTCGATGTCTTGCTTCGACAAGTAGTAAGGAGTGGACAGCCGCAGCTTGTGCGGATCGCCTCCGCGGATGCGGATTTTCTTTTCTTTCCATAGCCAGTTTTCGAGATCCATACGAACAATCGGCGGCACATTCACCGTGGCGATTGCGCAACGCATCGAGGGGTCCGGGGACGTCCACGATTGCGCGCCACGTTTGATCATGGCATTCAGCATGTAGTCGCTGAGCTGGCGGTGACGGCGTTCGATGCGGTCCATTCCGATGTCGTTGGCCAGTTGAATCGAGGCGCGCAATCCCCACAGAGCGGGGACGTTGGAACTGCCGATGCGCTGGAAGCGTTCGGCGCGGATCTTTACGTCGTCCCAGCCTTCGGTTGCGATTGTGTTCCACAGACGGTCGATCATTTCGTCGCGCACGTAGAGAAATCCCGTGCCTTTGGGCGCCTGCAGCCACTTGTGCGGGCTTGAGGAATACATATCGCAGCCCAGATCATGCAGATTCAGGCGCTTCATTCCCGGAACGTGCGCTCCATCGACCGCTGAAATCACCCCTTTACCCCGGGCGAGAGCGCAAAGTTCTTTAGCGGGAAGCACCACTCCGGTAACCGTCGGGATGTGGCTAAAAAATAAGACCCGGGTGCGCGCGGTGATGTAGGCGCTGACGAGATTCAATACTTGATCGCGATTGATGATCGGCTTCGGCAGCGTGATCTTCTTGACTATGATTCCGTAACGCTTGGCCCGCAGATTCCACGGGTGCTCGCCTCCGGGATGCTCCTGGTCGGTCATGAGCACTTCGTCGCCGGGCTTCAGATCGATGCCGTTGGCGATGTAGCTGTTAGCTTCGGTGGCATTTCTTAGCAGCGCGATCTCGTCGCGGTTGCAGCCTACGAAGGCCGCCAGCGGATCGCGAAACTCGTTCCAGGCGGCGTATCCCCAGATGGGGTAATCCTCGGGATCGGTCTCGTTGAGCTGCTCGCACTTCTCATAGCCTTCAAACACCGCGCGGAGCACGGGCGCGGGGCTCGATCCCACGGTTCCGTTATTCAGGTAGATCTCGTCGGCGGGAATCAGAAACTGCTGGCGCAGTTCGCGCCAGTAGGCGTCTTCGTTCTGGTCGAAAAGGGAGCGGTCGGGCAGTTTCGAGGGTAGCGATTCGAGCTGTGCCCATAGGTTTCCGCGCCAGGCGTTTCCGGGCGCAGCTAGGCCGGCGCCCACGGCCAGGGATGAGGCAAAAGATGACGACAGGAAGTTGCGACGGCTCAACATGTTCGGTACCTCTTTCCGAAAATCGTGTTTCGAAATCGCGCCCTAGTATACCGGAGGACGCATCCCGTACGGCCGAGTGCGTCTACCGGAGAACGTATAACTGCGACAGTTCGGCGGCGGCAAGGGAGACACGAAAAGGGTGCCAGGCGGCTTCCAGCGGAGCGTCGGCCGCCATGTGTGCATAGATACGTGAAAATAGCTGGTAACTTTCCGGGGCAAGGTGGCGTCCAACTGAGTGAGAAAGTCTGTCAGCCCGACTTGCTATCGGGAGTATAATCGTGGTAGCCGAATGGGTTTCTGCGGGGTGTCCAAATGTCGTTCCGTAAATTGCTGATCTCCGTGAGTTTATTAGCGCTAATGGCAGTCGCCGCCCTGGCGCAGGATCAAACTTCCCAGACGCCAAACGCGCAGCCGCAGGCATCGCAGACGCAAACATCCCAAGCTCCAGCCCAAACACCATCCAAGGATCAGAGCCCGCAGCCGCCGCAGCCAACGACGGGCGCGACGCCGGCGCCACCGCAGAATGCACCGGGGGATTCTTCTTCGCCTTCGAGCACTGACACCGATGCTGCTCCTACTCCCAGCGGCCCGCCTCCCATCCAGGAGCCGCCCGACAGCAAGGTCAAGCACGATGGCGGTGAGGACGATGTCGATGCCATCGGCAATCGCAAGATCGGCGGGCGCGGATTGGGCGACTGGTACTCGCTCGAAACCGAAATCAGAATGGGCAAGCAATACGCGATGCAGGTCGAGAGCACCGTGAAGCTGGTTCAGGACCCGGTGGTGAACGAATACGTCAATCGTATTGGCCAGAATCTGGTGCGCAATTCCGATGCCCAGGTGCCGTTCACGATCAAGGTCATCGATTCCGATGAAGTAAACGCATTTGCGCTCCCCGGTGGATTTTTCTATGTGAACTCCGGCTTGATTCTGGCGGCGGACGAAGAGGCGGAATTGGCTGGGGTGATGGCGCATGAGATTTCGCACGTTTGCGCGCGCCACGGGATGCGTCAGATGACGCGCGCGAATATTGCGCAAATCGCAACCATTCCCCTAATCTTCGTCGGAGGCGGCATAGGCTATGGAATCTACGAAGCAGCCGGACTGGGCTTGCCGCTCACGTTCATGAAGTTCCAGCGCAATTTCGAAGCGGAAGCGGATTACCTCGGGCTGCAATACATGTATAAGACGGGATACGATCCCCAGGCTTTCATCAGTTTCTTCGAAAAGATTCAGGCGAAAGAGAAGAAGAAGCCGGGCACGATCTCCAAAGCCTTCGCTTCGCACCCGCAGACGCCGGACCGCATTGCGGCGTCGCAAAAGGAGATCGCGACCATTCTTCCGGCGAAGCCGCAGTACATCGTCACTACCTCAGAGTTTGACGATGTGAAGTCGCGGCTGGCCACCATTGAAAACCGGCACAAGGTCATGGACGAGAAGGACTCGAGCAAGCCCAGCCTGCGCCGCACTTCAACCAGCGACAAGACTGGTAGCAGCACGGATAGCAGCGACGACGATCGCCCGACGCTAAAGCGCCGCGATGATAGTCAGAGCCAGACCCAACAACAGTAACGGGAATTGTGGAGACAATAAAAAAACCGGCGGGCTAACCGCCGGTTTTTTATTGGCGCCTAATCCGTTCGTAGAGAGCCGGGCATGCCGCCCGGCCGCGATGCTGCTGCCCGGGCAGGACGGCGAGGACGCCCGTCGCGCCACTTACTCTGTTACGAGCCCGCGGCCACAGACTTTACCGTGATGGTGGTGCCATCCACTTCCCCGGTCACCTTTGCTTTCGCTCCCGCCAGATCGTTCAGCTTATCGAGAGCGGCCTTATCCGAGGTTGCCAGGGTATAGACTTTGTCTCCGACCACGAGCGCGTACTGCGATCCATGCTGTATGCAGCCGCGGGTGCACGCCGCGGCGTTGCCGGGCATTTCATGTTTCGCGCCGCACATGGCATCGCTGACTTCGCCGGTCATCGTCTGAGTCTTGCCGGCAGCGAGCGCCGGAACCGCCACCAGCCCAACCAACATTTGCATCCCAAGAACCGCAGCCGCAATTCGATTAGCCTTCATTTTGCTTTCTTCTCCTGTGAAATGGGTGAGGGTTCAAAAGTGGATTAACCTTTATCTTACAACTATGATCCCACAATCATAATCGCAGCGCCATCTCGCACCATCATCATGTCAATATCAAAATTCTTGCGCAAATTTCCGATTAGAGAAACACTTACAACCGCCGGTTTTCGCCGCTACTGCTGCTTGAAATGGATCTCCACGTCCACGGTCTTGTCCTTCGCGTCCAGCGTTTCATGAGTGGTGACGGCCCATTGCACGCCGCGGGGAAGGAGCTTGTCCGTATCGGCGAGAAATTTCTTGGGATAGTCGGCGTTGTAAGGCTGACCTTCGCGCAAAGCCCAGGCCTCCACCATTCGAGCTTTGGCCTGGGTGTCGAGTCCGAGGATCTCCAATTCTCCCATCTTGTAGAGGCCGCCTTCGACGATGTTCATGTCGTAGTGGACTGTGCTTTGTTCGTCGTCGAACTGGGCGTCGGACTTGATCTGAACCGTCATATAGCCGCGGCTGCGGTAAAACTTTCCCACATTCTCCAGGTCGCGGAGAAGACGCACGGCGTCGGCAGGCTGGCCGGGAGGCAGGTGGATTAAAAGTGCGACTTCGGTGGTCGAGATGGTAGAGTTGCCCTTCCAGTCGACGCTTGACGTTGCATACACTTTGCCTGGGGTCACCGGCACGATGGCATCGACCTGAATTTCGGCGGATTCTTGCGTGTCGTTGGCTGGAGCAGGTTGAGGAGCGGCTTGAGGCAATACACGCGCGTCAGATGGCGCAAATACAGCCTTCAAATATCCTCGCTGCAGGTATACCGGCAGCAGATCGAATTTAGCGGCGGCGGCGAGTGCGGAGCGGCCGTATTCGGCTCCCGTCAGGCGTTTCGCTGCGGTTGTAAGCAAAGCTGTCTGCTCGGGCGAGGCTCCCGGGAATTCGACACCGCGAATTCGTATGCTGACTTCCTCGACGCGGTAGACGATTGCTTTTAGCGCGCCACCCGACTCGTCTCCCTCGCGCAGAAAATCTACTCGGCCGGGAAAGTGTTTCTCGGTGAGGATGACTTGCAGCGCTTCGGAGACCCGGTCCGGAAGATTACCTGCCAGCGGCAGCAACTGCTGGAACAGCGGAACGCGATGCCGCACGGCGGCGAGCAGTACGTCGTCGGTGAACCAGGCGAAGTTTTCGAAGCGCGCGGGAACCAGCTTGCTCTTGTCGGTATCGGCGAGCTGCAGTTCGAGTTTCACTCCGGCACTGCTTGTAGACGAATACGAATAGGCGACTTGGCTGAAAAGGCCCGATTCACCCAGGATCTGCACCGCCTCTTTAAAATCGCCGTCCGCGGCGGGCTGACCGATCTGCAGGCCGCTTGCGGCAAGAATCTCTTTGTCGGAGTAGCGGGTCGTGCCGGTAACTCTTAGCGCGATGAGCTTGTTGGCGGCGGCTGACGCAGTTTGGCCGCTGCCTCGGGCGGACTGCTTCTGGGCTGGACTATCTGCAACGCGGGCTGCAACGCGGGCCGGAACGAGGGCCGAGACAAGAAGGAAGACGAAAGGAATAATCCGGGCAAGCCTCATCATTTGGATCGCTTCCCGGCTCCGGCCGTGGAAAAATTCTTTTCCCTCACCGCGATGTCCATGAAAGTCTTGGCGGCGCGACTGAGGGACTTGTCTTTGCGGAAAACGAGTGCGAGGTCGCGCCGGATTTGCGCGTCGGCAAGCGTGATCGCAACCAGGGCCTTGGCACGGATGTCTTCCTCGATATTGGAGCGGGCGATGAATCCCACTCCGACGTTGGCGGCCACAAAACGCTTCAGCAGTTCGCTGGAATCGAGTTCCATGGCCAGTTTCGGCTTCAAGTGATGGTCATAGAACAGCGCATCGAGTGCGTCGCGGGTGTGGCCGAGTTTGGGCAGGACGAGCGGATAGGTCGCGACTTCGGCCACGGTCACGGTCTTTTTTCCTGCGAGCGAGTTCGTCGCGAGCGGATGAGTTGGGGCAGTGATCACGACAAGTTCATCGCGATGAATCATCTGCGCTTCGAGCCGGTTGTCGTTTACGGGCAGTGAGACCACGCCAAAGTCGACCACATTTTCGATGATCGACTCCAGAATTTTGGCGTAGTCGGAGCGCTTGATATTTACGGCAACGTTTGGATAGTCGCGTTTGAATTGCGCGAATACTCCCGGCAGAATGTGCAGGCAGGTGCCTTCATTGGCGCCCACGACAATTTCTCCGCGGGGCACGCGCTCGGTTTCGGCGATTTCGTTGAGGATGGTCTTGCGGCGCTCCAGCGTCTCTTCGGCATACTTGAAAAACAATTTGCCCGAGGCGGTTAGCGAGACGCGGCCACCGGAGCGGTCGAGCAGGCGAGCTCCCACTTCTTCTTCGAGCGCACGAATCTGGGAGGAGATGGCGGGCTGGGTGCGGAAACGCTTCTCCGCCGCGCGGGAGAAACTGGAGAGGCGCGCCACTTCGAGGAAAATTTCGAGCTGGTCAAAATCCATGCTTACTGGCTTCAGAGTGCTGGCCCCAGACACTATAGCGAGCCTGAGGCGATTGCGGAAGGGGAATCAGAGAGGCACGCCATTCTCGCAGAGACTCGCCCGGCCTTCCCCGTCGACCGCATGCAGAGGATGGTGGCAGTAATGCAAGTTGTGCTGGAATATTCATCCGGCAGATGTGATCGGTAGCACTATGGCCACCAGCAGGCGCCTCACTGGACCACGGAAATCCCGATGGTGAAGGTCCCCTCCCATGCTTCGCCCATCGTGCTTTCTGAAATCCTCATTTGGTACTGGCCAGTCTCGGGCAAGGCCTGATCCAGAATGGTGCCGCCTGGACCTCCTTCGTGGCTGCCAGAAGGAAACGTGACCTCACCTCGCAATGGCCCCGCTCCAGTCAGCTCGATCTTTACTTTCGTGCCGCTGTTTCCGCGAAAAGTAAATTCCTTGTGATCCTGCATTCTGAGCAATTTGCCTTCGATGCGCACCCTCTGGCCGGGCGCGGGAAGCTTGATTTTTCGCAATGTCTCAGCCGACGCAATGGGGAGCAAGAGTCCAAACGCGACAATTATGGCGAGCCTTCGACCCGGTGCATTCGCAAGGTTCACTGGATTTTCCTAGGTGTTTCCCAAACCCGCTAGCTGATTGAGGTCCGCCGGACTCCCGTTAAACCAGTCCAAATCCACATTGCCCGTGATCCCAGCCACAGATCCCGACTCGCTGTACTGCCAGAAAAGATAGTCGGAAAATCCTGTCGGGACATTCGGCGAAGGATTGCTGGTGTACTGCGCGACCCACAGAGGATAGCTGGCGAAAGCGGAGGTTCCGCCGAGCGCTGTGTTCCAGAAACTTGCATAGGTGTAGATCATGGGAGTACGGCCAAGAGTATTCTGCACCAGGTCCAGCCATTGCTGTATCCCGGACGCGATGGCGCCAGGAGATTGCTCGCCACTGATCTCTACATCCAGCACGGGCGGCAGATCTCCCGGAACCAATTGCGTGACGACACCAAGGAAGTTCGAAGCCTGGGCCTGGGCATCAAGCTGGGGATAGAAATAATGGTAGGCCCCTCGCACGATCTGGTTCTGCTTCAATCCGGCATAGTTCGTGGAGTACAGCGGGTCCTTGGTGAGCCTGCCTTCGCTGGCTTTCACATAGGCGAATGCTACTCCCGCAGAGGCCACTTTACCGAAATCAAGGGAGCCATTGTAGTGTGAAACGTCAATACCGTTTATCATTCGGGCCCTCCTCTTTGACTTCACGAACGGCACCGATGATACATCCATCCCGCTGGTTCGCAAGCCGCATCTCTACGGGTGCTGTATCCACGCGGTCAGATACCCCGCTTAGACGTTGATCACCGCAATCAGTTCTTTCACGGCGGCTGCGCTCTTGTCGAGAGCCGCTTTTTCTTCCGCGGTGAGTTTGATCTCGATGATCTGCTCGATCCCTTTGGCGCCGAGTTTCACCGGGACGCCGACGAAGAGCCCGTGGATGCCATATTCTCCGTTGAGGTAGGCGGCGCAGGGTAGAATCTTTTTCTTGTCTTTGAGGATGGCCTCGACCATCTCGGTGGCGGCGGCCGACGGCGCGTAATACGCCGATCCGGTCTTGAGATGTTTGACGATCTCGGCACCGCCGTCGCGGGTGCGCTGGACGATGGCATCGAGGCGGTCTTTCGCGATCAGTTCGGTGATTGGAATGCCGGCGACTGTGGAATAGCGGGGAAGCGGGACCATAGTATCGCCGTGTCCACCGAGTACGAAGGCAGTTACGTTTTCGACGCTGACTTTGAGTTCCTGGGCGATGAAGGCGCGGAAGCGGGCGGAATCGAGTATACCGGCCATGCCGATGACGCGCTCACGCGGAAAGCCGCTGATTTTGTAGGCGGCTTGGGCCATGGCGTCGAGCGGGTTCGAGACGATTATGAGGATGCAGTTCGGCGAGTGGTGCACGACCTTGCCGACCACGTCGGTCATAATTTTGTAGTTGGTGTTCAGGAGATCGTCGCGGCTCATGCCGGGCTTGCGTGGAATTCCGGCGGTGATGACGACGATGTTGGAGTTGGCGGTGTCGGCATAGTCGTTGGTACCGACGATCGCAGAATCGCGTTTCTCGATCGGCATGGCCTCCAGCAGGTCGAGACCTTTGCCTTGCGGGACGCCTTCAATGATGTCGATGAGAACGACATCGGCTAGCTCTTTCGCTGCAATCCAGTGAGCGGCGGTGGCGCCCACGTTTCCGGAACCGACGATGGTTACTTTATGGCGCATGAAGTTTCCTTTCTCAACTAATCTCCCGTAGAGACGCGGCTTGCCGCGCCTCTACCCTAAAGCGATTTTTCAGTCCGCCGCCACGGCTACACTCATGTTTTCGATCATGCAGGTGGCGAACTCGCTGGTCTTCACTTTGGTGGCGCCTTCCATCAGGCGCTCGAAATCGTAGGTGACTCTTTTCTGCTCGATGGTGCGCTCCAGGCTTTGTTCGATCAGATCGGCAGCCTCGGTCCATCCCAGGAAGCGGAACATCATGACACCCGAGAGAATGACGGAGCCGGGATTGATGACGTCTTTGTCGGCATACTTGGGAGCAGTGCCGTGCGTGGCTTCGAAGATCGCGTAGCCGTCGCCGATGTTCGCTCCGGGAGCGATGCCGAGGCCGCCTACCTGCGCGGCACAGGCATCGGAAATATAGTCGCCGTTCAGGTTGGGCGTGGCCAGAACGCTGTATTCATCGGCGCGCGTTACCACCTGCTGGAAAATGGAGTCGGCGATGCGGTCGTTGATCATCAGCTTTTTCTTCCACGCGCCTTTACCGTGCGTGGCGTAGATGGAATCGAGACAGTCTTTTACTTCTTTGTAGACAGTCTGGCGGAAGTCCTCTTGGGCGAATTCGAGGCCGGGTTCGATCAGGTTCGCGTTTTCCTCGACGGTAAGATTGGGATTCTTATCCTTGTTGTCGAGGATCCAGCTCTCGCGTTCGGTGACGACCTGGTCGCGGAATTCGTCAGTGGCGAGTTCGTATCCCCATTTGCGGAA
>JBEKXC010000114.1:0-15066 GCA_049512435.1 Terriglobales bacterium | reverse complement strand
ATGGATACGTGCTGTATTTCTCGGATCGCCGGGGAATGCTGCCCAACCCGGTCTTGAACGGTACTTCCTTTACCAAGAGCGGCGACTCGGGCCTCGAGGACGATATCAACTCCAGCGTCCCCGCAGGTACGCCCGACGGAGTCCTGGAACCGGTTCCAGCCGGCAGAAACCTTTCTCCCGAGGACGTTAACCAGGACGGGGCGCTGGACAACTTCGGTTCGGACAACCTGGGACTGGGCTACTACGGTACAGTGGGCACCGCTGGCCTGAATATATGGGCTCAGATCACCACCAAGGGCACGAACATGGCGAATGGCACGAACGGAGCGAACCCCGATCCCTACGGCACTGCGGCCAACGCCCGGATCAATAGTTGCACCTCCGCGCGCAAGAACTGGGTGAGCGGGGCGCGCCACGTTCTGAGACTGGTGGATGGCTCGCTCGGCAACGTGCCGCTGGTCGCGGGTGGAACGCTGGCTGACCCGGGCGGGTTCACGGTGGCATCGGAGAATCCGGTGTACGTCCTGGGCGATTACAACACCAACTCCACCGACACGACCTGGAATACCCCCGCTGTGGACGAGGCCGGACACGCAGCCGCGGCGGTGATTGCCGATGCGGTCAGTTTCCTTTCGAACAATTGGAGCGACTTCGGTAGCTTAGGCTTCCCCGGCAGCAGCAATGAGGTTACCGACACCGGCGATCGAGTTGCTACCACGTCCTACTACCGGCTTGCGGTTGCAGGTGGGAAGAACATCAATTTTCCGCAGCCGACCGCCTGGGCCGCAGCCAACGATTACGGCACCGACGGAGGTGTGCACAACTTCCTGCGCTACCTGGAAAACTGGGGTGGACAAGGCTTCAATTACAAGGGCTCGATCGTGAGCTTGTACTACGCAACCTATGGCACCGGCGTGTACAAGTGCTGTACCACCGTCTATAGCCCCCCAACGCGAAATGACGTGTTCGACTTGGACTTCGAAAATCCAGAAGGTCTGCCACCCGGAACACCCATGTTCCGTGACGTGGAAACCTTAAGCTACCGGCAGCTGTTTACCACACGTCAAACCGGGCAATAGCTCGACACAACGAACCACTCAACCCCGATCCGCGAGGATCGGGGTTTTTGTTGGCCTGAAGGATGGCGTGGGCATCTTGTCGTTGGTCGTTCGTCGTTCGTCGTTGGCGGGCAAAATTTGTGTCCACGTTTTCCCCAGCGCTCAGCCCGAGTCTGACGGCAAATGACTAGCGACTAACGACCAACGACCGGTTTTATCGAGTCTTGCGAACCGGTGGGGCCGGTTCGCTTCCCCTTCTGGAAGCGGGCTCGGGCGGGGCGCTGACGGCCAGATCAGCGGACCAGCAATCGGCCAGAATCTTCCATGTGCCGGCGGGCTGGCGCACCAGGACGACCAGGTATTTCCCGCGCTCTTCGCGGCGCTTGCCCATGGCGACGGGCACGAGCATTTTGCAACGCCCGAGATCGAGAGCTATATCGCCCATCATTTCGACGCGCAGCGATTCCATCTCTACGTCGCCCAACCCGGCTTCGAGCAGCGAGATAAGAAACTCACGGATTGCCGGCAAGCTGCGGATCGGCGGAACGCTGGAGCGGATGAGAGTAGCGTCGGCGGCGTAGAGTTCAAGCAGGTCGTCGATATGCTTGGTATTGCAGGCGTGCGCCCAATCCTGGACAACTCGGCGCGCGGCCACTTCGGCGCGACCTCCGGTTGAAGTCCCCGCCGCAAGTTGAGTTTGCGTAACCGAAGGAGCACGGCCGCGCGGAATAGAAGGAGCAGAGGGCTCGGCATCGGCAGCCGCTGTGCCGGACGTCGCGGCGTGGCCAGAAACTCCAGGCCCGGGAACAAAATGATGATAGTGGTGGTGAATGTGATGCGGGCCGCCAACGGCGTCACCGGCAATCGATTGGGTGGGGATTCCACACCAGACACAAAAGCGAGCGCCGGCTGGCAGCGAACCTCCGCAGGCTGAGCAGGCTTTGCCGGGTTCCTCCGCATCACCAGCCGCCGCCAGGTCTTGGGCAGCCGCGCTGCCCGACATGCGATGGATTGCTTCTACCGCCGCGGCCACAGCCTCGGCATTCGGCTTGGGCCAGCGAAAGCTGCCGGGTAGCCTTTGAAGAAAATCTTCAACTCCCGCGCCTTCGAGCTGATCGTTCCGCTTGTCGGGCCGCTCGTCCCGTCGCTCGTCTTGATCGGGATCGGGAGGAATCGCATTGTCTTTAGTCACGGCAACCTCGTCGTTATCGTTGCCATTGTAGGAGAATTCGCGCGCTAGCGGATGCTGAATCTTACGAGTGCCTCGGAATCGGTGGGAACGCCGTTGCAGAGGGCGGGACGATATCGCCACAAGCGGACGGCGCGCAGAACAACCTGGTCCTCGCTGGGTCCGCCGCTGTCCAGGATCAGGGCGCTGTGCACGTGTCCGTCAGTTCCGACAATGAAGCTGACGCGCACGTGCAAATCGTCATCTTGAGGTAGCAGCAGTGGGTCGGGGGTAAGCAAAGCTTCAGGCGGACGCACGTTTCCACATTTCGGCAGCGCAAGCGGCTGCGATAAAGAGGCGAACTCGGAGATATGCGAGGGCACACGGCGCAGGGTCATTTCTAATCGCGAGAGCGGGGCTCGGTGCGAAATGACGCGTGACGGGGAAGTCACGGCGCACCATGCGAAAATGCTGCTCAGGCCGGCCAGCGACAGGGCCGTCGCGCACACCCACCTGCTCGTCGCTTTGATGCTCGTCGTTTTCGCGCTCCGCCAGAGACACTGCATCAAAGGAGTGCCGGCAATTCGCGTTCCAGCCTAGGCAAATGCTAATCACATTCACTTCAATGAGTTACAAAGGATTCCTGATCGATCTCTTAAGTCCGGATGCAATCCGTTGCAATGGAGGCGAACCGAACCGCACTTTTTCATTGAGTCTGCCCCGACGGCCTGTACTTCTAGGTAGTGGTGCAGTTGGAATCGGTTTTGAAAGGGCACGGCTTCAGCCGTGCCGTAAGCATCGCATTTTCATTGCGGCTTTTAGCCGCTGAGGGACGGCAATTTTCAAACTGCACCACTACCTAACTTCCGGGCCGATTTCCGATTTTTGACGGCGTGTGGAACAATGAAAGGCTCGGGGTTGAGCCCACATCGCATTCATGACCGCCACGCTAAACAGCCTTCAACTTGCGCTCTTATCTGCTGCCATCCTGGGGTTCCGTCACGGATTCGACTACGACCACATTGCCGCGATCTCCGATATCACCAGTGTGCAGACCAGTCGCTGGCAAGGTATGCGCCTTGGTTTGCTTTACGCTTTGGGACACGCGGCAACGGTCGCTGTACTAGGGACGATCGTAATCGTGTTTCAACTCTCGCTGCCGCATGGTATCGATCGGATCGCCGAACGCCTGGTGGGAATCACCTTGCTGATCCTCGGAGTCTATGTTCTAGGATCGCTTTTCAGCGGGAACCCGGCACCGCGCAGCCGCTTTCACGTTATGGCCGGGGCGGCGCGCTGGATCCATTGGAAGATGAACAGCTACTGGCATGATCACGATGTCCCACGCCCGGCGGACAAGACATGGAATTACAGTTCGAAATCCGTACTCGTGATCGGCGTTGTGCATGGGCTGGGTGCGGAAACACCCAGCCAACTGATGATCTTCTTACTGGCCGCCAATCTTGGCGGAATCGGCAAGGGCTTTGTCGGCTTGGCGATGTTTATCGCAGGACTGCTGGTGATGAACACGGTGATGACGGCGTCGGCAGTAGGACTCTTCGGCTTCAGTTCGCGGCTGCCGCGCTTTCAGTTTGCAGTTACCGCGCTGACGGCAATCTATAGCCTGGCAGTTGGTGCCCTCTTCTTGTTCGGGTCGTCTGGACTATTACCACCCTTGGGATGAGGCTGTGGGCGCGGCAGTTGCAGGCAGGATTTATCTCCGGGTCACCGTCCTGGATAGTCAAGTTTATGTAACCCCCTTCGGCCAGTAATAAAATAAATTATGACAAAATCGGTGAGTTAGTAATACAATTGCCCACGGTAAATTACCCGAGGGGGTATTGATGACAAACATTGCTAAGGCAATAGTCCGGCTCCGCGAGGAACGCCGGGATGCACAGAACCAAGTCCAAAAGCTTGGGGAAGCTATTTCGGTTCTCGAACGGCTTACCCGGGGCACGGGCGCAACCGGGCACGCTGCGGCGCCACATCGCGCCAAGCGTGTTCTCTCCGCGGCAGGGCGCCGGAGAATTTCTCTGGCCCAGAAAGCACGCTGGGCCAAGATCAGACAGGTAAAGAGAGCAGCCTGAACGCCGGGCGGGCCGCAGACTGCGCGAAATTCTCCTCGCCAGGCTGCAGCCCGCCGGTTTTTTGTCTCGCAAACAGGTGCGAGAGCGGTTCGAGTCAGGGTATCGCTTTGGCGATACGGTAAGCTCTTCGAAACAGATTCAAGGGCTGGGCGCTGATACAAATCTCACTTACACCACGCCTGCTAGCCGTGTCCTCCGCCGAGCTCGCGCACGATGCCGCCGACAAATGCCTTGGCATCTCCAAACAACATCAGGGTGTTATCGAGATAGTAGAGAGGGTTATCAATACCCGCGAAGCCAGGATTCATGCTGCGCTTGATGACCATCACGGTATGGGCCTTGTCGACGTCAAGGATTGGCATCCCGTAGATGGGGCTGGAAGCATCGGAGCGGGCGGCCGGGTTAGTAACGTCGTTGGCGCCAATCACCAATGCAACATCGGTCTGCGGGAAGTCTCCGTTGATCTCGTCCATTTCAATCAGGCGATCATAGGGAATATCGGCTTCGGCCAGCAGCACGTTCATGTGGCCGGGCATGCGTCCGGCAACCGGGTGAATGGCGAAGCGCACGTCTACGCCGCGCTTAGTCAGAGCATCGTAAAGTTCGCGCACTTTGTGCTGCGCCTGGGCCACGGCCATGCCGTATCCCGGAACGATGATGACCCGGTTCGCGGCAGACAGAATGGCCGCGGCTTCTTCCGCGGTCGCGCTGCGAACGGGGCGCGCTTCTTCTCCCGCAGCGGCCGAAGTTTGCACCTGACCAAAGGCTCCGAACAAAACGTTGGTGAAGGAGCGGTTCATGGCCTTCGACATGATGATGGAGAGGATGAGGCCCGACGATCCGTCGAGCGCGCCCGCGATGATGAGCAGCTTGCTGTTCAGGACGAAGCCCATGGCGGCGGCCGACAGGCCGGCATAGCCGTTCAACAGCGAAATGACTGTCGGCATGTCCGCGCCGCCGATGGGGATGATCAATAGCACACCGAACGCCAGCGCGATCAGGATCATGAACGGAAACAGCGTCCTCTCTTCCGGATGCAGAATCAAAGTTATGGCGATCGCTAAGGCGGCGGCAAGCAACAGAAAGTTGACGAGGTTCTGCCCTTTGTAAGTCAGCGGCCGCTGCGGAAGGATCTCCTGCAGTTTGCCGGCGGCCATCAAGCTACCGGTGACGGTCAGGCCGCCGAGAATTACCTCGAGCGACAGCACCGCCATCATGAAACGCGAGATATCGGGAGTGCGCAGATAAAATTCGGCCGAGCCCACCAGGGTCACGCAGAGCGCTCCAAAAGCGTGACTGAGTGCGGTTCGCTGCGGAACCGCAGTCATCGCTACTTCCCCCAGCGGAATCCCGATGATGGTGCCGAGCACCAGCGCAATCCCGATCAGCCGGTAGTCCATGCCACGGTTGAGCAGCGTGCCGCCGATGGCCAGCACCATGCCGATTTCGCCCGCCCAGATGCCGTGCCGGGCTGTGGTTGGCGAACTCATCCACTTCAGCGAGAGGATGAAAAGCACGCTCGCGATGAGATATAGAAGCTCGATGAGGACCTGGATTGCTCCGAGTTCGGCTGTCATTACTTGGCCGCCGGTTTCGCCGCGGGACGGCTGGATTTGAACATCTTCAACATGCGGTCGGTGATCAAGAAGCCGCCGACGATGTTGCTGGTGGCGGCGACCACGGCGATGAATCCAAAAACCGTGGAGAGCGTGCTCTTGTGCTCGCCCACAAGCACGATCGCACCCACCACCGCGATCGCGTCCAGGGCGTTGGTGAGCGACATCAACGGAGTGTGCAGCAGCGGTGAGACCCGCCGGATCACTTCAAATCCGATGAATCCGGCGAGCACGAAAATAAAAAGTGCGTTGATTAAGGCCGAATTACTGTTCATCTTTCCTCCGTCTAATCCTCAATTAGTACGAACCTGCTCGCGGAAGAGCCGGGCGACACTCCGTCTCTCCACCATAGGACTGTCACGGTGCCAGCGCGGGCAAATTAAAAAACTCTCGGACCCGAGCCTGCACGATCTCGCCACCGCGAGTAAGCAGAGTCTCGCGAACAATCTCATCTTCCAGGTTTAGATTCAACTTTTGATCCTTAATCAGATGAGTCAGAAAGGCAGTGATGTTGCGGGCATACATCATGCTCGCGTGATAAGGCACGCCATTGGCCAGGTTGATCGCTCCGATGATAGTTACGTCGTGCTTGACTACCGTCTCGCCAGCTTCCGTGATCTCACAGTTGCCGCCACGTTCGGCGGCTAAGTCAACGATCACCGACCCGGGCGCCATTCCCTTCACCATCTCTTCAGTTACCAGCACCGGCGATTTTTTCCCCGGAATCACCGCCGCGGCAATCACCACATCGCTTTCCTGCACCACTTTTCCGAGCAACTCACGCTGACGACGGTAAAAGTCTTCGTCCTGTGCGCGGGCATATCCGCGAGCGTCCTGTGCGTCCTTGGCTTCGATGGGGAGTTCGACGAACCGCCCGCCGAGACTCTGCACCTGCTCCTTCGCCGCCGGCCTTAAATCGTAAGCCGAAATCACCGCGCCCAGGCGGCGCGCGGTCGCGATCGCCTGCAGTCCGGCAACGCCGCATCCGATCACGAACACGCGGGCGGGAGTGACGGTTCCAGCTGCCGTGGTGAGCATGGGAAAGATGCGCGGGTGGGAGTCGGCGGCCACCAGCACGGCTTTATATCCGCATACGGTTCCCATCGAGGAGAGCGCGTCCATGCTTTGGGCGCGCGTGGTGCGTGGCATCAACTCGATCGAGAACGCGGTGACGCCGGCGTTCGCAATCTCCTGCACGACCTCTTTCGAGCCGAACGGGCGCAGAAATCCGACGAGTATCTGATCGCGGCGAAACAACGGTACATCCTGCTTCCCCGTAAGGTCGTTGGAACCGTAGCAAAGAATCTGCACGACAATGTCAGCGGCGGCAAACACCGCGGCGCGATCCGCAACAATCTTCGCGCCCTTGTCGGCATATTGGGAATCAGGATAGCCGGCCTCGTTGCCTGCGCCGGATTGTATATGGACTTCGAATCCGGCCTTGGTTAGCGTCGGGAGAACCGCGGGCACGATCGCAACCCGCCGTTCCCCCGGATAACTTTCTTTCGGAACACCGATGATCACGAAAACCTGCCTGTATGATTCTCTATATCGCGATTGAGAAGATTTGGAGCCGCCCAGCTCGCATGAATCCTACTCTTGCGGGCAACTTCTGAAGAACCTTGGATTCTAGTTGAGCGGATGAGTGCGCGCAAATGGCTTTTCGAAAACACTTTAGTTTATAGCGCGAGGTTCACCTGAAGGCCATGCTCCCGATTACTGGAGGCTGTGATGTCAGCGCAATTTTGAACGATCCACTCGGCGCCGGCGTCTTCGAGGTCGCGGCGAATCACAGTCGTGAGAAATGCAATTACTCTGGCGCCAGCGGTCTTGCCCGCGCGAACTCCAGCCGGCGCGTCTTCGACCACTATGCAATCGGAGGCGGCAAACCCAAGCTTCATCGCCGCCTTCAGGTAAGGCTCGGGATCGGGCTTGCCGATCTTCACGTCGCTCGATGTGATCATGTTCTCTGGAATGGGCAGGCCCGCGGCTCGCAAACGCACCTCGGCCAGCCGTCGCGTGCATGAGGTCGCAATGGTCCAGCGATCTCGAGGCAGGGTGTTAAGGAGTTGCCGCGCACCTGGTAACAGCACCACACCATCGAGGTCCTCCATTTCCCGGCGTTCGACTTCCCCATCTTCGTAGTCAATATCCGCATTGGGAAGAAGCTCGCGAATGGTGGTCCGACTGGGACGTCCGTGCGCCACGCGAATCACTTTCGCTGGATCAAAGCCGTGGTCAACCGCCCACTGATGCCACACCCGCGCAACTGCCGGAGTGGAATCGATCAGCACGCCGTCCAAGTCGAAGAGCAGCGCGCTACAGCGGATCGCAATCATCTCATCTACATTGCTGCGCGAGGCCAAATAAAGGCAACAACTCGGTGACGGTGACAACCGCCGTAAACCGCCCTAAACTGAAGATCCGCGCGGCCAGCCAGGACCGCCAGCAAATACTTCCCCGGTGAGAATGGTGAGCGCGGCAGGAATCGAACCTGCGACCCACGCCTTAAAAGGGCGTTGCTCTACCAACTGAGCTACGCGCCCCACCATGTTGCATCTACTGGCTAATAAAGCACTTAATTGAGACTTCCTGAAGCCACCGCCGGAGCACTTTTTGCTGCGGTGTCAGTAGTGGTGTCAGTCGGTTTCCCATGGCCAGCGGGAAACAGTATAACAGCTTCTTGGCGCTTCCTTTCGAGCGCGTCGAACGCGGAAAGCTTCTCGACCGCGGCCGCCTTGTGCGCCGGAGCGAGGTGTGCATATCGCATGGTCATCTGAATGTTGAGATACCCCATCAAGTCCGGTGCGCAGATCTACGCCGGCCATGACCAGACGACTGGCGAAGGTATGCCGGAGATCGTGCCAAGTAAAATTCCTGATCTTGGCCTCGGCCAGCGCATTTTCGAACCAGTGGCGAGCATCCTGTAGGGCGGCACCGCCGCGCTCGGACGCAAAGATCGGTCCCTCGCCTTTCAGAAGTTGAGGGAGTCCTGATAGGCGGCGTGGGCCTTGCTCGTTAGGTGCTCTTTGCCCATCCCTCTACTTCAGCACAGATTCCGCTCGTGGGACAGGCGGGTTGGTCGAACGCTTACGTTTGAGTTCCGGCCATGCATCCCTCTTTTCTCCGACTCTCCATGGGAACGCTGGTTTGGGCCTTCAATTGAAAATGACGATTCACTAATTCTGAAAGCTCGCAGGCGCATTAAGGCGAACTACTTTGCCAGTATCCAGCTCGTATTCTGCCTCGATCACGCTAAGCTCGCCCGACTTCACCGCACTGCGAATGATCTCGCTGTTTCCTAAAATATCCTTGGCACTCTGATGTACGTTTTCCTTGATCGCTGACTCGATGAGATCATCTGCCTTGGCGTAAGTCTTTGCCTGAGTTACGGCAGGACCGATCTTATCCATGATGGCATCAAGGTTATGGCTAGGCATCTTTTCGCCAGAACATGCAGCACTCACTGCGCCGCATTTCTGATGGCCCAGCACGACCAACAGAGGGCTATGAAGGTGGTCCACAGCATACTCGATGCTTCCCAGCGCCACCGCGTCAGCGACGTTCCCCGCCGTGCGCACCACAAAGAGATCACCCAGGCTTTGGTCGAAGATCAACTCAGGACCAACTCGGCTGTCGGAACACGAGAGAATGATCGCCTCGGGCGATTGTCCGGAAGCAAGCTTGTTGCGGAGCGCAACCAGCGCACGCACTTGGGGCTTGCCAGCCACGAATCGACTATTGCCGGCCATAAGAATGCTCCAGACCCGGTCTGCGGAGCGTCCGGCGTGGCTTGGAGCATGCGATGAGTGTTGTGCGGAAACAGCAGGCGCCTGTTGCGCGAGCCCCGAAGCTACGAGCGATAACACGATATTCAGGCACAGTGTGCGCATCATAGATGGTTCCTCCGTTCTATCGTTCACCACCGTCCGACCGCGTCTGGAAAAAACGCGAGGCTATTGCAGTGGCGGGTCAATCATCCCCTGAAACGCCGTTCCCAGAAACTTCCCTTTCGCGTCGAAATTCCAGTTGAATACGACGGCTCCGGCTCGCGCGCAAGCGTGACACCCGTTAATCAGCGGATACTCTACTGTGAACTGGATTCCGCCATCAGGTCCCGCTTGTGAGTTGGGCCAGATCTTCCCGTCCCGGTCTCCCGGCCAGACATCCACACTGGGGAATTGTCCCTTGAGGTCTTGAAACTGGGAACTTTGTTTCATGGTTTTCACGTCGAGCAGCTTAAGATCCTCGACATTGACGATTCGCGGCTGTCCATTCAGCAGAAGAAGCCCGTAATTAGTATTGGCGCGCAAAGGATATGCAACCCATGCAAACGCTACCGGACCCTCATCCTGGAACCCCGTCATGATCCCAAGCTCGCCATGATTTTCCTTGTAGAGTTCCCGCGTAAACCTCACGGCGTCGGCCGGGGCGCCGGCCTTACCCATCTGGCCGATCATGCATTCCGCTGTCGACGAAAGGAGTTGATCGCAGGCAGCATGGGCCGCGGTGATGAACTGCGGTGGTATCTGCCAGACGGCCGTAGATTCAAACTTTGCGACTGGGTGCTTGGATTGTGCGGTCAAGCACACAGTCAAGGAAAGAAAAAGAACAAGAATCAACAATTGATAGACGTAACGCAATTTTTTCTCCTCAAAATTCGGCAGAAGCCACATCTTAAACCTAATTGCAGTAGAACTGACGTTTGTCGATTTTCAGGGCGCGGATCTTGGAGTCCAGCGTCGACGGCGGCAGGCCAAGCATATTCGACGACACTCTGAAGACGGGGCTCAGCATTTCCCTGCGACAATCGCCTTTTCTGAATTTGCTTTCCGACAGCGAAGTTGAGAAGACTTTAAAACTGATGACCCGTCCAGCGGGCACGAAACTCACGCCTGAAGTAGCCCGCGAACTGTGCCTGCGGGCGGGCAGCAAAGCCTATCTTGCCGGGGCGATTGGCAGCCTGGGCGGCGAATATGTGCTGGGATTGAAGGCGGTTAGCTGTCAGAGCGGAGACACGCTGGCCGAGGAGCAGGTGACCGCGGTGTCCAAAGAGAAGGTGCTGGATGCGCTGGGCAAATCGGCATCCAAGCTGCGCAGCGAAATGGGCGAATCGCTGGCCTCAGTAAAGAAGTTTGATGTTCCCCTACCAGAGGCGACAACGTCTTCGCTAGAAGCGCTGAAAGCATATAGCCTTGGCCTAAAGGTTTATCACGATAAGGGTCCCGCCGCCGCCTTACGCTACGATCAACAGGCCATCGAGCTTGATCCGAACTTCGCTATTGCCTATTCGCAAGTCGGGGGCGACTACAACGGTATCAACGAGGTTGGACGAGCTCGCGAGTATTTCAACAAGGCATTCCAGTTACGGCGATTTGCGAGTGAGCGCGAGAGACTAGAGATTACGGCCGGTTTCTATGGCACAGTGACCGGGGAACTGGATAAAGCTGCCATGACAATTCAGCAGCAAATTGATAGTTACCCACGGGTTGGCGGAGCTTACATCGATTTGGGCATAATGTACGCCGAACAAGGCCAGTATGAGAAAGCTACGGGGCTGATTAGGCAAGAGATGCGCCTCTCACCGGGACGTGTGGACGCGTATGAAAACCTGGCGGGCTGCGATCTTGCCTTGCAGCACTTCGATGAAGCACGGCGGACAATCCAAGAGGCGCAGACGCAAAAACTCGATGACTCTTTACTTCACGAGTACCTTTACGCTCTGGCTTTTCTGGGAGCGGACTCCGGAGCGATGGCCGAACAGCAAGCATGGTTTTCGGGCCAACCGGATTATGAAACCATTGGGTTAGCGCTGGCAACTGATACTGCGGCTTTCGCGGGGCAGATAAGTAGGGCGCAGACGTTGGCCGAGCGAGCCGCTGCGGCTGCCATCCGCGCTGACAACAAAGAAAGTGGAGCGACCTGGCGGGCGAATGCTGCTTTGCAACAAGCCGCTTATGGCAATACCAGAGAGGCTCGGCACGCGGCGCAGGAAGCTCTAAAACTTGCTCCGGCGAGTCAGGGAGCGGAAGTCGAAGCGGCACTTGCATTTGCTATGGCAGGCGATACCGCGCAAGCCGGTTCCCTGACCCAAGATTTAGGAAAGCGCTACCCACTGGACACCCAGATACAGTTTCTTTGGCTGCCAACGATTCAAGCCCAATTAGCTCTGCGTAGAAACAACCCGACCTCAGCAATCCATGGTCTGCAATCTGCTTCAACCATTGAATTAGGTGACATCCCGTTCGTTAACAATATCTCCTGCCTCTACCACGTGTACGTCCGGGGGGAAGCATACTTGGGAGTCGGACAAGGCAGTGCTGCCGCAGCCGAGTTTCAGAAGATTCTCGACCACAGCGGCATCGTCTGGAACTGCTGGACGGGAGCGTTGGCGCATCTGGGCGTGGCGCGTGCCAATACCTTGCAGGCTAAGACCTCGCAGGGAGCGGATGCCGATGCCGCCCGCGTCAGGGCGCTCGCCGCCTACAAAGACTTCTTCGCACTCTGGAAAGACGCCGACCCCGGCATCCCTATCCTGAAGGAAGCCAAAGCCGAGTATGCAAAGCTGCAGTAGTTTTTTGCCATCCCGATTGACCTCTTTCCAAATCCGACCTAACATTTCCACCAATGAGCAGTTCCTCCCAACTCATTGGCCAGACCATTTCGCACTACCGCATCGTCGAGAAGCTCAGCGGCGGTAGTATGGGTGTCACGTTCAAGGCCAACGTAACTCCACACCGCTTCGTCGCCCTGAAGTTTCTGCCCGATGAAGTAGCCGACATGAGCCTGAGGTTCAAACAGCATTGATTCACTTCTGATCGCCATGAAATTGGAGGGCTAATGAAAGCCAGCCGCATTCTGCTCTTAAGCTTTGCCTTGTCGTTCCCGTTTTATTTCTGCCTGGGACAAACGAAGGACGTACCGGGATGCAAGGACTCCCCACAGATCGCCCGTTTTCCCGGCTCCATAATCTCCGAATGCGAGGACAAGGCGGACAATTCCTTCACCTTCACGGATCTCGGCGCTACCCACGAGGACAAAACCATCGAAGGCGAATATCACTACCTCCAGTACAACGAACCAGCCGGCGCTACCCCCTCGCAGGTCAACCGCAATCTCGTCACAGCCTTTAAAACGGCTGGATACACATTCCTGAAGGACAACGGTCACGGCCAATTCACCGTCCATATGGGGAAGACCTGGATCGAAGTGGATGTGACGAACGGCGACAACTATAAACTGCACATCGTGACTGAAACCGCGCTAACTCAGGATGTCGTCGCCAACGCCGCTGACCTCTCCACCGGCATCACCGGCGTCGGTCACATTGTCGTCAACGGCATCCTCTTTGACACCGGCAAAGCCGAGGTCAAGCCCGAATCCGACGCCGCCCTCCAGGAAGTCGCCAAGTTGCTCAAGGGGAAACCGTCCCTCAAGGTCTATGTCGTAGGGCATACGGACAACGTCGGCGGCCTGGCTGCCAACATCGATCTCTCCAAGCGCCGCGCAGCCTCCGTCGTACAGTCGCTCACCGCAAAATACGGCGTGTCTGCCGCCCAACTCCAGTCCTTCGGTGACGGCCCCTATGCGCCCGTGGCTTCCAATCACTCCGCGGATGGCCGTGCGCTAAATCGCCGCGTCGAATTGGTCGAGCAATAGGAAAGAGACCGTTGCTCGCCACGCTTCGCTGCATGTCAAAACCCCTCAATGAAAGAGCCGCGAATCACTTTGGCAGCGTGTCGAAAAACTTTTTCTTCTTCCTGCGCAATTCGATGCTGCTTATTGGGAGCTTCTCGGCGATTTCGGCGGGATGCTCGAAAAAGACCCACATCCACAGTACGTAGAGCGTCGCAGTGAGGACTACGAAGATTAAGAAGACGACTGCGAAACCGAAGGTCGGACTATGCTGTCGTCAAATAAACCGCCGCCATATAACGCGGGCAAGAGGGCACGGAAAGCCGTCATGCAAGGATTGGGGGATGGCCCGACTGCGTTTTCCTAGCACTTGAGTTGATAATCCGATAGATCGTGGTCTTGCTGAGATTCAGTTGCTTGGCAACTACTCCGAGGCTGTTCCCGGCTGTGTGTAGTTTCATCACTCTGTTTCGATCACACTGGATACGGGGTCTGCCGCCAACACGACCCTGCGCCCGAGCGCGTGCCAGTCCAGCCAACGTGCGCTCCGATAAGTGCCCACGCTCCTGCAACCTTGTGACGCCGAGAGACGTGCAGTTGTGATTCGCAAAGCCGAGCTTCAGCTGACGGATTGGGCGCAGATTGCCGCGGAGCCAGACTTGGATGCGAACGGCAATCAGACCTGCAAACAGCCGGGCTTAGCCACATAATAAGGATCACGGTAATTGAAACCCCTGTATAAGAGCACAGTAATCCTCTGGACGGAATACGATCCTTCAAAGGTCGACCCGCAACTGATGGACCTAAGGTTCCATGCGGAAAATGAATACGTTCATTGCTCGAGCATCAAGTCCGAATTGGTCGGTGAGCCTGAAAAAGACCCGGCATGGAATGACTTGGAATTTTTCGATCTGTGGTAAGACGATGAAGCCTGCCAACGCGAATAATCCCACCCCAGAAAAGAGAATTCGGTGGTTACAGTGCGGCGCCATTGACGTGGCGTTAAGAATCGCTCAATTTTCGCATTTCCATGTAGAGCGCGTCGCGATTCATCGGCTGAACCGTCTTGAGACCAGCAACGCACCAATCTCTTCCGAGCTGAATGCTAGGTTCTTGCGGATCCGCTTGAAGTTTCAGCATTAGGATTGAGTAAAACTGACCGGACGTCGTCACCAAGGCAATAATTTTTGGGTCTGGGCTTCGCCGAAACAGGCGAGCCTTTGTCTGAACTTCCTCAAAACTCCACGCCGCTGCCGGGTTGAAGCCCTGTGCATCCGCGGTCATGGCGCGAGCGAAAGTGCTCTTTACAGTCTTGTTAACCAGGGTTGCCGTGGGTTGGGCTTTGTCAATCGTGCCTACATGCCCTTACATGCCCTACATAACGCACCCCTCTGTCCGTCCACCGCACAATGAAGCAACCGCTCATGAAACCTGTAAGTATGTCATACGGACCGATAGGACACTTGCTAGTGCGACCCAAACTGTAGTCCAGCCAAACA
>JBEKXC010000113.1:0-15369 GCA_049512435.1 Terriglobales bacterium | reverse complement strand
GAACCGCTTCCAGATGCCTTCCCCATGCTGCCGGTAATCCGCCAAAATCGTGCGCACGTTATGCAGCTTGTCAGACGCCGAAACCAGCCGCGTATTGACGTCGGCGTGCTTCACTTCGCGCAGATACCCGTTCTTCCGTTCCACCCACTCCGGCTTCGGCTCGTCGAATGAATCCGTACAACCCTCCACCATCTTCGCCACCCGCGAACCAAACTGCTTGCGCACTTCGCGCAGCCTCGGCATGCCGCCGCAATCTTCGACCACATCATGCAGCAACGCGGCCATCGCCATATCTTCGTCGCCGCCGGCCTCAAGCACCAGCGAAGCCACCGCCATCAGATGCGAGAGATAAGGCACCGCCGTTTGCTTCCGCGTCTGCCCCGCGTGTTTCTCGGCGGCATAGCGAAACGCCCGCTGCAAGCGGGGGCCAAGATGCGGCGGAATCTTCTTTCTAACTTTCATAAAAAATACAAATCGAGCAAGCATGACAATTCGCCGCGTGCTCACGCTTTTTTCTCGCCTCGTCGCATCCGCAAATAAGCCTGCATCAATGGTCGCAGATCGCCGTCCAGCACCCGATCCACGTCGCCAATCTCCAGTTTCGTGCGGTGGTCCTTGATCATGCGGTAAGGCTGCAGGACATACGACCGGATCTGCGATCCGAAATCAATATCCAGTTTCGAATCCTCAATCTTTTTCGTAACCTCGCGTTTTTTCTCCAGTTCGAATTCGTAAAGTTTGGAGCGCAGCATGCTCATTGCCTTCTCCTTATTCTTATGCTGCGAGCGCTCATTTTGGCAATTGGCTACCAGGCCCGTTGGGATATGCGTGATCCGCACCGCCGAATCGGTCGTATTCACGTGCTGTCCGCCTTTGCCGCTCGAGCGGTAAGTGTCAATCCGAATATCATCGGGCTTGATGACAACCTCGATGCTCTCGTCAATCTCGGGAGAAACGTACACGCTGGCAAACGAGGTATGCCGCCGCTTCGCCTGATCGAAGGGCGAAATCCGCACCAATCGGTGCACGCCAATCTCGCTGCTCAAATAACCGAACGCATACTGGCCAATCACCGAAAAGGTCGCGGACTTGATTCCGGCTTCTTCTCCGGGCTGGTAGTCGTACATCTCGGTCTTGAATCCCTGCCGCTCCGCCCAGCGCAGATACATACGCAGCAGCATCTCTGCCCAGTCCTGCGACTCGGTTCCGCCCGCACCGGGATGAATCGTCATGATCGCATTCAGGCCGTCGTTCTCGCCCGAAAGCAGCGTCTCGGTTTCGACTCGATCGACCAGTTCGCGCAGGGATTCCAGATCGCGCTGCAAGTCAGCGGCGACATTCTCCCCTTCGCCTGCCAGATCGAAATAGGTGGCGATGTCGTCGGTCCGGCGCGCCAAGTCGCCTTCCAGCGACAACAGGCCTTCCAGGCGCTTCCGTTCGCGCATCACTTGCTGAGATTTTTCCGGATTCGACCACAGATTCGGGTCCGCCGCCTGCTTTTCTATCTCGACGAACTGCTGGCGCAGCGTGCCGGCGTCAAAGATACTCCCGCAGGTCGTGAACCTTGGTCTTTAGAGAAGTGTATTGCTGTTCCAGTTCATCCAACATATTTTGATTACTCTGTTTATCACTCGGCTCGTCTTACTCAACTTATGACGCGCGATTAGGAAATACAAAACGCCCCACGAGCGCGCCTGCTGAAATTATCGCACACAGATAGGCGAACCAATCGCCATGCCGCGTGTAGAAAGTGGTACCGGTGCTCAAAGCGTAAGGCGCCATCAGCCCGGTGCGGACCTTGCGCGGTGTGGCCGCCACGATCCGCCCGAAGGGATCGATCGACGCCGTCATCCCCGTATTCGTCGCCGCCAGCAGCCACCGGTCATTTTCGATGGCCCGCATTTGTGTTTGCTGCAAATGCTGCTTCCAGGCCCCGCTATCGCCGTACCAGCCGTCATTCGAAATATTCAACAAGACTTGTGCGCCCTGCAGCGGTCCTTGCCGCACCTCGTCGGGAAAGATCGATTCATAACAGATAAACGTTCCGAAGCGCTCGCCCCCGGCATCCAGTGGCGTGCGCGATGCACCGCGTCGAAACTCTCCCACTTCCTTGGTCAGCCCTCCGGCAAACGCAAACAGTTGCGGAAACGGCAAGTATTCTCCAAAAGGCACGAGGTGCACTTTGTCGTAGCGTCCGACCCACTCACCCTGCGGACTGACGAGCGCGGCGGAGTTGAAGATCTGTGAGCTTTCTCTGCGACTGTGCATTGCCGGCGTAATCCCAATCGCGCCCGCGACCACCCAGGTTTCCGACTGCCGCGCCAGTGCGCTCACGGCATCTCGAAACAAAGGATCGTTCGTGTAAAACGGCGAGGGCGATTCGGGCCACACGATCAGGTCGAAATGCCGATCATTTTCTCCAGCAGCGGGTTTTTGGGCAGCGGGTTTTTCTCCGCGAAGATTCAAACTGACCGCAGTCAAGTCCCGCAGCGTGTCCTGAAAATATTGCTTCGTCCACATCGCGCCGTCCAGGATCGGAATATTCGGCTGCACCAGGAGCGCGATGCGATCAGTCGCGACCGGAGGAGGCGACAGCAATTGCCCCGCCTGCAGGAGCACGGCCGCCCCGCACGCCGCCACCAGCAGCCACTTCCGCCGCTCCTTCGGAGCTAGAAAGGCCGCCGCGAAAACGCTGTTCACGAGTGCGATTTCAAACGAGAGCCCATAAACGCCCGTGAGGGTTGCAATGCGCGTGAGCGCATAATTTCCGGTCTGCGAATATCCAAGAAGCTCCCAGGGAAACGCGGTAATGCGCGTCCGGGCCAGTTCCACCGCGACCCACAGAAACGGAGCTGCCGCAAGCGCGCGCCTCGTCGCCGCTACAGATTCAATAATCTTCGATGCGGCGGGCATGGATTCCGCGACTCTTAGTCCAGGGGCTGTCAATCCAGCGGCCGTCGATCCGGCGACCAAGGCCAGCAGCAGCCCGAACAGCCCGTGATAGAGCCCGACGTACATGCAGAACAAGATCAGCGCGAGTACGGCAACGGGAGCGGGCATCCCGCCATAGCGATGCATGGTGTCGAAGATCCAATAGCAAGTTCCTGCAAACCAGCAGATGCCGCACAGGTAGCCGAGCACGAACCCCTGCCACGGCGCGGCGGGCAGCAAGCGCGCCTGAACACTCGATTGCGATTGCAGCTCCAGTTGCAGCGTTTCCGGAGCACGCGCCCGCAGGATCGCAACCAGCAGCGGCGCCACCGCAATCCATGAGAGCCAGTACAAATTCGGAAGTGGAAAGATCACGACCTGCAGGGCGGCCGAAACCAACGCCAGCCCCAACGCGCTTTTATGGACTCTAAGCACGCATCAGAATAGCAAACAGAACTGGGCCGGGGCTCAGCAACTCCTACGCATTATGCCGAGGTCGACTTTTTTCGAAAAACTACGGTCGACACCCAGAGCAAAATAACACTTGCTGCCAATATGACGAAAAATAGCCAGAGCTTCAGGGTTATGGCAAAGGCCAGCAGTGCCGCGGCAAATCCCCAATACCAGGATTCAGCCTTGAATCCCGCGCCCCACCTGGGTTGGCGGCCGGCAGAAACAATGCGCGGCCAAAGTGATGGCAGCAAACGCGGGACCGCACTGCGATAACGCTCGTATTGCTCTCCCTGGGTCGCGCGCAGGTCGGCCTCTTCGCGAAGGATGAGCCGGTAACAGAACACCAGCATCGCCGCCACTGCCAGCAAGAACCCAGTTCGGCTCATCATCGTGCCCAAGGCGATGGCCATTACCACGTTAGCAAAATACAGCGGATTGCGGACGCGCCGGTAAGGTCCGTCAGCGACCAGCGCCTGCGTCTTCACTTCAGGGGCATAGACGACTTCCGCTTGAAGATACGCCGAAGCCCATGTGCGAATCAGAGCCGCCGCAGCCAGCAGGAAAGCGGCACAGCCAAACAGGATTTGAGCAAGCCGGTCGGCATTCATCTGGTGTCTGCCTGCGAGCCAGTTGGCCAGCACCGCGGTGGAATTCTCGTGATCGAAGAAGTAGACCGGAAACGTGAAGCCAAAGATCAGCCCGAATACCAGCGCTCGGTTCGTAAACTCCCAATTTGTGGCTTTCATGGAAAGAAAAATATCGGCAAAATTAGCCCGAACCTCCAAGGGCGGACCGTCCCTGTCTAAACCACCCATCGCAAATGCGCCGAATTACCTGATTTTTGGCGAACTCAAATCCGCGGCCTTCTGATCATCCGCATGAATGGCCCCATCTTCTTCCGCATAAAACGAGCGGTGTTCGCTGTCCATCTGCTTCGGCGTCAGCGTGAACACGAAGCCGTCGTGGTCAGGACCGTCGTGATTGGGACGAAAGCTGGCCGTGTAATCCCCGCGGTCGGTCGAGTGCGCCATCCGCTTGGTGAACGATCCCGTCCCCGCCAGCGCCTCCAGCGAGTCCGCATATTTGCCATGCTTTTTCTTATAAGCATGCTCCGCCCGGAGCACCGTCCGCATGTAGCCAAGTGCCTGCGCTTCCGACCCCGACCGCGCCGGGTCGCCCGGGAACTGCGGCTTATATTCCGGCAAAGGTTGCTCCGGAGCTTGCGCCCGTGCCATCCCCGCCCCCATCAGGCCCAATGCCAGAATCCCCACACAATACCGCTGTATTCGCGTTCTGCTCACGGCCAGACCTCCTTCGGTGTCTAACTTTGGGGGTTACCCCCGTAATTTGTCTCGATCAGCAATCGTTCCAATTCTCTCCCGGTTCAGGCAAGCTTGAACAGGATGCAATCCTAACAGGGAAACCTTAATGAAAGCTGCCGTCGCCAGAAAGCCGCTGATACGCGTCGCCGTAGTGGAGAGCGATCCGCTGCGGTTTGTCGGATTCCGCGCCCTCTTTGATACCGAACCTGATTTGGAATTAGTCTCCGCCTCGCTGGCCGACCTTAGCCAGTTGCCAAACATCGATCTGGTTCTTCTCGGCAATCGCGGCGGCCAGAACCTGTACGACATTATGGCCAGCATGAAAGCCGTGCGGCCCGACCTGCGCATCATCGTGACCGGCTCCGGCATGGACGATGAAAGCGTTCTAAAAGCCATAGCAGCCGGCGCCAAAGGCTACGTCGACGAAGCTGCCTCGCCCGCTGAATTCATTCAGGCTCTCCGCATCGTGCATCAAGGCTCGGTATGGGCTCCACGCCGCGTCCTCTCGACTTTCATTGAGCGCGTCAGCGCATCCCCAGGCCGAATCTTCCCCGCCGGACGAATCACTTTCACCGACCGCGAGAAAGAAGTTCTGGAGATGCTGGTAGCCGGCCGCTCCAACAAAGAAATCGGCTCAGCCCTTGGCATAGAAGAGCGCACCGTAAAAGCGCACGTAGCCAAACTGATGCGCAAAGTAGGAGTGCAGAACCGCATCGCGCTCTCCGTCCATGCCATTACGCATTCGCTGGTGACGGCAAAATAGTTTTTGGCAATGTGAGGGAAAATTCGATTCCGCCCTGATTTTGCAGGCCAGCAGATTTCGCAGGCAGCAGATTTTGGAAGCAGCAGATTTTGGGTGGCGCAGCGCTTCAGCGCTGCGATAGCCGCTTCGTTTTGGAATCGGCTTTAGCCGCCGAGGTAAATCCAACAAACGCAAACTTCCCTGACGTCGCCTCGCTGCTCGTTCATATTTTCGCACCACCACGGTTCTCGCGGCACCTTCACTCGGACAATTCTCAGTGAGTCTAATCGCCTGGTTACGACAACGATGCGCGCAGAGAATCGGCACCAGCCCGCTTGAGGGCCTGCATGTCACTTGGCCGGGTTCAGCGATCGTTTCGCGACGGTCGTCTTCGTTTACGAAGGAGGCCGTCATCGTAGGAACGGTTCAAATAGCGACAGAACGAAGCATTGGTCTGATCCTGGATTGCCGCGCACTCGCTCTCGTCTTGCACGAGCGGAATGAGCGCAATTTTGATGTTCGCAGGATCGGGGAATTTCTCGGTTATCCAGGCGTAAGTCGTCTGATCGTTCAGGGGGGTGGGACGTCCCTCAACGGCAACTATGGGGAAGTAGAAGCGTTTGCCGTCGTCGCGTGATGGCAACTCCTGTTGACTAAGATAAGGAGCTTCCTCCAGGTACTTGCCGCAGGAGAGATCCACGTTAGCGGCAGGGTCGGCGATTCCAAGCTCGTAGCCCGCAGCACCGACCCCTCCCTGGTGCGAGGGCGCAAAAGAAAACTTTCCTGAGGCATCGCTCTGCGTCATCTCGCTCCGGTCGACGTAGATGCGCATCCCTTCAGCCCTTGCAACTAAGCACACGTCCATGCCTGGGATCGGCCGGCCAGTAACGGCATCCACCACGGTGCCGGAAATCTGCGGGACCCCGCCAAACCACGGGGCAATGATGGGGGCAATCAGCTCGGCAAGATAGGCAACAGACCCAATAAGCAAGCAGATCGACAAGAGGCCCACCGCCAACACGGAAAAGACAAGATATTTCAGCCAAGGTCTTGATTTTGATCGAGGGGCTACCGGCATTAGCTCAGCCATAATTTCATTGAATACCCCATATTGCGAGCGGGTCAAGATTACCCTCACCAAGATTGATGGGGACGAGCAAGGGTTCATCCACTGTCGTTGGTAATAAATCTCTATAACGCTCATCGAGGGGTTTTGAGCGTAATCGCTGTTTACGTCAACTATCCTGTAAAATCCATTTGCTGGACAAGCTCTTGCACGGATACCGTGCAGAGTTTGCCAGGGCTACCAGCGTGAAGGAGACTCATGCGGATAAATCGCCAGAATCTGAAGTGGTTAGTGAGGATGATGTTGATTCTTCTGCTGGTCGGGGCGGCGGAGATTCTGGTCGTCCTCTTCGTCCCTCGGCCTTTGCCATGGGTGGCCTTGATTCCGGTGCTTATTCCTTTGCTCACAACCTTTCTTATCATTCTTCCCATGGCCAGGGCCGAGAAGCCAGCCCCTCCGAGCGTCTGATAGCTGGCGTAACATCCCCATTGCACCAACTACCGAAAGAGAACGCGAGGGCCCGCTGACCCGGCCAGTCAACCCTGGAATTTTTCATCACATCCGGACTGTGACCGCCGTCATAGACGCACCACTCAACCCCTGCGAGAATAGCTTTTTGATGGGACAGCGCCAAAGAGTGCCGTCTCTCAAAAACGGACCTCGAAGCCGCCCCAAATCACCTGCAGCGCTCTTTGACAACGTTTGACGACCCTTTGACAACCCAAGATAAACCGGTGGGCGATGCGTCTTGCCAGACACAAGATCAGACTAACCCGTTATTTCGCAATACTTTGATATAAGTCCTTAAGATTCAAAGACCAAGTCCAAAAATTCCCTCTAACTCGATGATTCTAGATACTAAGGGGGGAGGGGGGTACCGGTACTAACCAGTAAACACCACGGCTGAGCCTTCCGAATGGCATGACCTCGCAAGCCGGCTGATCGCCCGAACGATTTCGGACTAAGAGCTGAAACTCCGTTACCCAAGTACAGTGACCTCGGTAATCTTGTCCGCTTTCTCCACGTGTCCCATACTCGCTTCACCTACCACAGAACCTGGGAGACGGGGCTGGAGACGGAGATTAGGGTCGCCGATTTCAGCCCCGCATTTTTTTGCCTTAAGACCTGACTCACCCTGATCACTCCCGGATATCCCCCGTTTCGCAGCCCGCATCGAATAGAATCATAGCTAGTCAACACGCTACCGATCCCAGACTCGTATTTCCCAGTGAGGCATGATGCGAAAGCCCCTAGTTCTGTTGTTGCTCGCCTGTTTCCTGACATGTTTCCAAACAACGATTCTTTCGGCGCAGGACACTAAACCAGAGACTAAGCAAGACACCCCAGCTCCGGAACCCAACACCAAGGCTTCCGGACGCGTCGAGGAGGCCGGCACGGTGCTTGACGAAATCCAGGCCGCCCCCGACCAGCGTATCCCCGAAGAAATTCTTGGATCGGCCGAATGCGTGGCCGTGGTTCCGTCGCTCCTCAATGGAGGCTTCGTCTTCGGCGGCCGTTATGGCAAA
Source organism: Terriglobales bacterium (assembly GCA_049512435.1). Lineage (GTDB taxonomy): Bacteria > Acidobacteriota > Terriglobia > Terriglobales > Acidobacteriaceae > Acidiflorens. Next base: position 7,329 of record JBEKXC010000113.1, on the reverse strand, counting down.
GGCGTCGCCAGTTGTCGCACCGAAAAAGGCTGGAGCGCGCCCGCTTTTTTCACCATCGGCGGCGGCAGCTTCGGCTTGCAGATCGGCGCCCAGGCCACCGACGTTGTCATGCTGATCATGAACAAAGGCGGCATGGATAACCTCCTCTCCAGCCAGTTCAAACTCGGCGCCGATGCCAGCGCCGCCGCCGGCCCCGTCGGACGCCACGCCGCCGCCGATACCGATTGGAAAATGAGGGCGCAGGTTCTCACCTACTCGCGTTCCCGCGGCCTCTTCGCCGGACTCGAACTCAACGGCGCGGTCATCAAGCAGGACAAGGGCAGCACCCGGGAATTCTATGGCCGCATGGTGCCTTTCAAGACCTCGCTCAAGGGCGACATCGAAACTCCCAAGGACGCCTATCCATTTTTGAGTAGCCTAGCCAAGTGGGCGCAGGAAGCGGCAAAGTAGTAAAGTTCTCAGTTCCCGGTTCTCAGTTCTCAGTCTTCGATTCAGTCACTATTCGATGGAATCACTGAGAACTCGGAGCTGGGAACTGAGAACCGCCCCATTGCGAAAACGCCTTGAGTACGCTCTAGTCTGGCCCTGGATAAAGATCCTCGGCTTGCTTCCCCGTCCCGTGGCGCGTGCTCTGGGGATCACTTTCGGGTTGACCGTCTACGCGGTTCACGGACGCCTGCGTCGCGTCGGCCTGCGTAACCTGTCTCTCGCCTTCCCCGAAATGTCGCCGCGCGATCGCCGCCGCCTGGTGCGCGGCGAATTCATTTCCCTCGGACGCCAGCTTGCCGAAGTCTGCCTCTTCCCCAGCTACACTCGCGAAAATGTTTCTCGCGTCGTCGTCTACGACGGATTTGAAAACTTCGAGCGCGCCTACGCTCGCGGCAAAGGCGTCCTCTTTCTCACCGGACACCTCGGAGCCTGGGAACTCTCCGCTTTTGCTCACTCTTTGCAGGGACATCCGCTGTCGATCGTAATGCGATCGCTCGACAATCCTTACATCGACGCGCTCCTCCAAAGCTACCGCACCATGCACGGCAACCGCACCGTCGACAAAGATGATTTCGTGCGCGGCCTGCTCTCCGCCATGCACGCCGGAGAGACCGTCGGCATCCTCATGGACACCAACATGACCCCGCCGCAAGGCGTTTTCGTCGATTTCTTCGGCATCCCCGCCTGTACCGCCAGCGGCCTCGCCCGCATCGCCTTGCGCACCGACGCCGCCGTAGTCCCGGGCTTTACAGTATGGGATGCCAAGCTGCGCAAATACATCCTGCGCTTCGATCCCGCCGTAGAGCTAATTCACACCGGCGATAACGAGGCCGACATCGTAGCCAACACCGCAAAATTCACTAAAGTCGTAGAAGACTTCATCCGCCGCTATCCCGACCAGTGGCTCTGGGTCCACCGCCGCTGGAAGACGCGCCCGCCAGGCCAGCCGCCACTCTACTAGGTTCGTGGAGAGACGGGCGCCTCGCCCGTCAAGAGTTGCGTAGGGACAGGCTCGTGTGGGGACGGGCGCCCTCGCCCGTCCAAGCCGAGCGTAGCTCGGCAGCCACCGCGCGCGGCGAGGGAGTCCGCGTTGTACACACCCGCCCCAGAAAGCGACAATAGACAACCATGAAGCTAACCCTGCGCGATCTCGCCGAGAAGCTCAACTGCCATCTCCTCGGAGACGGCTCCATCACCGTGACCACCGTCTCCAGCCTGCAATCCGCCAAGAGCAACAACCTGGTCTTCGTGGAGGACGCCCAGAACCTGGACGCCGCGCTCCGCTCATCCGCCGCCGCTGTAATCGCCGGAAACTTCGCCGCAAGCGCCGCGTCCAAGTCGATCTTGATCTCCCCCCAGCCGCGTCTCGCCTTCGCGCGCGCCGCGAAGCTCCTCCGCGACGCTGACCGCAGTCGCCTCACTCATCCCTCCGCCATTGTTCCTGCTTCCACCAGGATCGGCAAGAATATAGCCATTGGCGCGCGAGCGATTCTCGGCGAAAACGTCAGGTTGGGCGATGAAACGACCATCGGTTCCGGCGCGGTGATCGGCGACGACGTAGTAATCGGAAGCCATTGCCGCCTCGATGCGAACGTCACCGTCTACTCCGGCACCACTCTCGGCGACCGCGTCACCGTGCAGGCGGGCGCCGTCCTCGGCAGCGAAGGCTTCGGCTACGTCCGCGATTCCCAAACCGGACGCTACGAGCAATTCCCGCAAATCGGACGCCTGGTGATCGAAGACGACGTCGAAATCGGAGCCAACTCCACCATCGACCATGGCGCTCTCGACGAAACCCGCATCCGCCGCGGCACGAAGATCGACAATCTCGTGCACATCGGCCACAACGTCCAGATCGGCCAGGATGTCGTCATCGCCGCTCAAACCGGCCTCTCCGGCAGCGCCATCGTCGAAGACAACGTCATCATCGGCGGCCAGGTCGGCATCGCGGATCACGTCCGTATCGAAGCGGGCGCAATCCTCGGAGCGCAAAGCGGCATCCCCACCAGGAAAGTGATTCGCGGCAAAGGCGTAGTTTTCTGGGGAACGCCCGCACGACCCATTCGGGAGTATCTTAAAGAATTGGCGTTCCTGTCACGGTCAGCCAAGAAAGACCGCTGAGCGTCAAAATAGAATATCCCGTAGAGACGCGGCTCGCCGCGCCTCAGAGTAAAAGCTAGAAGCCAGTAGCTAGAAGCCAAAAGCGCTCCCATGCCTATCCTCGTCATCGGCGGACACTCCCGCAGCGTTGGCAAAACCAGCGTCGTTGCCGGCCTCATCGCCGCCCTGCCCAATTTTCATTGGACCGCTCTCAAGATCACGCAATACGGACACGGCGTCTGTTCAGCCAACGGCGAAGCCTGCGATTGTGCCACGGCTGATCATTCCTGGGCTGTATCAGAAGAAAAAAACCGCACCGGCGAATCCGATACCTCCCGCTTCCTGATCGCCGGAGCCGATCACTCCTGGTGGGCTCGCACTGAGCAGGGCCATCTCGCCGAAGCCATGCCTCGCATCCGCAAGATCCTCGCCACCACACAAAATGCGATCATCGAATCGAACAGCATCCTGCGCTTCCTGAAACCAGATCTCTATCTGACCGTACTCGATCCAGCGATCCGCGACTTCAAAGCCTCCGCGCAAACTTATCTCGACCGCGCCGACGCCGTGTTGCTGCACTCCGCCGAAGCTTCCAAAGGCTCAGCCTGGGAACGAGTCTCGCTGAAGCCTGTCATCGACCGCCCGACGTTTGAAATCCACCCGCCAAACTACGTGACGCCAGAAGTAGTAGAGTTCGTTCGAGCTCGCTTAAGTTCTTCCTAAAGCATTTCTCGGCGCCCTCTGCGTCTCGGCGGTGAAGCAACTCTCAGCTGGCGTACATCCCAATCACCCGCTCAATCGCCCGCCGGCACACCGCGCAAAACTTGTTATACCTCGTGAACATGATGCAGTTTACTTCCGGACGGTAGTAACCCTTGGCCGCATAGTTCGCGCCCTCGAACGCTCCGACCTTTCCGGCGTACTTCTGCGAAACGAGCATCGCATCCACCTTCTCGCGCTCTTTGCGAAAAAGTTCATCCATCTCCGCCTCAGGTCTCCCTGCCGCACGCAATTCTTTCCGCTGCCGCTGAATCTCGCGCTGCAAGCTCTCGAACTCTTCTTTATCCCAGGGCGTCGGCACCGGAGTTCCCGGAGCGATCAGATCCTTCCACTTCAAATTCACCGGGTCGAGCAATGCCGTCACATTCGGCTCCCATGGCTCGGTCTTGTTCTCCGGCGGGAGATAGGCAACTTCGGATGTGTAATATTCATCCGCCAGCCCGGCGAACTGGTGTCCAAATTCGTGCACGCCCACGTATCCCGCCCACAGGTTGTCGATCGCCACTGTCGCGTACTGATTGAAAATTCCTCCGCCACCGAAAGTCTGCCCGTTCACCAGAATTTCGATGAACTCATACGGTGCGAACGACGCCACATCGCGCAACACACGGTTTTCTGTGGTCAGTACATAGCGCTCCGTGCCGAACGCGTCGTAGGCAGCACCCACTGGCGACCGCCGGTAAATTCCGCTCGAAGGCCGCGACACACCCGACTCCTCCGCCGCCGGACACAGCCCCCACACGTTGAAGTCTTTCCGGTGCTCGCGAAACGGCGATGTCGAAAACAGCGCGTCCATGAATCGCTGTGCATCTTGCGCGAACTTCCCGCGCTCCGCCGCCGTATACCCATCGCCCAGCACCAACAAATCCACCTTGGTCGACGGATCGCCCACCTTCTGTAATTCCATCAACGCTCCCGGCGAAGGTGGACGCGACCGGTCAATGAACTTGTCCTTCGGATCGACCACCGTCTTCCACACTTCTCTCCAAACTCCCCGACCGTCTTGAACGCCGCTCCCCGTGCGCTCTTTCAGCGACACTTCCACCGGCGCATCGGGATTCGGAAAGCGCAGCGACTCCGAAAACGTCCGGTTCCCGTGGAGCGCTTCGTCCGTCGTCTTCCACTCGCCAAACACGGTATCGAATCCGCGCGAGTACACCAACTTCCCACTCGCTTGCTCGCGCACTTCAACCAGGAAGTTTCCCAGCTGACTGTCGTCGATCGACTTGCTCAGGTTTCCCGGCCACTCCAGCGGCTCCAGCACCACCCGATCCAGACTGAACCATTCTTCGTGCGAGTTTCCGGTGTGGTAATAATCGACGCGCAGGGTGCGGGGTGCGGCAAAACTTGGGGAGCAGCTAAAGAAGAAAAACAGAAGAGAGGCAACAACAACCCCGATCGTTCGTTTCATGACCGGAATTGTAGCCTACGGCCCCGGCTTGATCTCAACTGCCTTGTCGTTCTCAAAGGTGATCACCAACTGCTTTCCACCATTCGGATAATGCAGGGTTCTCGAACCGTAATCGCCCGAACCCTCCGGAATGCCCATTCCAACCGCGAAACTGGCTTGCAGTTCGCTCATTCCCGCTTGTACTTCATGCGCGTCAATCTTCTGCCAGACATCCGCGGGCCAGTGCTTGTAAAGATCGTGTGGATCTTCGAGAAAAAAAATCTCATCGGTGTAAACTTTGAAGTCGCCACCCTTCTCCGCCCCAATCGGAGCCGCGTACGATTTGCCGTCCAGCAGAAAGCAAGCCATCACCTGCTTGATTCCCGGAGCCCGCGAAGAAACATCGGTCACCACATCCCGAATCGCGAGCTTCTGCAAAGGCAGCAGCGTTCCCGCCTCATGCCTGAAATCCGTCTTGTGCCGTTCGCGATCGTATGGATAGTACGTAAGTTGATAACCAACCTTCACCCACACGGGCTGCTCGGTCAACTGGCGCGCCGACTTTAGATCGTAAGCGTGCAACTTCTTCGGCGTGACGTAGTAGTCCGCCTTGAGGGCAGTTTCCTGCTTGGGCTTGGCGTCTTCCTTCATCGCCTCGTGCCGCTCGTAGAGAATGTAGGCGGCGCGCCCGCCCGCAAGCACAATGGTAGCCATCAGAAGGATCTGCAGTTTTTTCTGAAACTCCGGATCGATGGCCATGATCTAAGAACAGTATCCTAAGTGTGGGGAGAGCCGCCTCGCGGAGCTTGCCCTGAGCGAAGTCGAAGGGTCCCAGCCGAGCAAAGCTCGGCAGCTGCCAATGGTCACGGCAAGCCAGGTTTCACTATAGAATTAAGAAAAAGCGCACTCGGTATCAATACTCCGGAATCAAGTGAGCCGCAAAGGAAATTCATGCCCATCGTCCAGGATGATGTTCTGAACGCACTCAAGCAGTGCTACGATCCCGAAATACCCGTTAACATCGTCGATCTCGGCCTGATCTATAACATCCGCTTCGACGACGTGCCCGAAGGTCAACAGGACGTCACCGTCGATATGACCCTGACCGCCCAAGGCTGCCCCGAGCACGTTAACATCAGCGCGCAAGTGAAATCGCGCGTCGAGCAGCTACCCGGCGTCCGCAACGCGAATGTCAACGTAGTCTGGGAGCCAGCCTGGACCCCCGAGCGCCTAAGCCCCGAAGCCCGCAAACAACTGGGAATCGACTAGCCACGCAACTCCTCTGTAGAGGCGCGGATTGCCGCGTCTCCGTCGCGAGCCTCAGTACTCTCCCAACTCCTCAAACGCCAGCGCCGCGCGACCTTCCGCCAGTTCCTCGATCTTGCTGCCGATCTTAATCGCCAGATCCAGAAACCGGGTTCCCTGCCGAACATACGAGGGCAGTTCTTCGCGGATTCGCGCAAATTGATCCGGATACTCCGACGCCAGCACCGCCAGTCCCACGCTTCCCGCCAGCACCGCCGCCGGACGTCTACCCTTCAACAGCAATATTGCCACCGTGCCGACCGATCCCGCAATCACCGCCCGCTTCCAGTTTTGCATGTCATCTCCTGACGTTATCTTCTGACGCCAACGCGTGATTGAAACATTTCCTGACTGTCGCGCCCCAGTCGCCCGCTTTCCTAGCAGGATTCTAAACGAATGCTTCCATGCTTTATACTGCCGCCGGAACTTCGCGATCGACTGCGCGCGCTCGGTTCCAGGGAGGTACTATGCGGGGACGAAGTAGAACGCACATCACGAGATAGGAGGCTTTCTTACTACCAACGCCGGGACTAGAGGGGTACACCCCAATCAGGGGATTAATGGCGGTGGAGTCATCCCCAGGAATGTCGTTCCGAGAAATTTCCCCTTGGCATCGAAATTCCAGGTGAATATCGCCAATCCTGCACGCTCGCAGGCGTGGCATCCGTTGAGCAACGGATAGCCCACCACAAACTGTGTTCCGCCACTAGGCCCGGCCTGCGAGTTGGGCCAAATCTTCCCATCACGATCTCCCGGCCACACATCGACCTTGGGAAATTGATTTTTAAGATCCTGAAACTGGGAACTCTTCTCCATCGTTTTTCTGTCGAGCAGCTTCAGATCCTCGACGTTGATGATAGGCGGCCGTCCATTCACCAGCAAAAGACCATAGTTGGTGTTGGCTCGCAGGGGATACATGACCCACACGAAGGAAACGGGACTCTGATTTTGGAACCCGGTCATAATACCGAACTCGCCGTGGCTCTGCTTGTGGAGTTCGCGCGTGAAGTTTACGGCCGCGGTTGGAGCACCGGCTCTCGCCATCTGGTCGATCATGCATTGGCCGTCGCCAGGGTGGGATGACTTGTCGCAGGCGGCATGGGCTTTGGCGAGGAACTGCGGCGAGACCTGCCATACCGCCGACGCATCAATCTTCGGCAGGCTGCCCTGCGATTGCGCTGTTGCGCATCCCGCCAAAAAGACCATAGTCAGTAGCAGTCGAGCATGACGCATGTTCTTCCCTCGGAGCCGACATTCTATACCGT
>JBEKXC010000112.1:0-15605 GCA_049512435.1 Terriglobales bacterium | reverse complement strand
CATCCCCAGTTATCCCGCCAAAGCCACTAGTCGTCAGTGTCGCAGGCAGTGGCGAAGGCGGCCATTTGCAGCAGTAACCAATCAAATCGATCGGATTGCGATCGCCTGGTCACCGAGGAAGTGACTGGAGAACCGTCGCTGGATAATCGTCGCTGATGATCGTCGCTGATGATCGTCGCCGATGACCCCTGGAAGACTGAATAAACTCGGACATTCAGCCAGCCGAGACTAGCCGCTCCCACCAGCTGCCAACACTGTTGAAAAACAACTTGACCAAGATATGAAATGCTCTGCTAGCCTATTGCCATGCCGCGGTCAATCAAAGAGCGCGTGGGGAAACTGCGCGAGGAAATCGCAGAAATCAGCGAAGCAAACCGCCAATACCTGCAGGGTGGCAAAAAGATGATCGGGGCTTCCGATCAGGAACGGCGACTGCAAAGATTGCAGGAAATCATGGACGAACTGTTATCGCTGACGGACTGGAAAAAGCCCTGATCTGCACGGTTCGAAACTGTACTGTCGGAAATTGATTGAGAATTGTCAGTCCGACGCTTCGACTTGCATGCTTTCCGTAATCGAGAGCTGCGCCGGAGCGCCTTTCGTGGTACGAGTGGCCGTCGCCCGAAAGCTGCCAGAAGTGATTTCGACATCGTAAACGTATGGTGGACGTTCACTCTTGATGGTGAGGTAGTTGCCGGAAATTAGTTCGTCAAGCGATGCGTACTTGCCCTGTGACGCCAGGTACCCGCGCTCGGCATTGGCGATGCCGATCAGATCATTCTTCACGCCGGTGATCGTCGTGACATCTTCAGGATTGCCGCTCCCAGCGCCCGGAGTTATCGCCTTGACCTGCAGAGAGTAGATATACATGCCGATCGCCATGGTGACGACCGTGCCCACAAATCCAAGAACACGCCCCATAATTCGCTCCGCCAATGCCATTGCACCGCGAAACCCGACCCGCGGCAAGTAACCAGAGTGCAGGGGCCAGGGATGCTTTTCCTACTGCTACAATTTGGACCATGGCTGGAGAAGAAAAATCCGAGCATAAGGGACCTGCCGCCGAGAAAGAACAGCCGCGGACGCCCGAATACTTCATCACAAGATGGCCTCTTTATACTCCTTTTGATTGTCCCGGATTCACTCCTCCGAACCCCATCAGCTTCGACTGCGAAGAGTGTGGCAAGGAAACTACCTGGGGATTGAGCCATAATTATTCTCCACCGGGGCAAGACTTCACATCGGCTCGGTATCAATGTGGTCTGTGCCGCAAGAAGTACCTTACCGTCATGTACCGCGTTTCAGAAACTACCAAAAGGTCGATCATGGGACCCGCCGGAACCGAATACAGGTATGATATTGCGCAGGTACAAAAAATCGGCCAGTTCCCGCCACTTTCTATCGCCATCCCGAAGGCATTGCAGAAGAACCTCGGGGTCTCCTCCACGGACCTGTACAAAAAGTCGCTAATCAGCCGGAATACAAATTTCGGTCTTGGCGCAGTCACATACATAAGAAGAGTGGTTCAGGATAAGACTGACGAGCTCATCGAAGTGGTAGCAAAATTAGCGGAGGCTCACAACGTGGAGCCTGAAGTTGTTAACAACATCAGAGCTGTGAAGAAAGAGCGCACGACTTATGAAGCCAAGCTCAAGATTGCAGCAACCGTCGTGCCCAGCTCATTGGTTGTAGATGGCGCGAATCCACTCGCAGTGCTATATGATTTGGTCAGTGCTGGCATACACGATCTCACTGAAGAACAATGTACCGCACTGGCCGATGAGACAAAAAGTGTGTTCGAGTTCACATTTACACACCTGCGCGCCGAAATCAAAGTGCGAGAAGACTTTGTTGCGAGCGTCAAGAAATTGACTGGCAAAAAACTGCCAGAACCATCAAAGGAGAAGTGACCTTGGGTTCCTGCTGCCCTCAGATTATCGTCTGTTTTCTCAAGTAGAAGGAATTCGCGGACATCCGCTGTCACATGTACATAAATGACAATGACACAGAAAATGACGTTTCCAAGACGGTAACACGGCGGCTACACGAGACATAAGCGAAAACGCGACGTGCGCGAAATATGCATGAATACTGGCGACCCCGGAGGGAGTCGAACCCCCAACCCTCAGATCCGAAGTCTGATGCTCTATCCAATTGAGCTACGGGGCCGTCGGCCGGAAGTCCCATCGCAGTGACTGTGACCCGCCGAAGTAGATTCTACACCGCAGGCCGCTCCGATTCATCCCCGATCCATCTCCGGAAATTGGCTGCACGTTGTAACATCGAAACGCATGCCGTTCGTGCCCAATCCGGTCATCCACAGCAGTTCGCGACTACTCGAGTTCGAGACGCTGCGTGACTTGCTCGCCGGCTACGCGTCCTCGCCTTTAGGTCAACGCCGCATCACTGAGCTTGTGCCTTCGCTCGATCATGCCTGGATTCGAACCCAGCAGCAGCTCACCACGGAAATTCGCGAGTATCGCCGCGTCGGCGGACGGTTCGAATTCGCCGGCCTGCCTGAAGTAAAAAAGCTGATCGAGAAATCCCGCATCACGGGAGCCGCGCTCGAAACCACCGAGATCCGCGACATTGTCCTCGTCGCCGACCGCGCAGCCGAGTGGCGAGAAATCGTGGGTCAGCCTCCCGCCGCCATGCGCTCCGACTGGAGCGCCGTCAACGCACTCTCCTCTGGCATTCTGGATTTCACCGGCTTCCTGCGCTCGTTCCGTAACAAGATCCTGCCCGACGGCACGCTTGACGATCGCGCTTCGCCCGAGCTGAGCCGCATTCGCCGCGAGATCGAAAAGCAGAAGCGTCAGATTCAGGAATCGCTGCGCGGCTACCTGCGCAAGCTGGCCGAAGGGGGCACCGTGCAGGATGAACTCATCACCATCCGCGGCGAGCGCTTCGTGATCCCGGTAAAGGTCGAGCAGAAACGCCGTGTCCAGGGCGTAGTGCACGGAGCCAGTTCCAGCGGACAAACCGTCTTTGTCGAGCCGCTCGAAACCATCGAGCAGAACAACGAACTGGTCCGCCTGCTCGACGAAGAACAAGCCGAGGTTCATCGCGTACTCCTGGAGATGACGCGCCAAATCGGAGAAAATGCCGACGCGATCCTGGTGGCTGCCGACATCCTGGCCGAGCTGGAACTCCAGTTCGCCAAAGCCCGCTTCGGAGAAGACTACAACTGCGTCGCGGTAACTTTGTCCGAGGCTCGGCTCATTCTGCATCGCGCAAGGCATCCTTTGCTCGAACGCAATCTGAAACTGAAAAGCACAAAGATCGTCCCCATCACCATTGAGTTAGAAGGCGACCACCGCCAACTCGTCATCACCGGTCCCAATACCGGCGGCAAAACCGTGTCTCTGAAAACACTTGGGCTGCTGGCGCTGATGGCCCAGTCGGGAATCCCGGTTCCCGCCGATCGCGCCGATATGCCGGTTTTCGATGCGATTCTGGCCGATATCGGCGACTACCAATCGATTGAGCAGAATCTCTCGACGTTTTCGGCGCACGTCACCAACATCGATTTCATCTCACGTACGACGACCGCGAACTCGCTGGTGCTGCTCGACGAACTCGGTTCCGCTACCGATCCCGAAGAGGGCGCTGCGCTGGCGGTGGCGATCGCCGAGCATTTCCGCAAAGTCGGATGCATGATCGTGATCTCCACGCACCACACGTCGCTCAAAATTTATGGCGCGAACACAACGGGAGTGATCAACGCCTCGGTCGGCTTCGACGAAGCGACGCTGCAGCCGACTTATGAACTGAAGATCGGCGTTCCCGGAGCTTCCGCCGGAATCAACATCGCGCAACGGCTCGGACTGAATCCGGCCATCATCGCGTCGGCGCGCTCGCGGCTCGGCTCGCAAACGCAAGACGTCGCGCGCTTCCTCGACCGATTGCATGCCGACCTTCGCAATCTTGAGCAAGAGCGCAGCCGCATGCAGGTCCGCGAGCAGGAACTGGAGCGCGAGAAGTCGCACCTCGCCACCGAGGGCCGCAAAGAACAGCAGGCCAAGATTCGCGAGATGGAGAAAAAGCTGGAGGCTCTTTTCCGCGATTTCGAGTATCACGCGCGCGAAGCCGTAACTGCCGTGCAGGATCGCGCCGCCGCGCAGAAATTATCCAAAGACGCCGAACGCCGCATCGCCAAAATGCGCCGCGAATTTCGCGAGCAGTTCGATGCGACGGTGGTCGCGGACGCGACCGGCGCCGATCGCGGCGACCCAAACGCCCAGCCCAGCCTGGTGAAGCACGTCTCCGAGGGCGACACGGTCAAGCTCAAATCGATGGGCCGCGCCGCCATCGTCAAAAAGAAAATTGGCGACCATCATTTCGATGTCGAGATCGGCTCGATGAAAATGCGCATTGCCCGCGAAGATATTGCGGAAGTTCTAAGAAACGCGCAGACAAACGCCCGCCCTTCCGACTCGCCGGTCGAGGCCGCTCGCGCCCGCGGCATCAGCGTCTCACTGCAAAACGAATCTGGCGGCCTCAACATGCCATCCGAGATCAACGTCATCGGGCGCACCGTCGACGAAGCTACCAGCGAAGTCGAGAAATTCGTCGACCGCGCGTTTCTGGCTGGCATGCCGCGGGTGCGCATCGTCCACGGGAGCGGCATGGGGATTCTCCGCAAAGCCTTGCGCCAGTATCTGCAGAAGCATCCGCATGTGGAGTCGGTTACGGAACCGCCTTCTAATGAGGGCGGCGGCGGGGCTACCGTGGTCGAGTTGAGGGTGTGATCCCATCCCTAACATCGAAAAACACGACGTTAGGATGGGGCACCCGGCCCTACTGAACTATTTGCTTTTTGTTCGCCTTATGACATACTGCATTACAGGTGTCGGCAGAATTCCCGTCGAGGCTCACTTTGCCTTAGCTGCTGAGACGGGGCAAGCCCCGTCTCTACGGCGGGAGTATGCCGCCCGAAGAAATTTTATTTCGTCCCAGATTTCCTGTGGTGCTCCTCATACGTCCACAGGCAGAAAAAGGTTACGATGCAACGCACTCACCTCAACATCGTGGCTACTCTCGAAACTAGCGTCGGACGTTTGCCGGCTAACATTGAAGCCGAGCGCTCCATTCTGGGCGCGGTGCTGCTTGATAATCACGCCTTCAACGATGCGGCTGAGCACCTTCGGCCGGAGGATTTTTCCATTGACTCGCACCGGCGGATTTATTCGCGCATGATGGAGCTGGCCGAATCTTCCCGGCCGATTGACATCATTACGCTGGTCGAAGAGCTGGAGCAGAAAAAAGACCTGCAGGCGGTCGGGGATGTTGGCTACATCTCTGGACTGCTGGACGGCGTGCCGGACCGGCCGTCGATTGAACATTACGTTCGAATCGTCCGCGACAAGGCTATTTTGCGCGGGCTGATCGGCGTGGCCCATGCCGCGATTGCCAAGGCCAGCGAACAGGCCGAGCCGGCTGACGAAATTCTTAACGACGCCGAAGCCGCCGTCTTCCAGCTTTCGGAGAAGCGCATTGGCAAGGGTTTTCAGGGGATCAAGGAGATCGTCCGCAACTCTTTTGGATCGGTGGATGCTCTGCTGCAACGCGGTCAGCGGATCACCGGGCTGGCCACGCATTACACCGATCTCGACGAGTTGACTAGCGGACTGCAGAAATCGGACCTGGTTATTCTTGCGGCTCGTCCTTCGATGGGCAAAACTTCGTTGGCCATGAACATCGCGGAGAATGCCGCCATCGACGACGGCAAAGTGGTTGGCATCTTTTCGCTCGAAATGTCTAGCGAGGCTTTGCTGCAACGGCTGCTCTGTTCTCGCGCCATTGTCGACGCGCATAAGATGCGGACGGGCTCGCTCTGGGGCGACGACATGAAAAAAATCGTTCGCGCCATGGAGGAACTTTCGAACGCGCTGCTGTTTATCGACGATACACCGGGCATTTCCCTTAGCGAGATGCGCGCCAAGGCTCGCCGCCTCAAGCAGTCGCAAGGACGCCTTGATCTGCTGGTGGTCGACTACCTGCAACTCATGTCCGGCGGCAGCAAGCGTTTCGAGAATCGCACCCAGGAAGTGTCTTCCATCTCGCGCGGACTGAAGGCGATTGCCAAAGAACTGGGCGTTCCGGTGATGGCTTTGTCGCAGCTTAGCCGCGCTCCTGAGAGCCGGGGTGGCGACCACCGGCCGCAGCTCTCCGATCTGCGCGAATCCGGGTCGATCGAGCAGGACGCCGACCTGGTCATGTTCATCTTCCGCGAAGAGCTCTACAAGCAGGACGACCCGGAGCTGAAAGGCCGGGCTGAAATCATCATTGCCAAGCAGCGCAATGGCCCCATTGGCAAATTCAATCTTGCGTTCCTGCACAATTCCACGCGCTTTGCCAACCTGCTGGAAGGCAACAATGAACCCGGCGGGTAGCCAGGTAAGCACTTAGGAACAATCCGACCCGGAGACACCTCTGCCCTGTGGAAAAGTTTGTGGATGCGAAGGCCCTAGCCCCAAATCCAGCCCCACCGACCGTCCGGTAGAGATATTTCGGCGCTGGGCTGGCATTCCTAAGCTTATGTTTCTAAGTTGGTTAACTCTCACCTACAGGTCAATCGGCGGAAACTCTTCCAAATCAGCACTTTTGTCACTAAATGTGAGATTTGCACATATATCCAAAGGGGATGGACCGCATCTCCAGCGCCTGCGGCCCGCGTAAACTGCCGCGCACGGCGTCCCCAAGCGAAGATAAGGTGCGAATAAAGATGCGACAAGGGGCGCGGAAACACTCAGCCCTTTCGTCACAGCCAACCGTGATGAGCCTCACGGCATTGCTTCGCGCCGAGTCATAGGCTTCCAATCGGAGGAGGGACTGGAGGTCCTCCTCATCGTTATCGTTTGAGTCAGATAGTCTGAGTCAGCGTGGCTCCGGAGAGCGCTGGCGTTTCCTCACTTCCAGCCCCGCCGCACACGCGACTTCGTAATAGTGTGATTGCATGATTCAGCGCGCAAGTTTTATGCCTTCTAACCTTTTCGCCTGGAGAAACTCCTATGCTGCACCTCGACACTGGTAATACCGGTTTCATGATTCTATGCACCAGCCTGGTCATGCTGATGACGCCCGGGCTCGCCTTTTTTTATGGCGGCCTGGTCGGGCGCAAGAACGTGCTCGCCATCATGATTCAAAGTTTTGTTTCCATGGGCTGGACGACGGTGATCTGGTATTTATACGGCTATTCGCTGTGTTTCAGCGGCGATTGGCACGGGGTCATCGGCAACTTCCACAACGCATTTCTGCGCGGCGTCGATCTCACCACCGCGTCCCCGAATAACACGATTCCGATGTTTGTGTTCATTGCCTATCAGATGATGTTCGCCATCATCACTCCCGCGCTCATCTCGGGCGCGTTCACCAACCGCGTCACCTTCAAGGCCTACATGCTCTTCCTGACTGGTTGGCTTACGTTTGTTTATTTCCCGTTTGTGCATATGGTCTGGGGCGGAGGCTTTCTGCAGAAGTGGGGAGTGTTGGACTTCGCCGGCGGCATCGTGGTGCACAACATCGCGGGCGTCGCCGCTTTGGCTTCCGTGCTTTATGTGGGGAGGCGCCACACGGCAGATCGCGGCCCGCACAGTATCCCACTGGTTGCCCTGGGAACCGGCCTGCTGTGGTTCGGATGGTACGGGTTTAACGCCGGCAGTGAAATGCGCGTCGATTCGGTAACCGCGACCGCGTTTCTCAACACCGATCTGGCGGCCTCGTTCGCGGCCATCGCCTGGTTACTTGTGGCCTGGATCAACGAAAAAAAGCCCAAACTCCTCGGCTTGCTTACGGGAGCGGTTGCCGGGTTGGCGACTGTCACTCCGGCGGCTGGATATGTTTCTCCGACGACCGCGGTCATCATTGGATTAGTGGCTGGCGTAGTTTGCTACTACGCAGTTGAGATGAAAAACAAAATGCAATGGGACGACGCGCTCGATGTTTGGGGAGTCCACGGGGTCGGTGGCTTCCTCGGCATTGTGATGCTGGGAATTTTCGCCAACAAGGGATTTAATCCCAACGGCGCGAACGGGCTGCTCTACGGCGATCCAACATTCCTGCTGAAAGAAGTCGTGGCCGTGACTTTCGCTTCGGTATGGGCTTTCGTATTTACCTACGCGATGTTGCGAATCATCGACGCGTTCACGCCGGTGAAAGTCGACGAGATCAGCGAGGCAATCGGCCTTGATGAATCCATCCACGGCGAACATGCTTATGAGGAAACTCCCGAGCACGACCTGATTCATGCCGGGATACACTAGGGAACTCTGATTAGGGAGCATTGAAAGGGCATGGCTTCAGCTGAGGCCATGCCCTTGTTTCTTCTGCCTGTTGAGACGTGGCAAGCCGCGTCTCTACGGAATTCGGAAGTGCCTAGCTGCTGCCCTCGCCCACCTTCAACACCGCCAGGAACGCTTCCTGCGGAATATCCACGCGGCCGATGCGCTTCATCCGCTTCTTGCCTTCTTTTTGCTTTTCGAGCAGCTTGCGTTTGCGGGAAATGTCTCCGCCGTAGCACTTCGCGATCACGTTCTTGCGGATTGCGGGCACGGTTTCGCGCGCAATGATCTTGGCTCCGATCGCCGCCTGAATCGCCACTTCAAACATCTGCCGCGGGATCAGTTCTTTCATTTTCGCCGCCAGCATCCGCCCGCGGTCGTAGGCAAAGTCGCGATGGATGATGGTCGACAGCGCATCGACCGGCTCGCCCGCCACCATGATGTCGAGCTTCGCCATCGGCGAAACCCAGTTGCCCGAGAGATGATAGTCGAGCGACGCGTACCCACGAGACACAGACTTCAGCCTATCGTAAAAATCGAGCACGATTTCATTCAGCGGCAGTTCGTACTGCAGCATGACGCGCGAGGAGCTGACATATTCAAAACTCTTCTGCTTGCCGCGCTTTTCTTCGACCAGCTTGAGAATGCCGCCGACATATTCTTCGTTGGTCAAAATCACCGCCAGAATCACCGGCTCCTCCACCTTGGCGATCTCGCTGACGTCGGGCCAACGCGATGGATTATCCACCTCGATCACTTCGCCGTCTGTCTTCGTGATCTGGTAGCGCACACCAGGAGCCGTCGTGATCAGGTCGAGATTGTATTCACGCTCGAGGCGTTCCTGGATGATCTCCATGTGCAGGAGGCCCAGAAAGCCGCAGCGGAAGCCGAATCCGAGGGCCACCGAACTTTCCGGCTCGAAGAAGAATGACGAATCGTTGAGCTTTAATTTTTCCAGGGCCTCGCGCAGTTGTGTGTGTTCGTGCGCGTCCACCGTATACAGTCCGGCGAAAACCATGGGCTTGATTTCTTCAAATCCCGGCAATGCCTGCAGTGATGGCCGATCATCGTCGGTAATGGTGTCGCCGATCTTTGTATCCGCAACATTCTTGATACCGGCGATCACAAACCCGACTTCGCCCGCCACCAACTCTTCGACTTCCACCGGTTTCGGCGTGAGCACGCCCAGAGTTTCCACCTGAAAAACGTGGCCGTTCGACCACAGCCGGATGTTCTGCCCCTTGCGCAACCGTCCCTCGAAGACGCGCGCCAGCACCACAACGCCACGATACGGATCGAACCACGAATCAAAGAGCAATGCCTGAAGATGCCGCTCCGGCGCGCCTTTCGGCGGCGGAACGCGCTTCACAATCGCCTCCAAAACATCGGGCACGCCCTGCCCCGTCTTGGCGCTGATCAGCAAAGCATCGGAGGCATCGAGGCCGACCGCGCTCTCGATCATCTCCTTGGTGCGCGCAACGTCGGCGCTCTGCAAGTCGATCTTGTTGATCACGGGAATAATTTCGAGGCCATGATTGATCGCGAGATAAGAGTTCGCGAGCGTTTGCGCTTCGACGCCTTGCGATGCGTCCACCACCAGCAGCGCGCCTTCGCAGGCGGCCAGCGAGCGCGAGACTTCGTAGGAGAAATCGACATGCCCGGGAGTATCGATCAAATTGAGTTGATAAATCTGTCCATCCTGCGCGGGATAGAGCATGCGGACGGCATGAGCTTTGATGGTGATGCCGCGCTCCCGCTCCAGATCCATCGAGTCGAGCACCTGCTCCTGCATTTCGCGCATGGCGAGCGACCCGGTAAGCTCCAGCAGGCGGTCGGCCAGCGTGGATTTCCCGTGATCAATATGCGCTATGATCGCAAAATTGCGGATGCGTGAGGCTTCCATGTGATGGGTCGATTCTAGCAGGCGGCGGGCGATGTGAGTTTAACAAGGATTGAACAAGGATCGATTCCTTGCTATACTCTTACTTATGGCCAAAGTTACGAGTAAGCTCCAGCTTACGCTTCCGAAGGCGATTGCCGACCAATACGAGATTCGCCCCGGAGATGAGTTGGACTGGTTACCGGCCGGGGAGACGATACGGGTGGCAAAACGTTCGCGGTCCGCATCCCGCAAGGTGGACGCTGCCACGCTCCAGCAACGGCTCCGACTTTTTGAGCAGGCGACGGCCCGCCAGGAAAAGCGGAATGCTGCATTCCGCAAGAAGCACCCGCTCGGCGCCCAACCCTCAAACCGCGGTTGGACGAGAGAGGACCTTTACGATCGTGGCCTTTCTCGTTGATACAAATGTGCTCGTCTACCGTTTCGATGCCCGTTATCCGGAGAAGCAGCGAATTGCGCGTGATGTTCTGCATCGAGGACTCAGAGATGACTCCGCCCGAATTCCCCACCAAGCGGTGGTCGAGTTTGTATCTGCAGTAACACGCACAAGAGTTGGCTCGGATCCCCTCCTATCCTTGGACGAGGCGCGCCACGAAGTGGAAGAACTCATGGCGCAGTTCCCCATCCTTTATCCGAACGCCGCGGTTGTTCATTCAGCGCTCTTAGGCGCGGCGGCATATCGGATTTCGTGGTTCGATGCGCACCTCTGGGCCTACGCGGAGCACTACGGACTGGAAGAGATTGTCTCCGAGGATTTCGAACATGGGCGATTGTATGGCAGCGTGCGGGTGAGGAATCCGTTTCGGCGCGGGTGAGGCTTTGCACGCACAAAAAAAGGCGCGATCGCTCCCCGTGCTACAATCCCCGAATTGCAGCGGAGGGGGCCAACGTTCGGGCTGCAAATCCATCACGGAGGTAAAGTATGAGATTTGCCGTGATCCTATTCGGGCTTTGTCTCGTAACGAGCGTCGCCCAAACACAAACAGCGCCAGCGCCTAAGAACTGCGGACAATTCGCAATCAATCAGAACGACTCGCAGCCGCCGGAAAGTAAGTCGGCTCCGGCCACATGCAAGACAAGAACCCAGAATGGAAAGCCCGTGCCAGACCCCAACTGCACGCCGGGCGCAATCAATCCAAGCATCACGGCGTCAATGCTTAAGAATTCGGCATTCCGCACTGGGTGTATTAGAAACCAAGCGACGACAGAAGAGAAAAAGCGCGCGACTTATGGCTGGTACAAAATCCCGCCTCCTGCGAGTAACACCGGCGAGACTCAGACCTGTGAGTTGGATCATCTGATCCCCTTGTACCTGGGAGGCGCCGACACTCTGGTCAATATCTGGCCACAGTGTGGCCCTGATAGTGTCGCTTTGGACGACCGCTTCTTCAAAGAAAAGGACAAGGTGGAGTATTACCTCGGACAGCAGGTGCGCCAAGGCAATATGGGCCTCGCAGAAGCGCAGCATGGAATCGCTACCGACTGGACACAGTACTTGAGCAAGGCGGAGGCATTCTGTAGTTCAGGGAAATGTGACTTCACAGGCGATTAACGCGCCTTTGTTTGCGGTGAGATGCTGGCTTTTGCGGAGCTTCGCTCCGCGGGGCGGACGAACGCGTCCGCCCCTACGTGAGCGATGCTAGTCTCTTACCCCGTCCATGAACGCTCGCAGCTTTCTGGAGCGCGATGGATGGCGCAGTTTTCTTAGCGCTTTGGCTTCGATTTGACGAATGCGTTCTCGAGTTACTGCGAAGGACTGGCCCACTTCTTCGAGCGTGTGCTCGCTGCCGTCTTCCAGCCCAAAGCGCATCTTGATGACTTTTTCTTCGCGCGGGGTTAGTGTGCGCAACACCTGCGAAGTCTGGTCTTTTAGATTTACGTTGATCACCGCTTCCGCCGGAGAAACCACCGCTCGGTCTTCGATGAAGTCGCCCAGATGCGAATCTTCCTCTTCGCCTATTGGCGTTTCGAGGGAGATGGGCTCCTGCGCGATCTTCAGGACTTTCCGGACTTTCGCCACCGGAATGTCCATCCGCTTGGCAATTTCTTCCGACGTTGGTTCGCGTCCCAGTTCCTGCACCAGCTGCCTTGAGGTGCGGATCAGCTTGTTGATGGTTTCGATCATGTGCACCGGGATGCGAATCGTACGCGCCTGATCGGCAATTGCACGAGTGATTGCCTGCCGGATCCACCACGTGGCATACGTCGAAAATTTATAGCCGCGGCGGTATTCGAACTTGTCGACCGCCTTCATCAGGCCGATGTTGCCTTCCTGAATCAGGTCGAGGAACTGCAATCCGCGATTGGTGTACTTCTTCGCAATCGAGACCACCAGGCGCAAGTTCGCTTCGATCAGCTCGCGCTTGGCGTGCTCGGCGTCCATATCGCCCTGGATGATCTCGCGCTGCGTGCGCTTGAGTTCCTGGAACAACAGGCCCGCTTCCACTTCGAGCTTTTCGAGTTCTCCACGGACCGCGCGCGACTGCTTCTTATATTCCTTGCGCTGTTCTTCGCTGCGCGTCGCCTCCGCCCGCTTCTCCAGGTTCTGGATCTGCCGGTCAAGCGAGCGCATGCCATCGACCGTGCGGTTTACGCGGTCGATAAGACGTTTGCGTTCGTTGTTGGTGAAGCCGAGCTTGCGCACCGCAATCGAGGTGCGCACAATTGCATGCGCCAGTTGAAAGCGATAACGCCGATGATCGCGCGGGCGCTTCTTCAGGTTCACCGCCGCCAGCTTTTCCTGGAGGGGCGCGACCTTCTTGTAGAGCTTGTCAAGATTGTTGATCTTGGCGAGAAATTCCTTGAGACGATTCGCGACAATCTCTTCCGTGATCTCCTCTTCGTCGAACGTCACCAGCTCTTTGATGGAGCGGACGCCCTTCTCGAGATCCTCGCCCAAAGCGAGGAGTTCACGAATCACAATCGGCGAGCGCGAGAGCGCCTTCAGAACGCGGTTTTGCCCCCGCTCAATTCTTTTAGCGATTTCAACTTCGCCTTCGCGGGTGAGCAAAGGAACAGTGCCCATCTCGCGGAGATACATGCGGACGGGGTCATTGGTTTTTTCCAGAGCTCCGGGGGTTAGGTCGAGTTCGACGTCCTCGGAAGCCTCATCTACTTCTTCGAATTTTTTTTCCAGATCGGTCGTCGGCCCTTTCGAGCTTTCGAGTACATCGATTCCCTGCGTTCCGATCGTGGTTAGCAGATCTTCCAGGTCTTCAGGAGAGTGCACATCGTGCGGGATAAGGTCGTTGACCTGGTCATAGGTCAGATATCCCTTCTCTTTGCCTGCGTCGATCAGCTTTTTTATGTCGTCGTACTTGTCATCCAGTGCCAAGACAGATTATCCTCAAGACGCCCGCCAAGGCGAACGTCAAACTAGTCAGCGGTGGGAGTTGTTACGGAGTTGTGCACGAGGCGCACCTACTTTTCGCACAAACCTGAAAAGTATAGCACGCCGATGCCTATTTCCGCCCGTATCTCTTTCTCCGCTTGATATTTAGATGTCGTTGGACGGCATTTCGTTCCAAAGTTCAGGATGCCCGGCCCGCAGCCTCGCCGAGTCCCGGGTCCATCAGGGCCCGCTTCAAACGCACTTTTTCCTGCAAAAGCGCCTGCCTTTCCTCCAGAGGGAACGCCGAACGCTGTAATGCGACCTGCACTTCCTCCAACCGCCGCCGCAGATAAATCCTCCGCAAAGCTCGAACCGCGCCTTCCACGGTCTCTGCCGTCAGATCTTCCTCCTCGTGCATCAGGATCGAGGCCAGCAGCCGCCGGTCGTCTTCCGTCTTCGGCAGGGCCAGAACGTCCGCCGTCTCGGTTCCAGCCTCCAGCAGTGCCTCCATCAACGATTGCGAGGCCAACCCCTCATAGAGATGCTCCGACTGCAGCGCGTATTGCGCCTGCCGGGCGGGATCGAATTCCTCTTCTGCCCCGTCGCGAGCCGAACTTCGCGTACTTCCAGCTTGCATCTGAGTCGCCGAAGCCAGCGCCCGGATCAGGACGCGTTCCGCGCCGGTGATTTGCGCTTCCGCCGTGGCTTTGACCTGCGTCGTGGAGCGAGTGGTCGCGGCGTGCTTTAATTCCTGACGCAGCACGGCGGAATCGATTCCCAGTTTCTGCGAAATCTCGAGCGCCAGTTCGTCGCGCGTGATGCGGCTGGGCACCCGCTGAATGTGCGGAAGAAGATGGTTGACGGCCTTGACCTTGCTCTCCGAATTGCGCGCCGGAAACTGCGCGCGCGCCCGATCGATCAGATAGTCAAAATATTTCTGCGAGGTCTTGAGAGCGGCGCCATAGGCGTCCTTGCCCTTCCGCCGGATGAACAGATCAGGATCGAAGCCGGTCTCGAGCGTAAGCACACGAATGTTAAATTCTTCTTCGACCAGCAAGCCGAGCGTCCGCTCGGTGGCGCGCGCTCCGGCCGTATCGGGATCGAAATTGACGACGACATTCTTCGAGAATCGCCCCAGCAATTTCGCCTGCAGTTCAGTGAACGCCGTGCCCGAGCTGGCAATCACATTGTGGAAGCCCGCCGCATACACCGAAATGCAATCCATCTGCCCTTCGACCAGGATGGAGTACTCGAGCTTGCGAATCGCCTCTTTCGCGTTGTCCAGATTAAAGAGCACGCGCGACTTCGAGTAGATCGCGGTCTCTGGAGAATTCAGGTATTTCGGCCCAGCCTTCTCATCCCTGGAAAGCGTGCGTCCGGTGAAGGCGATTACTTTGCCTTGATCATTGGCGATTGGGAACATCACGCGATTGCGGAATTTGGAGTAGATCGCTGCAGAGCTCTCAGCTCTCAGCTCTCGGCTCTCAGCAACCCCGACCTGACCATCAATGGATTCCCCATTACTTTTATTGTCATCCTGAGCGGAGCGAAGGACCTGCTTTTCCTGAGAGCTGAGAGCCGAGAGCTGAGAGCTGCCCTTCTGAGAGCTTTCCTTCCATGAAAACAGGCCACTCTCTCGCAACAGCTCCTCATCGAATTCGCGGCGCAAGGCGTCTCGTAGCTGGAATCCGGAATCGGGCGCATACCCGATGCGAAAGCGGGCGATGGTCTCGTTATCGAGTCCGCGCCCCTTGAGGTACTCGCGGGCATTCGCGCCTTCAGGCCGCCGCAGGCATTCCTGGAAAAACGCGGTCGCGCGCACATGCACGTCGAGCAGCGCCAGACGAATGTGGGCGTCGCGTGCCTCCGCCGGACTGGAAAAACTCATCTTCGGCATGGGCACGCCTAGCTTCTGCGCGATCAGGCGGACGGCCTCCGGGAAGGTTATGTTCTCTACCTTCTGGATAAAGGTGAAGACGTCCCCCGACTCTCCGCAGCCAAAGCAGTGAAAAAACTGGCGCGTGGCATGAACTGAAAACGACGGCGTCTTCTCGGCATGAAACGGGCACAGCCCGGAGAAGTTCTGTGCTCC
>JBEKXC010000111.1:0-15677 GCA_049512435.1 Terriglobales bacterium | reverse complement strand
GTGATTTCATCTTTGACTGCGGCCGAAATGCGACAGATGCTGCAGGGAGTGGTGCTTCACGGGACCGGACGCAAGGCGCTACTGGAGGGTTACACTTCGGCGGGGAAAACGGGCACGGGGCAGAAGGTTGACCCGGCCACGGGCGCTTACTCGAAGACGAAATATGTCGCGTCTTTTGCCGGGTTTGCTCCCATCAACGATCCGCAAGTTGCAGTGGTCGTGATTCTCGACTCCGCCGTCGGCCTGCACCAGGGAGGTCAGGTCTCGGCTCCGATTTTCCAGCGGGTCACGCAGCAGGTGCTCGAGTATCTGCACGTCCCGCATGACGTTCCGCTTCCGGCCAGTCGCCAGGTTTTGCTGGCGCGCCGCAACGTTCCAGATTCAAGTCTGGAAGAAAGCTCGCCCGATCATCTCGGCGCCAACCTGGAGATGGCCGAAGCCAATACCAATGAAACGCCCGCTGTCCCAGCAGCAGTTAAGCTCGGCCCAATTGCCGCCGAAGTCGTTCCTGCAGCGCTCAACGCAAAAGAGACGGATCACACGACGCCAACGTCATCGACGACACTGGCAGTGAGTGGGCCTGCAAATTCGCCGGGTACAAGTTCACCTGGTACACGATCCGAGAATTTAACCGCGCAGAAAATGCCCGGTGGCGGAACGGTGGTTTTTGACGTGGAGGAGGGAGGGATCGAGGTTCCATCATTCCTTGGCAAGAACCTGCGCGTTGCCGTTGAAGCCGCGCAGGACGCTGGGCTTGACCTCGACGCGATCGGCAGCGGCGTCGCCCGCGAACAATCGCCTCAGCCCGGGGCACGAGTTGCTGCGGGATCGCGGGTTAGGGTGCGTTTCGGCAGATAAACGCGGTCTATTTATAATCACTCTAATGACATTCCAACAACTTCTGCAGGGCGCCGAAGTCCTCTCCCAGAGTGGAAACCCGGCGGTTGCAGGTGTGGAGTACGATTCCCGGCGAGTGCGCCCGGGAACGGTTTTTGTCGCCATGAAGGGCGAGACCAGCGACGGCAATCGGTTCATCGATCAAGCTATTGCCGCCGGAGCGGTCGCCATCGTTACCGACTCTGTGGCCGAAGCGCCGCGGTCCAACGTTGCCGGGGTTGCATGGGCGCAGGTTGTGCAGGGGCGACGCGCGCTCGCCCGCCTGAGCGCGAATTTCTACAAGCGTCCTGCCGAGCGGATTGCGAATACTGGAATTACCGGTACGAACGGAAAAAGCACGACCGCCTTCCTGATCGAATCCATATTCCACGCGGCCGGACGCAAGACCGTGCTGATCGGAACCATCGAATATCACGTTGCCGGCAAGATTCTGCCGGCTCCGCACACCACGCCCGAAGCGCTGGAGTTGAACCGGCTTTTGTCGGATGGTCTCGGTCTGGGAGTTACCGAGTCGGTGATGGAAGTGTCATCGCACGCGCTTGAACAGCAGCGTGTTTTCGGAATTCCTTTTGATGTGGCTGTCTTCACCAATCTCACCCGCGACCATCTCGATTACCACAGCACAATGGAAAACTACTTCCGCGCCAAGCAGGTGCTTTTCGAAGGCTGCGGGACGGACCCTCCGCGCGCCGCAGTTCTTAACCTGGACGATGAGTACGGGCGGCAGCTTTGGAAGCTTTGCAAGAGAAAGAGTGCGTTGGTATTTTCCTACGGTCTGACATCCGGCGATTTTCACGCGGAGTCTGTCGAAATCACTCCACGCGGAACCCGGTTTCAGATGGTGACGCCCGCGGGCAAGATCGCCGTGTGGTCTCCGCTGATTGGCAACGTGAATGTGTACAACGTGCTCGCAGCTTCTGCCGCCGGTTATGCCCGCGGTTGTTCTACTGACACGATCGCAAAAGGGATCTTCGACCTGACCAGCGTTCCCGGGCGCTTCGAGCGCGTGGATTGTGGCCAGCCCTTCACGGTGGTCGTGGACTACGCGCACAGCGACGACGCGCTTCGCAACCTGACTGCGCTGGCTCGAGATTTTATCGTGGGCGCCGGCGTCGTCGACAGGATCAGGGGCAAAGTCATCACGCTGTTCGGATGTGGTGGAGATCGCGATCGCACCAAACGTCCGCTGATGGGCGAGGCCGCGGGCAGGGGTAGCGACTTCGTCATTCTTACTTCCGACAACCCGCGCTCGGAAGATCCACTGGCCATCATGAACGATGCTGTCGTTGGATTACAAAAGTCCGGATTACAAAAGTCCGGATTACAAAAGTCCGGCGCAAAATATTCCATGGAGCCGGATCGCCGCAAGGCCATCGCTTTGGCTCTGCAGCAGGCAACTCCCGGCGACATCGTGCTGCTTGCGGGCAAGGGGCACGAAAAAGTGCAGATCACCCGGGAAGGAACGATTCCCTTTGACGATTTGGAGGTTGCGCGCGAGAGCCTGCTGGCCATGGGCTATGACTGCAAGAGCGCCGCGAAGGCGGGTACGGCGGGGAAGAGCGCATGAAACTTCTTCTCTCCCGCATCGCCGAATTCATTGGTGCTAGCGACGGAGCGGGTGAGCAATACTCCGGGGCGCAGCGGACGGGCGAGGACGCCCGTCTCTCCATCGAAGCGGTTCAGGGATATTCCATCGATTCCCGCACCGTGCAAACTGGCGAACTTTTTTTTGCGGTCAAAGGCGAACGGCTCGACGGGCACGATTTTGTGGAGCAGGCGCTGAGCCGGGGCGCGATTGCTGCGGTGGTGCGGAAGGATCAAGTGGCACGCTATTCCAATCTTTCCGGCCCCGCAGGCCTGCTTGCCGTCGACGATACTCTGGTTGCTCTGCAGACGCTGGCGACGGCGGTGCGAAAAATCTGGGGCAAGACGGCTATCGGCGTCACTGGCTCGATGGGCAAGACCACCACGAAAGAAGCGCTGGCCCATTTGCTCGCGATCAAGTACCGCGTGCACCGCACCAAGGGGAATTTCAATAATCATTTTGGTCTGCCGCTCGGACTTCTGACGCTCGAGCCAGAATACGATCTTGCGGTGGTTGAGATGGGGATGTCCCACGCCGGCGAGATCGCGGCTTTGGCTCGCATTGCCGTGCCGAACCAAGCCGTGGTCACCAATGTTGCGCCGGTTCACCTGGAAAGCTTCGACTCCATTGCCGGAATCGCGCGCGCGAAATATGAATTGATCGAGGCTCTTCCGCACGGCGGCACAGCCGTGTTGAATGCCGACGATGAATATGTGAGCCAGTTCGGGCGCGACTTCAATGGCAAGGTCATTCTGTTCGGATTTAAGGCGACGGCGGGTGTTCTGGCAGACGTGCGGGCAGAAAATATTGAGGTGCTCGGTTCAGAAGGCACGCGCTTCGATCTCGTCAGCCGCCTCGTTGGCAGTGAAGTGCGGCAATCGGTGCGGAGTCCGCTGCTCGGCACGCATAACGTGTACAACGTGCTGGCTGCGGCCGCGATTGCACTTGAGCACGGCATTACACCGTCAGAGATAGCCGCAGCGCTGCCGTCGCTCCAGCCCGGCGACAAACGCGGACAGGTCGTCCAACTGGGTAACATCACCGTGCTGTACGATTGCTACAATTCAAGTCCGAAGGCGCTTATGGCTGCGGTCGATACGTTGGCTGCCATGCCCGCCCGGCGCCGGATTGTTGTCGCCGGCGAAATGCTGGAGCTCGGCGACACTGGCGAGCAACTACATCGCGAGTGCGGACGTTACATGGCGGGAAGCAATATGCACTTTCTGCTGGGGGTGCGAGGCCTGGCGAAGCCGATGGTGGAAGCGGCTCACGACGCGGGGATGAAGGCGGAGTTCGTGGCGACTCCTGAGGAGGCCGGCGAGTGGCTGGCGCGCGAAACTCGCGAGGGCGATGTTGTGTTGCTGAAAGCGTCGCGCGGGGTGAAGCTGGAGAAGGCGCTGCAGACGTGGCAGCAAAGGATCGGCGTTCCCTCGGCATTAGTGCAGGGAAACTGAGAACTGAGAACCGAGAACTGGTGTTGGAGGCGGATTGCTCTACTGGCTGCTCTACCTGAAGCTTTACCATTACTTTCCGCCCTTCCGCATTTTTCGTTATCTGACGTTTCGCACCGCCTTTGCCAGCCTCACCGCACTGTTTACCGGCCTGATCGTTGGGCCAATCGTGATTCGGCGCCTGCGCGATTTCCAGATCGGGCAGTACATCCGCGAAGAAGGGCCACGGGCGCATCAGAAAAAAGCGGGCACGCCGACCATGGGCGGTCTGCTGATCGCTATCGCCATTCTGGTGCCTACGTTGCTGTGGGCGGATTTGAGCAATCCGTTCGTCTGGATCGCCGTACTTGCTACAGTGGCCTTCGCCGCGATCGGTTTTGCCGACGACTACCTGAAGGTGGTGCATCACCGCAATCTCGGCCTTACCGCGCGCGCCAAGCTGGGTTATCAGGTCGCGGCCAGCATCCTGATTGCAATCGCACTGATCGCGTTGCAGTACCGCGGAGAGTATTCCACCAGGCTGCTGGTGCCATTCTTCAAGCAGTTCCACCCGGACCTGGTGATCGAGAGATGGTTGGCTCATCCCCAACTCTGGCCGCTGGCTTTTCTGCCGTTTGTGGCTTTCGTTGTGCTGGTAATTGTTGGATCGAGCAATGCGGTGAATCTTACCGACGGCCTGGACGGGCTCGCTATCGGTTGTACTGTGATCGCGGCCGGCGCGCTCGCAGTGCTCACCTACCTCAGCGGACATGCAACTTTTGCTACGTATCTTGAATTGCAGAAGATGCCGCAGATTGGTGAACTTACTATCTTTTGCGGAGCGATGGTCGGTTCCGCCATTGGATTTCTGTGGTACAACGCGCATCCGGCGGAAGTGTTTATGGGCGATGTCGGCTCGCTGGCGCTGGGCGGAGCAATCGGCACAGTAGCCGTCATGATCAAACAGGAGTTGCTACTGCCGTTCATCGGAGGCGTTTTCGTTATTGAGGCGCTGTCGGTGATCCTGCAGGTTGGTTCGTATAAGATGCGCCGGAAACGCATTTTCAAGATGGCGCCGATTCACCATCACTTCGAACTGCTGGGCTGGTCGGAGTCGAAAGTGATCGTGCGCTTTTGGATTGCATCTTTGGTATTCGCGCTGTTTGCGCTGACTACCTTGAAACTTAGATAGAAGAATCCACCACGGAGGCACGGAGACACGGAGGAAAACCAAGTCCTGTCTCTTATCTCCTGTGCCTCTGTGGTGAATGAAACTCATGGATCTGAATAACAAACGCGTGCTGGTCGTGGGTCTCGGCAAATCCGGCGTGGCTTCCGCGCTCTTTCTGAAGTCGCGCGGCGCCCGCGTTACGGTGTCGGATTCGAAGCCAGAAGCCGAGCTGCGCGATGAAATTCTGCTGCTGCTGGAGCAGGGTATCACGGTCGAAACCGGTGGCCACGGCGACCGCACTTTTCGCGGGCAAGACCTGATCGTGGTGAGCCCGGGTGTTCCGGTCGACGCGCCGCAACTGGTACAGGCGCGCAATCTGGGAGAGCCGGTGATCGGCGAAATCGAACTCGCGGCGCAATTTCTCGCCGGTCCGATCGTCGCCATTACCGGAGCCAACGGCAAAACCACGACCACCGCATTGGCCGGCGAAATTATTGCTGCCGGGAAGTTCCCCACACTCGTGGGCGGTAATATCGGCACGCCGGCCATCAGTCTTGCCGATAAAGCTGGGCCGGCGACCTGGACGGTGCTTGAAGTATCCAGCTTTCAACTGGAGACGATCGTCGAATTTCGTCCGCGGATCGCGGTAATTCTGAACATCACTCCCGACCATCTCGATCGGCACAGGACTTTTGCGAATTACGTCAACGCCAAGGCGCGCGTCTTTGAGAACCAACGTGCGGATGACTTCTCCGTCCTCAACGCCGATGAACCCACCACCGCCGAATTGTCCGGCCGCACTCGCGCGCAGTTGTTCTGGTTCAGCCGAACGAAGGAGGTTGAAAGAGGAGCCTTTGCCCGCGGCTCGCATATTTATTTCCGGGATGGCCATAACGAGCGCAAAATCCTTCCACTTACCGAAGTCCCGCTGAAAGGTGGGCACAATTTGGAAAATGTGCTGGCCGGGGTGTCCATCGGCATGCTTGTTGGCTGCGAGCCCGAGCAGATCCGCGAAGCTGTGCGAAATTTCAAAGCGGTCGAGCACCGGTTGGAGTTCGTGGCTCGGGTCGCGGGCGTCGATTATTATAACGACTCCAAGGCTACGAACGTGGACGCCGCGGTGAAGGCATTGGAATCTTTCCCGGCGAATATTCATCTCATTCTCGGCGGCAAAGATAAGGGCAGCGACTACACCGTGCTCCATGAGTTGTTGCGGCAGCGCGTGAAGCGCGTGTACACCATAGGGGCCGCGGCCGCGAAGATTGAATCGCAGATTCAGGGCGCTGCAGAAATCGAGCATGCAGAAACTCTGGAAAACGCCATACGACGCGCCAGCCAATCCGCGGTGCCGGGCGACGTCGTTCTTCTGGCTCCGGCGTGCGCCAGCTTTGACCAGTTCCACAGCTATGAACATCGCGGCCGAGTGTTCAAAGAGACGGTGCATTCGCTGGCTAGGTCTTGATCCTAAGAACAGTTCCCGGTTCTCAGTTCTCAGTTCTCAGTGCTTTGTCAATCCGGCTCTCTTCAGGGCGTAGGGAGGGCATAGGGGATTTGTCTCCGCCTTCCGGTGTTATCGCTGCCGGACGGGGCAAAGCCCCGTCACCACACGATCCGGGAACCAACTCAGTTATCGTTTCCCTAATTCGGCGGCCGAAATTCCTCCTTGTCTTTGCGTCTCCGTGGTGAAATGGATGCTCTAACTTATTACTTCTTTCCTATTACTATGGCCAAGCGCGTCAGCGTCGATCGCTGGATGTTTACGGTGACCACGATCCTGGTTTTTGTTGGACTGGTCATGATCTTCAGCGCCTCGGCGGTGATGGCCAAGGAGCGGTTCGGTTCGGCCTACGAATTTCTGCTCAAGCAACTTGTGTGGGCGGTCGCGGGACTGGTCGCGATGGTCGTGGCCATGAAGGTGGATTACAAACGCCTGCAACATCCGGCGCTGGTTTTTTCGTTGTTGGGCCTTACCACGCTGCTGCTCATCTCGGTTTTTTTTCTGGATCGCGCCCACGGCACCCACCGCTGGTTTCACGTGGGTCCGGTTTCTTTGCAGCCTTCGGAGCTGGCCAAGCCCACGCTCATCTTGTTTCTGGCATGGTTTCTTGAAAACAAGATTACGGCCATGGACGACTGGCGCAATACGCTGATTCCCGCGGTGACGCCCATCGCGGTCTTTCTCGGACTGATTGTTTTTCAGCCGGATCTTGGCACCGCTATCGCCTGCGCGGGCATTACCGCTTGCATACTGTTCGTCGCCGGCATCCGCCTGCGCTACTTCGGGTATGCCTTCGCGGCCGCGCTGTTGCCGCTTTATTTCCTCATCTTTCACGTTTCGTACAGAAAAGACCGCATCCTGGCTTTTCTGAATCCGTATGCTGATCCGAAGGGATTTGGCTTCCACATTATTCAGTCGCTGATTGCGGTCTCTACCGGCGGCGTGACTGGACTTGGGCTGATGGAAGGGAAGCAGAAATTGTTTTATCTTCCCGAACCGCACACGGATTTTATTTTTGCCGTCACCGCTGAAGAGTTGGGGCTGGTTGGGGCGATGGCTGTCATCATTCTTTTTGCGATTTTTCTCTGGCGCGGAACGCGGGCGGCTTTGCGCACTCAGGATAACTTTGGCCGCTTCCTGGCGGTCGGAATCACCAGCATGATCGCGTTGCAGGCCTTCATTAACATCAGCGTGGTGCTGGGGCTTTTGCCTACCAAGGGGATTCCGCTTCCGTTTGTTTCCTATGGAGGGTCGTCGCTGTTTGTGACTCTGATGTGCGTTGGCGTGCTGCTCAATATCACGAAGCAGGCGGAGTAGGTGTGGCACCCTCTGGAAAATCCCTCGCTTTACGCGGTTGTGGAATCCCACTCTAACGTCGCAAAAACCGCGACGTTAGAATGGGGCACCCGACATGAAAAAAAGGGCGGGACCGAAGTCCCACCCTCTGGTTCAGTTTCCCTTTTTGTCTTTGCCCGTTCCGGACAGCGGTACCTGCTGCGGACTATTGCTTGCGTTGTCGGTAAAGGTTACGTCACCGGTGAGCGCTCCGGTTTGGAGCGGAGTGAAGGTGACTTTGATTGCGCAACTGGCGCCACCAGCCACCGTGCCACCGTTGACGCAAGCGGGTACCTTCTTAGTCGCTTTGAATGTCGCGAGCGCGAAGTCGCCGCTGGTGGTGATGCTGGTGATATCCAGCGTCAAGGTTCCGGTGTTGGTAAGCGTGACCTTCTTGGCCGCGCTGGTAGCGTCGACGAGCACCTTACCCCACTGCAGCGACGCCGGTGAGAAGCTGACGACCGGTATGGTGCCATAGGTGAGCGTCGCTTGCGTGGCCGTCGTCTGTACATTGTAGTTGCATTGTGGCGTTTCGCTCTGAGCCCAATAGGTTGCTGACCAATCCGGATTAGAGATCTGGACGAAGTTATAGTCATAGAGCGCTATATTGGAGAAAGTGAGCGAGACATTGGGAGGGTAATCGCTACATTGGACAATATTGTAGGCCTCCAACACGCCGCCGAACGCCCAGTTGAACGTCTGCCCTTCACTGGGGGTATTGCCCAACGTTGTGCTCCCACCCGTGGTCACGTCTGCGGTTGTAATGTTCCACGTGGGGCAGGATTCGGTTCCCGCGCTACAGGTGGACTGAACAGTGCCTTGAATGGTATCGCCCGGGTTGACACTCACTGGCGTGCTCTCCACGGTAATGCCGTTGGGGCAGCAGTTCCAGCTGGCAATCGTCCACGGTGTATTCGTATCATCCATATTCCACCCGAGGACAGGCTGAATAATGCTCACCACGTCGTTGCTGTCCTCCATGCCGGGAAAGAAATACACAACCTCACCGTTTTTGGAAGTCGGCGCTGGCGGCACGGTCCAGGTGGCAATAATTTCGCCGTAGGAGGTGCTGTTGGTCATGACACTTGAGGATTCAACCCAGCCGTTGATTGTCGGGGACTCTGCCTTTGCGGCGCCCGCGGCTGCAATCGCTCCGCTGGCAGCGTAATGCGGATACTCGCAAGCCGGAATGTTCTCCAGAGTTCCATCGGCATGTTGGAGGACACGTCCGTCTGCCAGCAGAGTCTCTCCTTGCGCTAGCCGCAAGACACAGGATGGATGAAAGTAACCGAACGGAGTGATCACATAGCCGTCTGGTACTCCCGCAGGGCGGTTCGATTCTGCCGGCACCTGAGCGTATGACATGGTGGATGCAAGGAACGTCAAGCATAAACATAAGCATAAGCTCATGACTGCAAGCGTCACGAGCACAGTACAGGTTTTCGTTCGCATTTGAAGAATCCTCCTGGTTAGATCCGTATCGCAGAAGCCAAACAATGGCCGGACGATGGCCTTGAGCTAGTGGCCGAGAGTTCGGCCGAGCAGGGCACCTGGGAAGGGAATGTGCTCTGCAACACTTTAAGCATAAATCCACGGAAAAATCGGTGACCTGGCTCACATCCCGAGGTGACAGGACCGGGCAGTCAGTGCGGTGCTTGCTTGCGTGACCGGAGTCCAGAACCGGAAGCTTCAGACTGAACATTTCGACCGAACAGAGCTGACGCGCCTCCACCAACAACGCTCTACGCTTCCGCTTCCTTCTCCAATGCCAGCAACTGCTGTTTGCGCTCGATGCCCCAGCGATAGCCGCCCAGGTCGCCATCTTCGCGGATTACGCGGTGGCAGGGGATGGCTACGGCCACGGGATTCGTGGCGCAGGCTCGGGCTACGGCTCTGGTGGCTTTCGGCATTCCGATCTTTTTCGCTACGGCGCTGTAGGAGCGCGTTTCTCCTCGGGGAATTCTTTGCAGCGCTTCCCAGACACGCCGTTGAAAAGCAGTGGCTCTTATGTCTAGCGGGAGGGATGGACTCGCTTCGCTGCCTTCCATCAGGCGCGTCAGGTTGACTCGCCATTCGGCCATAGCAGTGTCGTCGCGGCGGCGGGTGGCGAATGGGAATTCGCGCATCAGACCTTGCTGGAGTTGTTCGTCAGAATCCGCGAACTGGATGGCGCAGATGCCTTTGTCGGTGGCGGCGATCAGCATGCGTCCTAGCGGCGAAGTGGCGATGGTGTAGCGGACTACCGCAGCTACGGCGCCGCGGCGGTACTTCTCCGGCGTCATGCCTAGCTGGGTGGCGGTGCGCTCGTAGAGACGGCTGCTGGAGCCGTATCCGGCGGCATAGAGGGCGGTGGTGACGTCGTGGCCGGCTTGCAGATTCTGTTTTACCTGGCGCAGGCGGACGGCGTCGATGTAGGCCTTCGGCGACACTCCAAGCACGGACTTGAAAGTCCGCTGCAGGTGAAACGGGCTGCGGCGGAATTCTTTGGCGAGCAGGTTTAGCGTCAGGCGGTCTTCAATATGTTGCTCGATGTAGCGGCACATGGCGCGGACCAGCGCGGATTGCGGGTTTCCGTCCACCGCCTTCGGACGGCAGCGCAAGCAAGCGCGATAACCGGCCTGCTCCGCTTCGATGGGACGCTCGAAAAAGCTAACGTTCTCGGGGCGCGGGCGTTTGGCGGGACATGACGGACGGCAGAAGATGCCGGTACTCGAAACGCCAAAAACAAAGGCGCCGTCGAGTGAACTGTCGCGATCGACGACGGCTTGCCAGCGCCGGGCTTGTATTTGTTCCGGTATCTGTTCCGGGACTGGTTGTGAGGTTGGCTTCATCGCTTCTTCTTCTGAAAGTATCGCATTGGTGGCCATGCGAGTAACATAGGGCAGTGGTTGCGCGTGGACTATCCGAATGTTGCGGTCAAATCGAAATCGTAAGCTTGACGCGGTTGTGGAATCCCACCCTAACGTCGAAAAAGCCGACGTTAGGATGGGGCACCCGGCCGAGAACAGGGAATCCTCGATGAAATGCAATCTGAAATGTAATCGCAAGATGATGTGGCTGGTGGTGGTAGTGGCGCTGGCGTTGACGCAAGCCAGCGCGCAAATTCTCACGAGCGCTCAAGTCAAGAAAATTGCTCCGGCCTCATTTTTCTTCTCGGGCCAGAGCGCGGTGGTGCAAGGGCGCAATACTGCCGGCTTGAAGAACTCCGGCGGTAAGGCGGTGCTGGCGGGGCTGGTCGACACAACGGGGTATGCGACTGCCATCGCGGAGAAATTCCAGGGCTTCCTGATCACCGAAACCAAACTCAGTTTTGACGGAGCTACGCTGGATCCGGGAGCCTATGGATTCGGTTTCAAGGAAGGCAAGTTCACGGTGATGAACGTGGCGGGAACGGACGTGTTTTCGATCGCCAGCAAGAACGACGATCAGCTCAAACACCCGGTTCCGCTGAAGTTTGAAAAGGACTCGGCGGGGTACCGCTTGTACGCCGGGCGGCAGTATGTTGTCGTGAAAGCGGATTAGGAGCCAGGTTTCAGAGTTTCAAGGTTTCGGGGTAAAATCGGGCGTCTCTACGGGGAGCCGGGCGGGGACGCCCGGCGCTCCACTCCACCGGCGTTGACTCCGATGAAACTTGTAACCTTCGAAAACGCGGCGCACCAATCCCGCATTGGCGCGCTGCTGGGCGAGCATCCGACTCTTGATCGGCAGAGTGCGGATCGGCGGGTGGTCGATCTGCATATGGCATGCGCGCTTTACCTGCGCGATGTCGAAAGCGAAGCCAATTTTTACCGCATGGCTGACGGTCTGGTCCCGCCCGAGATGCGGGCGCTGTTTCGGGGCGGAGACACGAGCCTGGAGGCCGCGCGCAGGGCTCTCGACTACATCGCTCACGTCATAGGGGACATAGGGGACATCGGGGACGGGGCCGCGGTTACCGGTCCCGGCGGCGAGCGGCTGCTTTATTCCCTTGGCGACATATGGCTGAAGGCGCCGATTATTCCGAAGAAGTTTTTTCACACGGCGGGCAATTTTCGCGAGCATCGCGAAGAGGCTACTAAGGCTGGTTTTTCGCATCCCGTGATGCCGTGGATCGTTTTTTTTCAGAACACCGACGCGATCATAGGGCCGGACGAACCGGTGATCTATCCCGAGCACCTGACCGAGGAACTGGATTACGAGCTGGAACTGGCCGTCGTTCTAAAGAAAAGTGGCAAGCACTTTACGCCGGAAGAAGCGGGTAGTTACATAGGGGGCTACGTAATTTTCAATGACATTACGGCGCGCGATATTCAGCGCCGCGAAATGAAATCGGGGGTGTTCAGCTTCTGCAAGGGGATTGATACTTTTTGCCCGCTGGGGCCGTGGATCGTGACTGCCGACGAGATTCCCGACGCGCATAACCTGGCAATGGAACTGCGGGTGAACGGCGAGGCGCGGCAGCGCTCGCATTCCAGCAAAATGTCGGTCTCGATTCCGGAGATACTTGCGCATTATTCACCGATGGGATACAGCGCGGGCGATGTGGTTTCGACGGGAACGGTGGCGGGCGTGGCGGCGTTTTCGGGGGATCCGAAGGCGTGGTACCTGAAGCCGGGCGACGTGATGGAATGCGAGATCGAGAAGATCGGCGTGCTGCGGAATCCGGTTATTTCTTGGGAAGCAGCCTATGGGCGGTGAAGAATTTGTAATTGGTAATTTGTAATTGGTAATTGGAAACCGACGCCTTCCAAAAGGCTTGACCGGCGCGGCTTTCCGGGCGATGGTTCAGTCGAATTGTTTTGGGTCCGGACTTAGCTTGGTGACGCTGGGTTGGTTACTCATAAAGTGCAGATGCTTGCACCCGCGCACTTAGCCCGATTCCGTTTCCAATCGCTAAATCCATTCACAACAAATACTTACGCCTTCCCTTCGATATGGTTTACCGGGTGCACTATTACGCGATGAAGCCCGGAGCGTATGGGGCGAGCTGGGGGCAACTTTGACCGTCATTTACAGCGCGGAGAGCACGGCTCCTAACACGGCGTCGCGAGCAACATTATCGGGGCAAAGCACGTCGCGACCGTCAGCGATGATGCCGCTGCTGGTGATTCTTTTCATCGTCTCCTACGGCATTTTGACCATGCTGGTTTTCGAGCAGGGGCAGACGATCGAATCGCAACGCAGTTTAATCCGCGAGATGTTGAAGGACAGCACCCAACTGGCCGCGTTGAAAGACAGGCTGGCCCGGGATGACGGCAAGCGCGTCAACTCCAATGACAAGGCGGCTGTGACGGCGGATCAGAAGAAGGCAGAATCGGGCAATCATGGGGACGGCGTGGCGGGCGCAAAGGGATCGGATGCAAAAGGATTGGACAAAGAAACAAAACGGCCCGGTAAATCGACCCACTCGACGAAGCAAGTTCCCGAATGGCCGGCTGCGGATTTAGAAGATGTGCGGCGCTCCACTCGAGTGATCTAGCAGTCGTGGCAGCGTGAGTAGCGGGGATTGAGTTTTAGATTTAGAGAAAAATGGTTCTGTGAAAGCGCGGCTCCATGTGGGGGCCGTGATGCGAGACCCAATCATGAAGGCCCTGGCCCTAGCCCTGGTATTGTCACTTCCCGTCCCCAAGTTGGCACCCCCAGCCCAGCTCTCCCCCACCCCCAGCCAGCAACCGGCAAAGCGAAAGGGAGGGCAATGGTATTTCGCCGCAAATGGGCACGCCGTATATTGCTACGGGCCGGTAATGACGATGCCGCAGGCGCCGGGAAGGCTGCTGAAAGTTGCGACTTTTTGCCGTGGCGATCGAACCATGGTGCCGCTGAAAGACTAGGTTGGTTTCCCTCAGCGGCTGAAGATGTTGCGGAAAAAGTCTGCGAGGGAAACAAAGCTCACCTCAGGCGCTAAAGCGCGACACATTCTCAGCGACCTGACGGCACGAGTGAACTCGTGCCCTTCCCGTTCTTGCTCACCCACAGATCTGCGATGGTCCAGGACGGGGCAGAGCCCCGTCACCACACGAGCCTCTACGCGAGTTTTTTTGCAGGCTGTGAGGACGTGCCGTTCCCATTTGTGCTGACGGCGTCGCTGGCTACTCTTGACCATTCCTCAAAAGGCGCTGTGGATGGCCGCAATCGTCCGGGGTTCATGACATTGCCGGGGTCGAGTCCTCCTTTGATTGCAGCTATGGCCATTACACCTACGGGCGAAATGTCAGCGGTGAGCCAGGGCAGGTGTTCGGTTCCGACGGCGTGGTGGTGCGACAGAGTCGCGCCGTGATCCATGAACGACTGCTGCACAGCGCGTTTCGCGTGCAGATACTGTTGCATTTCCTGCCCATGCTGCTGCCGGCAGGCGAAGGTCAGATAGAGGCTCGCCCCGCAGTGATAGGTGTGGCTGATATGACATCCGACCCAGGGTTTTACCCCGCTCTCCAGAATGGCGGCGCTTAGGGCTGTGGTCGTCGCACGATATAGAGGAACGATGTTGCTCCACACGGTCGAGGTCTCGCTCACATCGGAGGTGATGGCGCGATCCATTAGAAAGTCACGTATGTGTGGAAAATCGTACTTGGTCGACTCGAAGGACTTCCCTGAGCTGGGGCCGAGGTCGACGGCGCCGAAGCGACGGTAGATGGCGCTGACTTGACTGTGCTGGCGGGCGACATTGGCCTTGCTCCCCTCAAAAGTAGTGAGCATCAGGCAGGCCCGCGCGAAATCAAAACCTTTCACTCTAAGGTAAGTCTTCATAACTCCGGTTACCGCCTGCGACAGCCGCGATGATGGCGGTTTGAAGGCGAGCGACAATGCCGTCTTGTCGGGGTCGTTGAGGCGGAACATTGAGGGTACGCACTCTTTCCGTACACATTCACGCATGGCCTCGATGCCGCTTTCGAAATCGAGAAACAGGTAGCCGTGAGTGCGGCGCAATTCCGACCGGGGATGAACTTGCATGGTGGCTTCGGTAATGACTCCGAGAGTTCCCTCACTGCCGATGCACAGATGATTGACATCGATTCCGTTCGAAGACTTGGGCACGATTCGCGTTGCCAGCACGCCCAGGGGCGTGACCATGCGCAGCGCAATTACCATATCCTCGATCTTGCCGTACTTATCGCTTTGCATTCCAGCAGAACGCGTGGCAATCCAGCCGCCGAGGGTAGAGTGCAAGAAGGAGTCTGGAAAGTGGCCGAGGGTGAGGCCGTAGCTCTGCAATTGCTCTTCAAGGTCGGGACCAAAGACACCGGCTTCGATGCGAGCCGTACATGACTCCATATCTACCGCTAGAACGCGTCGCATGCGTCGCATATCGAGCGATACCACCATGCGGCGGGTTTCGGTCCGCTCCAGGCAACCGGCGATATTCGAACCACCGCCAAATGGGATGACCACGACATCATGATGCGCCGCTGCCCGTATGGTCATGAGCACGTCGTGCTCGTTTTCGGGATAGAGGACCAAGTCAGGAGC
Source organism: Terriglobales bacterium (assembly GCA_049512435.1). Lineage (GTDB taxonomy): Bacteria > Acidobacteriota > Terriglobia > Terriglobales > Acidobacteriaceae > Acidiflorens. The sequence goes on along the minus strand of JBEKXC010000111.1, from coordinate 315 downwards.
ACCGTCAGCCATACCGCGCCGCATACGAAACAGGTCGCGGAGGCCCTTGCCGTAGGCGTGGACCAAGCGCTCGTGACGACTGTCGCAGATCTGATCGGGGCGCATCCACAGGCGCAGCTCGGATAGAAAGCCGTCGTGACGAATGGGCTCGCGCAAGCGGGCGGCTTCGATCGGCACGGGAGGCGTTTCCAGATCGTCTTCTTCTATACCGAGTACCGCTTTGGCGTAAGGCCAAAGACCAGGATGGGCGCGGGAGTCGAAGCCGACCTCTTCATCTCCCCATCCCCACCATTTCATATGTTTGGCGGTGTACAT